>JBEKMZ010000127.1:0-8249 GCA_049523315.1 Acidimicrobiales bacterium | reverse complement strand
CGAACGGGGTTGAAGCGCTCCTTGATGACGCCGGTTGCCTTTCGGAAGCTGCCCCAGAGCTCCGGGATCATCGCCGCGGCAAGGACTAGCGCACCTACGCCCACGAGCCCGGTCATCGTGTCGTCCATGGCTATTCCGTTCACGCCACCTGGACCGGAGGGAAACCAAGCCGGGACGACGAAGGTCCCGATGGCCGAGACCGCGTATATGCCTGAGTAGAGGGCGATGCCGGCGAGCATGATGCCGGCTCCGACTCGGGCAACCTGCTTGCGGATTCCCACCAGCGCGGAGTATCCGAACGCCTCCGCAGCCAAGAACACGATCACAGCCATGAATGACGGAAGCATCCCGTGAGAGTGGGACGTGATGATGTTTCCGACGAGCGTGGACGTCGCCTCGTGCTGCCAACCAGCCCAGAACGACCAGCTGATGCCGATCTCCGAGGCCGCCGCCGCGAGTCCGAGAACCACCCAGGTAAGAACGGAGACGCCCGAGAAGAACATCGCCCACCGAATCTCGGCTTTTTGCGGGGAGATACTCTCACCGGGAGGCGGCCGGAATGCCGCGTAGGCAAGATCGATGACAAACACCACCGTCACCAGGAAAAGCTCGATGGTGCAAGGCATGATTATCCAGAATCCGAAGCTTGTAAGCGACGAGACATTGTGGAGCGTGCCATATCCGAGGATCAGGAAACCGACCCCTTCAAAGATCGCCACAAGGGCGCTGTGGGAGATCAGGTAGCGCACCCAGTCGTGCGTCACGAACACCCTCGTGCAGAGAATCAGGAGCAGAATCGCAGCTGGCAGCATAAGAGCGTGGTAGAACCATGCCATCGACTGAGTCAGGTCACCACCGTTCACCGACTTCAGCCAGGGCACCGTCAAGAAGCTCAGGGCGGCAATCAGCACGATCCACACGGAGAGAAGCCGAGCCATTAACGAGGAGAACTGATCGAGTTTGGCACCGGGAAGATGCCCGTCGTGTTCAGCCTCAATCGGCTGCGAGCCGCTCGTTTCAACTTGGCCAATTGTTGCTGTCATATCGTGCTCCTTTTCGTAGATAAGCCCCGAGGTAATGCCGTTAGGACGAGGGTCATAATGCGAACCCGATCGCGGCGACCAGGACGACAACGAGGTAGGCAGTAACCAGCTTGATCAAGGGGCGGGCCAGCCGTTCGTGCCAGGGAAGAAGGACTGCCATTACGGTTGCTAGCACCGAGATCAGCGCCACGACCCCGACGATCGCTTCCGTGGAGGTCCTGATCGAGGCGATGCCCGCAGTCGCCAAGGCACCCATCACCATGGTCGAGATCAGGAGGCAAACCCCGAGTCGCCTCGAGGTCCAGACGACTGGCGCCATGGGGACTCCAGCTCGTGTGTAGTCATCCCGGTAGCGCGTTGCGATTGCCCAGATGTGAACAGGTACCCAGGCCGCGACCATCGCGCCGAGGAGAACAGCTGCCGCCGATATGGGTTCGCTGATCGCGGTATACCCCGCCCAGAAAGTCAGTGGGCCCACTGCAGATCCGAGCACGATGCTCCACGGCGTCGAACGCTTTGTCAGCAGGCTGTAGACCACGACGTTGTTGATCAACGCAAATGTGAGAAATAGGAAGGGCAGCAAGCCGAGGAAGCCTGCGATGGTGAGTCCGGCGACGGTAAGGACAGCACCGAGAATCGAAGCCTTTCGAACACTGATCGCGCCCGCTGGCAGCGATCGCCGGGCGGTGCGACGCATCACAGCGTCGATGTCACGGTCGACCAGGTTCGTCCAGCATTCAGCACCGGCGCTGAGAAGCGCTATCGCCACTACCACTCCGAGAAGTCGTCCCGGTGGAAGTGAACCCGAGCGCATGCGGGCGAGCAAGCTGCCCGTGACACCGACCAGCACGAAGGTCGCATCGATATGAGGCTTGACGAACGAGAAGTACGTGCTGAGGCTTGCCCCCGGACCCACGACTGGCACGTTCTCAGTACTTGTCAGCAGGGCGGATGTACCGGGTCCCCGCAAGGCTGTCTCACCGGAGACGGTCGGCATGTGCCCCCTACTCCGACAGTCCTGCTAACCCTCGCCCGGAGAGACGGGGTGGCGAGCACCGGTCGATGCCGGCGGGGCGATGCCAACTTCGACTGAGGTCACACCACCATTGATGGACCACCGGGATGGTGCGAAGTCAGAGGCGAAAGTCCCTATCTCTTCGTAGAAGGTCACAGTGCCGATGAGGCTCGGGGCGCTCGAAGGGGTATTGTCTGCTTCCTGCCTGCAACCTAGGATCAACACGAATTCGGTACTGAGCAGCCAACTCTTCCGGCAGGTGAGCCATGATCGTCGACGGATCTCGAGGGGTCGCCGTGAGAGTGAAGCTGTTTGGGCCATAGTGGCCGACCCGAGACGATTGCCCGGATGGCTCCCCACCGTTGTGGCAGCTCATGTCACAGCTGAAGACGACGGACGAAACGCCAGCGTCGAACTTGAAGGTGAGTCGCATGGTCATTGCTACTCGCTGACGAGCCAATGGAGTAAAGACGAGGGAGTTCATGAGCTCGAGTGGGGCGACGGCAGCCGCGGCTACTGGGGCACGTTACGGGTGTAAGACGCGGTCACAGGCTCCTTCGAGATCCACGTGAACCTGAGCGTGCCGGACGAACGAATGACATCCTGGCCCGACGCGGACGGAGAAGTCCGCCGGGGCATGGAGGAAGCGTTTGACCGCGGACGGAGAAGTCCGCCGGGGCATGGAGGAAGCGTTTGACAGGCTCAGCACCTTGATAGCGGGATAAAGAGAAGCCTTGGCGGCTGTGCGCATTTCAGGGGGAGGTAGATAGGAGTGGGTCTGCCGCACCTAACCTGCCTGTCCGGCCGCGCCCGCTGCTCATAAAGCTGGCGGCTTGGTGCTGAGCATGGCTCGATACCCCGACGAGATCCTGGAGATCGGCGACCTCACCATCCACGACAAGGAGGCCTTCCCGGAGGAGATCTTCCCCGGGGACGTACTCGTCATGTCCGGCGCCTACCGAACTGCCGGACTGGACGATGACACGGCGGCACCCCGCGAGGTGCCACCGTGTCATCGGAGCCCAGTACCTTGTGCCCTCACCACTAATGTTCGAGGCTTGACTAGTGCTTGGACTTGGCCTTCGACGTCTTGAAGGTCATGTCTTGGCCGTGGCGGGTCCCTGTCGCGTTGTTTGCGACGACACGGAAGTAATAGGTCGTGTCGGGCTTGAGCGCGGCGACTGAAACCGAAACTGAAATCGGGCTCAACGCCGACTTCAACTTGCCTCCGCGCACGATCTTGCCGTAGGACTTGCTCGTGCCGAGGTCGAAGCTGTACGTGGTCGACTCGCCGGCCGGATTGACGATGCCGCTTAGCCTGGCACTCGTCGACGAGACCTTGCTCGCCGATGTGGTGAGCACGACCGGCGCCGTGCCAGCTACCGAGGCGCTCACCAAGGTCTTCGCGGAGGCGCTGACGGTAGCGCTGTCAGCAGCGCTCACCGTGGCCCAGTCGGTGAGCGAGGCCGCCTTTGTCGGGACGAGCACGATCGTCACGCTCGCCGTGGTCGGCGAGCCGGTGGCGCTCGAGTTGATCGTCCCGAGCGAGCAGGTCACCGTCTTTCCGCCCGTGCAGGAGCCCTGTGAGGTGCTCCAGGAGAACAAGTCCGTATTGGCCGGCAGGTTGTCGCTGAGCATCACCCCGATTGCTGGCCCAGACCCCTGGTTGGTGAGCAGGAACTTCTCGCTCACGGGGTTGCCGACCCTCGCCTTCTTCGGCCCAGACCCGGCAATGACGAGTCCCGCGCTCGCGCTCTGGTAGGCGCCGACGTCACAGGAGGTCGAGGGCCGAGCGACACCTCGCTGGTCGGTCAAAGGGCAGAACCCCGCCTGCGCCGTACCGATCGCCGGGCTGCCAGGCAGCTCTGCATCGGTCGCTGTCGGCCCGCCGTTGTTCGATAGCGACCCGAGGTCAGGGTTCACGCCGGTCTGGTCACGGGAGATGATGCTCGAGAAGCACGTCCCGTCGCTGTCGATGTTGCCGCCCTTGTCGGCGGAGCCGGCGTTGGCGGTGGCACCGCTGCCATAACAGTCTCCGCCGCCATCGGTCGTCGCGCCGCCGCTGTTGCCGGCGACGATCGTGTTTTCGATCGAGTTGGCGTACTCCGGATAGGCGATCCCGCCGCCGTAGTAGGCGGTGTTGCGCGTGATCGTGTCGTTGAGCAAGTTGATCGACCCCGTTGTTGCCGCTTCGTCGAGGTAGATCGCCCCACCCGAGTTCGCCACGTTGCCGTCGAAGGTGTCGTTGACCAGGTACAGGCCGTCAGCGCTCTCGTAGAAGAGCGCGCCGCCGCCGTACGCGGCGGCGTTGCCGTCGAAGGTACTGTCCGAGATCTGAAGGTCTCCGTAGTCGTCGTAGATCGCCCCGCCGTAGTAGTAGTAACCGCTTCCCTTGTTGTCCGAGAATGTGCTCGTTGTGATCGACTCCACCGCCGTCGCCGAGGAGCCCTCGATGTAGATCGCACCACCGTAGTTGGCGATGTTGCCTTCGAAGGTCGAACCGCTCACCGACAGGTCGGTGCCGTCGGTCTCGATCGCGCCGCCGTAGCCGTAGTACCCGCCAGAGGCGTTGCCGTTGAAGGTTGACCCGCTCACCGTCAGCTCACCGGAGGTTTCGTCGTAGACCGCCCCACCGTAGTAGTAGTCGAGAATGTTGTTCTCAAATGTGCTGCCGGTGATGGTGAGCGCGCCGGCGTCGTCGAGATACAGCGCGCCGCCGTAGTCGTAATAGGCCGCGTTGTTCGAGATCGTGCTTTGGTTGATCGTCACGGCCCCGACCGTGTGGCCGCTCTCGTAGTCGTAGAGCACGGCCCCGTAGTAGTAGCTGCTGTTGCCAGTGATGGTGTCCGCGCTGAGCGTGATGGCCCCGGACTCGACGTAGAGCACGCCACCGTAGCCGCCGCCGCTGGAGCTTCCCGTCACGGTCGAGTTGGTGATCGACGTCGCGCTAGCGCCCGTATCGGCGAACACGACTCCCCCGCCATAGTAGGCGGAGTTGTTGGTGAGCACGCAGTTGCTCACCGACAGGACGCCGTCGTTGTAGAAGGCCCCTCCGTAGGCGGGTGCCGTCGAGTGGTCGCTCGGCGTGGCGTCGTTCTGCGAGCCGTTCTCAATCGTCACCCCCGAGATCGACAGGCTCGCCCCCGACTGCACGGCAAAGGCTCGGTCGATGTGGGTGGCGTCGATGATCGTGGCTCCGGCGCCCTGACCGGAGATGGTGATGGTGATCCCAGCTTTCACGTCTAGGTCACCGGTGCTCGGGTCGTCAGCGCCGGTCGATGGGATCGTAAGCTTGAAGACACCGCTTGGCAGGGTGATCGTACTTGAGCCGCCACTGTTGTCCGCGGCCTGGATCGCCGCACGCAACGTACAGCTGCCACCATTTGTCGAGGAGCACGACGTGCCCGCCGGATTGCTCAGGGCGGCGTCGGTGGTGTCGTTGACTGTGAAGGTCGTCGAAGCGCTCGACGGCTGTGAGAAGGCCAGCATCCCGGGTACGGCTATTGCCGCCGTCATCGTCAGCACGGCCAAGAGCTTCGAGGCAGTGCGACGCCCCCACCGTGTGGCAAGCGAGCGGCTACTGGACAACGACATTCGGTTCCCCCCCCAATAGACGTCAGTTATGTCTAGACACGACGATATGCCAACTGCCATCGCGCCGCAGTGATATGTATCGGCGTGTTCGCTGGATACTTTAGGTAGTCCCCCAAGGCGCCGCCCCTCGGAGCATCCCGAGGTCGCGCAAAGGCGGCGAGCTTGACTGATCTGTGCTGCCTTTTCGGTTCGGTCCACAAAGAACGCGAGGAGGCTTTGTGAGGACAAACGGCGGCGGGAACGGGCCAGTCAGCCAGAGCGTGAGCGAGCCAGCCGGCCAGAGCGTCAGGGGGTGACGAAACGGGGGCGGAGGGCCTCAAAGGACGGGGGCAGTTGGTGACTGCCGGGTGCGAACCTTCGCACTAGCCGCTGTTCCGCGCTGCGTCACGGGAGCTTGATTCCCTCCTGATCAGTCCTCACCACTCCGAGCGGCGTCGGCCGCGCCGTAACCTGCCACAGCTCTCGTACGACCACCTGTGCGGCGCCGGCGATCGGGATGGCGAGCAGTGCCGCTACGAAGCCCCCGAAGAACCCGCCGATCCAGCTGCCGATTGATGCCCCGACCAGAATGGACAACAGAACTAGCAGCGGGTTGACCGTGACCGTCCGGCTCATGACTACCGGGTTGAGTACATGATTCTCGATCTGCGCGTACATGAGAAAGACGACCAACGTGACAATGCCTGCCGCGAATGAGTGCGCGAGGGCGAACAACACTGTCGGGACGCCGGCAAGTGCGCCTCCAATCTCAGGAAGGAAGTCGACGAGGGCCACCCACAGTGCCCACAGAAATGGAAAAGGAACGCCAAGGATCGCGAGGGTGACGAACACCGCGACTCCGGCGACGAGCGACGTCATCAGGTCCCCCAAAAAGCAGCACATAGCCAGCCAGGCCGGCGTGTGGGGCCGGCAGAAGCCGACGGGTCGCGTGCAGGGGTGGCATCAGGAGCTGTCAGGTTCTTGGCTTGGGGGACAGGCGCCGGTCACAGATGGACCGTCACCAGCCATCGCCGGATCTGCCGCTGGTGAGCGGACGCCGGGAATGAATATTACGAATGCGCATGCCCCCGTTAAGCAGCCACTGAGCAAGATGGCCGTGCGAGTCCCAAGGCCGGTGGCGGCAAGCCCTCCCGCCAACGTGCCGAGGGGCGTGAGGACGAAGGCCACGAGGAATGCGACGGAGAAGACTCGCCCGCGCAACTCGTTCGGGACAAGTTCCTGCATCATCGTTACGTAGAGCACGTCCCCGTAGACGATGAGCCCGGTCGCCGCGGCGCTCAAGGCGCCGACGACGAAGACGTTCGGCGCCGCCGCCATGACAGCGGAAGCCGCGGCGGCGAGACCGTACGCCGTCCACATGACGATGATGCGAGGGCGTGGTGACCCGAGACGTGCTACTAGAAGCGACGCCGCCGCACCTGCAGCACCTCCGACGGCAAAGACGAGACCCAGTGCTAGCGGGCTGGCGTGGAGGACGTGGCGGACGAGCAAAGGGAGAAGCACGACAAATGGGGCCATCCCGAAGAAGTTGGCAAGGCCGCCAGCAATGAGGTTCACGAGGAGCCATCGACGTGCGCGGATGTAAGCAAACCCTTCCCGTGCGTCCGCCAGCGGAGATCCGCCTCTCGGCTTCGGACGGGGGCGCGCTGACATGACGGCGAGACAGGTGGCCGAGACAGCAAAGCTGACGGCGTCGGCGGTGAACGAGCCGGCCGTATCGATGAAGCCGACAATGGCGCCGCCGGCAGCAGGCCCGATGAGGCTAGACGCCAGATTGGACGTTGTTTGGCTGAGCGCGTTGCCTTGCGTGAGAAGGTCGGTAGGAAGCAACTCGGGCACCATTGACATCGACGCCGGGCCGAAAAAGGAGTCGGCTGCCCCGAAGACGGCTGACATGACAATCAGCTCTGTGAGGTTGGCGTGGCCCGTCGCGACGAGCAAGGAAATGGTGCCGACGGCGAGCCCTCGCACGACGTCGGAGGCGAGCATGGCCAGCCGCCTCTGTATGCGATCGACGACGACGCCCCCAACAACGGCGAGACAGACCGAGGGAACCGCCCGAGCCGCGATCACGTAGGCGAGAGCGATCGGACGGTTGTCGACCCGGAGGACCTCAATGATGAGCGCCACACTGAAGACCCCGTCGCCGAGAGCCGACACCGCCTGCCCAGACCACAAGAGGGCGAAGTCTCGCTCACCGAGGGCTCGGAACATGCCGGGCCGGCCGGTGTCAGTCACAGCACCTGGTGAACAGCCGGATCAGCGACCATTCTCGGAATACTGCCACAGCAGGCAATTTGCACAGACCTTGGGTGGCGCCGTGTTCACGCGCTCGGCCCGGCGGCGGCCGGCTCGCTCACGCTCTCGACTGGCTGGCTGGCTCCCGTTCCCCGTCCTGGTTGGCTGGCTGGCTCAACCCACGCTCTGGCTGGCTGGATCTCAGGTGTACCGGTTCTACCGGTCCCTCTCTTTTATGGCTCTTCGGATTCTGGCGGGGTCGACCGCGCTCATAGGACGACGATCGAGCCCAGCACTCGCCAGTTCGGCTTGCCGGCATAGAGCAGGGCCCGGATCCGGTAGTTCTCGAAGTTCCGGAA
>JBEKMZ010000126.1:0-8381 GCA_049523315.1 Acidimicrobiales bacterium | reverse complement strand
CTTGGCCAAATGTGGGCCTCCAGGCCTCTTCGGTCACCGGAATCGTCCGGCAATCCCTCCGGCCGGCCTCAATCGCGAGCGGCAGTCGATCCTCAATGACCCGCGTGAATGATCGGGGCTAACGGCCTGTGCTGGGTTGGCGATCGCCTGCTGCTTCTTCGCCTGTGCAGCTGCTGTTGCAGCGGCGGCCTGCTGGGCGGCGGCAGTCCGATTGGCCTCGTTCTGGAGCGTTGTGACTGCGGTGTTGTACGCGGCAACGCCCGAAGGGTTGAACTGGACCGCAGCGAGCTGCCCGTTCTGTTGAGGAAACGACAGCACCAGATTGGAGCGCTGCAGTGTGCCACTAAGGCGTGGGAAGCGGACGCCACACGTGTCGACGTGGAGCGCGCTCGGCGAGTTAGTCGCGTTCCGGACGCAACGACGCCGCTCTGCAGACATGGCGCTCTAGTGCACAAGGGAGCCCGTCGCGGTCAGTTCACGACAGCCTGGTCGGCGAGAAACCCGTTGACAGGGCTGAACTCGTAGTTGCGTAGCCGAGGCGAGATGATATCCACTTCATTGAGGTCGACGGTCGTCACCCACTCCGCTTGGTCTGTGAGCTGGTGGTCGACCTCGGTCCACACGGCGGCCGCCTGCGCCGGGCTCTGAAGCTCGAGCAGCGTGGCCTCAGTCATCTCTCGGTCGATGGCCGGGTTGCAGTAGTAACCGTTGTCCTGACCGCCATTGCAAGAGAAAAACGACGGCAAAAAGCCAGAGGGCGCGGGATAGTCTGGGTTCCAGTCGCCTTCGACCGAAATCTGGAACCTTGCCCACATGGGCTGGGTTATAGATTCGATCGGGACCATGTGGAGGCGTGCCCGGTAACCGAGAGAACGGAGCACATTGGTGATGTAGGCCGCCTCTTCGGGTGGTATAGCCCCCTCGTCGGAGGATCCCCAGACGGTCACCATGTCTCCCTTTGTGCCGGACGCGACGACCAGCGTCTTGGCTAGCGTCAGGTCGGGCGCCGTCCAGGCCCCGTCACGCGTAGGGTGCAGGGTGTACGGGCAGTACCGCTGGTAACCGAGCAGACCGGGCAAGAGAGGCTGGCAACTGGGTGTGGCCACAGTCGGCCCTCCGTACATCTCCATTATCTTGCGCCGGTCGATGGCAAAGTTGAGCGCCCTTCGAGCCAACAGGCTGTTGAACGGGGGAACCCGGGTGTTGAGGGGGATGAACTCCACCACAAATGACGGGTTTGAACGCACCTCAGACGGGTCCTCGACTTCGAGGGCGTGCAAGTCCGTCGGCGGGATTGACTGCCACGTCCAGTCGGCCGTGCCCTGCGTGATCTGTCTTTCCACGTCCTGTTCGGAGAAGAGGGTGCGCCAGATGACCTCATCGGGGTTACCTTCGGGCTGAGCGGCGTGGGACCACTCGCGAAAGTAAGGGTTCCGCTCGAATACGACCTCTCGCGGCGTAACCCTGGCGATTCGGTAGGGACCCGTGCCCGGGACCGGCGTTAGCCCCATGTCGCGCTCAGGCGTGCCTGGCGGGACGGGCGCCGCATAGGCGAAGGGCGTGAGCTTGTCGAGGAAATCTGGGTCGGGGGCGGTGAGATGAAAGACGACAAGACCGGCCTCGTCGTTGGTGACCACGCCCTGGGACAGGTCGCAGTTGCCCGGGTGATCCTGGCAAGCGCCGCCGCCGACCAGGCCGCTGTAAAAACTGGCCCCAGGAGAACCGAGTGCGAAAAGGCGCTCCAGCGCGTACCGGAAGTCGCTAGCCTTGATCAAGGCCCCGTTTGAGTAACGGATGCCTTGGCGGAGCCGGAAACTGTAGGTGCGACCGCCGTCTGTTGGCGCAGGGATCTGGAGTGCGAGGTCGGGTACCAGCCTCAGGCCATCCGGGCCAGGCGCAGCCTCGTATGTGACCAAGGTGTCGTAGGCCAGGCGCGAGAAACTGCCCGCTTCCATCCCGTTGTACATCGCCGGGTCGACCGTGCTAAAGCCCTGAGTGCTGACGAGCACCAGCGTCCCGCCTCGGTCACCCCCAACGGGGGCGGACGACGCCACCCAAACCCGGCCGGGGCCGAGAGCCAACGCGATGGGGTTGCCGCCGACGTCGAGGCTGCCGACGACAGCAAAGCGCCGCGGGCTGATACGCGAGACGGTTCCCGAGTACTGGTTGGCCACCCAGATTGCGCCGTGGCTGGCCGCCAATGCGGCTGGCCCGCTACCCACGGCGATCGTGCTGACCACCGTGAATGTGGCCGGGTCCAGCGCTGAAACTGTGCTGTCCAGGTTGTTGGCGATCCACAAGTAACCCCCGCCGACGCTGATCGCCGACGGGCCGTTGCCAACGCTCACCGTGCCGACCTCTTGCCCGTTCGAAGGGTCGATCGCCTCGACGGTCCCCGAGCTATAGGCCGCTACCCATATCAAGCCATCAGCCAAGGCGATCGACGTCGGGTGCACATCGAGGGAGAAGGTGCGCAGGACCGACCCCGATAACGAGCCCAGTTCCAGGAGATCCTGGTTCGTAGAGTCCGCCACCCACACGCCGCCATCTCCATACGCCATCGCTACAGAGCCTGTCTGTGCCAGTTGGGCAGTCCAAGTGACGGTGGCGGTCGCGGGGTCGATCCTTTCTACCGTCGCGCCGAGCGTGCTGGAAACCCACAAAGCGCCTCCGCCGCTCACCAAGCTGCCCGGTTCGCCCTCGACCGGGATGCGATCGACCACCGTGCCCTGGTCCTGGTCGACCTCGAGCACTGCACCTGCGCTGGGGCTGGCCACCCACACGTCCCCGCCGGCTACAGCGATGGCCCCGGGCTCGGCTGGGAGCTGCACGCTTTCGGTCGGGTGGTCGGAGCGGCTGGCGATGGCAACCAGCATGTTGGCGTCGCCGGCAACGGCCAATATGGCTCGCTGGCCTGGTACCCACAAGAGAGCTGCCACCAGGGCGACGGCGGTGATAGCGGAGGCGGAGGCCGCCCACTTCCATGCCCGGTGGCGCCTGCGGCGCTCAACAACCGGCACGGCCCGGCTCTGGGCCTTAGGCGGAGAGGACGGGGCTGGGGCCAACGCCTCGTCGTGCCCGAGGATGCGCTGCTCCAGCTGGCGTAGCTCCGGTCCCGGCTCCAACCCGAGCTCCCGGGCCAACCGGCGGCGGCAGGTCTGCATGGCGGCGAGAGCGTCCCCTTGCCGGCCGGCACGGTAGTACGCCACCATAAGGTGGGCCACTAAGCGCTCACGTGTGGGATGGTCGCCCACTAGATGCTCAAGTTCAGGGACCAGTTCTGGTCCCAGGCCGAGGGCCAGATCCGCTTCGACCCGTCGCTCGAGCGCCGCCAACCGCTGCCCCTCGAGTTGGTCAGCTATGCCGGAAGCAAAGGGCTCATAACGTAGGTCGGCCAACGCGTGTCCTCGCCATAGGGCGAGGGCCTGACGGAGTGTTGCAGCAGCAGCTCCAGGGTCCAGGGGTAGCGTTTGCTCGGCAGCCGCGACGAGCTGGCCGAAGGTACTTAGGTCGAGTTCGCCCGCTTCGAGGTGGAGGAGGTAGCCCCCGGGTCGCCTCTCCAGGCGGTCCGCGCCGAGAAGCCGGCGAAGCCTGTAGATGTAGGTGTCCAGGGTCTCCGAAGCGGAGGCCGGGGGCCGTTCGCCCCAGATTCCCTCAATCAGCGTCTCCTTGGACATGGGCTGATCGACCTGCAGGAGCAGCATCGCCAGAACCGCTCTCTGTTTGCGGCCCCCCAAAGGCACCGCACGTCCGTCCTCCACCACCTCTAAGGGACCAAGCACGGCAAAGTGCATTCAGCCATTTAACCAGGCAGTTCAGCTTTCCTCCAGGGAGTTGCGAGGCGGGGTTCGCATACTGCCAACTTACGAAGAGGAGCTCATGCCCGATTGACGCTTACAGGGATGCGGCTCCCACACAGTAAGGGGGGAATCAATCGTGTCCAATGCCAGTATCAGTCTCCGAGAGGGGAGAAGGCGTCGGTTGTTCCGTGCTGGCGGGGCTCTGTCACTTCTCGTGGGCTCTGCCTTTGTATCGCTGACGGCCGCAACGTCGGCGTCGGCTGCGACGTTGACGGTATGCCACGTGGGCTGTGCCTACACCCAGATCGCTCCTGCAATCGCAGCTGCAAGCAATGGCGACACCATCAGCGTCGGCCGTGGCACCTACCTCGGCGGATTCACGATCGATGAGAACCTGACGCTCAACGGTGCCGGTGCTCAAAGGACGATTATCAGCGGCGGCGGCCCGGTAATCACCGTCGGGAGCTTCACGGCCACGCTTGAGCCGTCCGTCTCGATTACCGGCGTAACGATCACCAACGGCGTAACGAAGTCGAGCCCGATATCAACGGCCTATGTGGGAGAGGAGGGGGTGATCGCGTACGGGGGCGGCATCTTCATCCCGCCGACCGAGGACTTCGCCACGGGCGCAACCCTCACCGTCAGCAACAGCGTCATCACAGACAACACCGTCGCACCAACCACATCGGTCGATGCAGGCTTCTCATGTGGGACCCAGGACTGCCAATTCGCCCAGGCCGGCGGAGGCGGTATCGACAACTGGGGCATCCTGACGGTTGACAACACGATTGTCAGCGACAACGAGGCGGGGGGACCTCTAGCAAGCGACGCCGACGGCGCCGGTATATACACGCAGGAAGGTGCCCTTAACCTGAACAACAGCGTCGTGACCGGCAACCGGGCGATCGCCATCGCACCAAACGGTCGCTTTGCCGAAGGTGCGGGCATCATGTTCGACACGACCGTCTCGGCCGGAGCGTGCACCCCGTGCACCCTGTCTCTTCGAGACACGACCGTGAGCCACAACAGCTCCAGTCTTACCAACAACACGCTGCCTGCATCGGTAGGCGCGCAGGGAAATATGGGCGCCAACGCCGGCGGCGTCCATGTGGGAGACCTCATTCCCACGACGGTCGAGAACACATCGATCGACTCCAACTCGGTGACTGCAACCGACCCACAAGGCGAGGGGACAGCCATCGACGCCGGCATGATCGTCGGGTACAGCCCGCTCATCATGAGCGACACTCAGGTCGACTACAACCAGACGACAACGACCTCGCTGACTACGGCAGATGTCGGACCAGACGGCGACGCCCTCGAGCTAGACGGCGGGGGCACGATCAGCAACACGAGTATCGACGACAATTTCGATCTGCAAACATCTCCGAGCGGCCTAGCCGACACGAACGGGGGCCTGTTTGTCTCCTATTTCGGTAATCCCGGCGGTCCCCAGCTGGTGACCGTGCAGGACAGTGATATCAGCGGCAACCTCACCGAATCGTTCAGCGAGACAGGCTCGGCCCAGGTCGAGGGCGGGGCGGTCTTCAACGACAGCCTGCTGCTGATGCGCAACGACCAGGTGAGCGACAATGTCGTGCGAGCGGAAGCTCCGAGCGGCCATGCCCAGGGTGGAGGTATCTGGAACGGCTTTGATGCGGTCACCGGATCCAGCCCGCCCGTGCAGCTGGCGCTCGTGAACACGAGCGTCACACACAACGTCCTGCAGGGAGGTCAAGGCGTCAGCCTCCAAGGCGGCGGTCTCTTCACAGCCTCTCCGGCGGCGCTGACTCTCACAGACTCACAAATCGCCTTCAACCGCCCGGACCAGTGCTTCGGTTGCTGACCCGAACAATCTCGACAAGCACCCGGCATACGCGTTGGCGGGACGGGTGTCGGCATAGCGCGCAATAGCAGGTCGGGCAGACAGATCCGAGGGGTCAGCCCGAGTATGAGGGGTTGCCGATATAGCTGGGGGTGCAGTGTCACACCCCTATGAGTGGGAGCGGCGTGTTCCGAAACTCGTGGTCACATAGAGACCACTCTGCTGAGGACCCACTTGTGACAGATGTTGCGTCACGACCAGTCAGACTGAAAGGAGGCTCTTCGGAAGACAGCCACATAATCCCCCCCGCCCGCCGATCGCCGACCGCCGCGAGTGGAGGTCCCGTCCCCGCCGCCCGTGCGTTCCGTGCGTTCGCCCCTCGCCGGGGCGCCGCCCGGCCGCCCGGGCGGCTGTCCCGCTGTCCTCCTGGGTCCCCGGCCCCGCTCTCTCCCGTCCTCCCCGGCGCGGCTTTGTTGCCTCTCCGCGCTGCTGTCCCTCTCTCCCCACACCGACGTCATCCCAGGTAGGACAGGCCGCCGCTGGCGCAACCGAACCATGACGGTGGGGGTCATGTCGGAGGGCCGACATGACAATCTCCGACTGGAGAATTCAGCCCTGGGCATAACGACCCTGAGACGGTGTGGGGCAGCTGTGTCTTCGCTGGGCGCGAGTCCGGTCGATAGAGTGACCACCGACGTCACTCGGTGTTCAAGTTGGCCGAGGAGCCTGCCGTCAAACTGCCGGTGAGTGAGGGGGGTGGATGTGGCTGGGCACCACGAAAGCGAAGCCGACGACGAGATGCTGCGGGCCTTTCTCCGCGGTCAACGCGAATCGGTTCTGGCGGTCGTCGAGGGACTAAGCGAGAAGGACTGGCATCGGGCGGTCGTGCCAACGGGCTGGACCCCGGCCGGGCTGCTCGCGCATCTGGGCGGCGCGGAGTGGCACTGGTTCCAAGGCGTCGTGGCGGACAGGCAGCCTGAGCTGCCAGGCGATCTCGCCGAGGATCCGCCGCCGTACGACCCCATGACGGTGGTGTTCACAACCGACGAGCCCTCGGCGGAGGTCATCACCTTCTACCGCGACCAGTGCGCCCAGTCCGAGGCGGTACTGGCGACAACCCCTCTCTCGGCTGCACCACTGGGCAAGCACGGGCGATACGAGCCACCGAATGTTCGTTGGGTCGTGTTGCACATGATCGAGGAGACGGCGCGGCATGCCGGGCATTTGGACATCGCGAGGGAGCTGCTCGACGGCACTACCCGACTGGGTGGCCGCTGACGCGCTCTTACCTCTCTGACCTGGAGGCGTCTCTAGGTCTTCCTCTCCCTTGCGCTTCGCCCTCCGGTCCTGGTCTCGGGCCTGTCGTGCCGTTCCCGCGCCTGGCTGTCCCTGGTCTTTGGGTCCCCTTCGTGTCCCTGTCCCCTCTCTCCCATGACGTCGGTGCGCCCAGGTAGGACAGGCCGCCGCCGCTGGCGCAACCCGACCATGACGGTTACTACCCCCCCGCCCGTCCCGCCGGCCCGCGCCCACCCCGGATCTCGGGCGAGCGGGTTCGGATCGAACGTGCGAAACTGATCCCGGCGGTTGGGGGGGGTTGGATGACTCGACGTTGGCGAGCGGTCCTGGTAACCGTGGCGCTGCTTGCCGCCGCTTTAACCGCGACGAGCACGACTTCCGCGGCCTCGGCCTTGGCTCGCTCCACCAGCACCATCGCCGCAGCCAGCGTTGCCAGCTCAAAAAGCGGGTCCTGTGACAGCCATGGAGCACCCCAAGTCTTCGCGGGATGGCCAGAGCAGATCCGAGAGTACGACTTCGCAGCCTGTAGCGGGTTCGGCCCCGGGGCCAGCTACAGCGCCGACGTGTACGCGACAATGGACCCAGCAGTGGACTGGGCACTCATAGGCCACCTGAGGCCGCAAGAGAGCGGGCGCTCCACCCTCCTTAGAGGCTCTTTCTATGTCCAATACTGCTCGCTACCGGGCGGATCGGACCTCCCGGGCGCGGATTTCAGGTACAAACTCGTCGTCAACAAGCCTGCTCACTACGAGTTCCCCTTTCAGTACACGCTTCCCGACGACAAAACGCCGCCGGTGCTGAGCGTCGGATCCACCCCGCCTCACGGCAGCAAAGTCCATCCCGGCGAAGTCATCAAAGTGCACATCACCGCCACCGAGCCCACCGACCGGGGCCCTCAGGAGGGCATCCAAGACATCCAACTGCTCGGCCCCGCCGGCCTGGTTGATAGCGCCCAGTACGGCAACCATCCGAAGGCCTGCGACGTGTCCCGACTCACCAAGACCTTCACGACCACCTACACCGTTCCCAACAACCCCCCGCCGGTCATCCGCCTCACCGCCGTCGCCCACGACTTCGCGAACAACGAGAGCGCCACGCTTTCAGCCGACTTCTACACCGGCGACGTGTGGACCGGGACGGCGCACATCGTCACCCATATCACATATCCGCCAGCCCTCCACGAGTGCCAAGCGACGGAAGTCGACGATTACACCTTCAACCTGGTTGTCGGCGCCAAGGGCGCGGTCCACGGCACCGACACGAAACTTGCCAAAGTGACGAGTTGCGGACCGACGACCACCTTCTCTCTCCGCTTTCCTGTGTCTGGTCAACTCACCGACACCGAGTTCCACTTCACCGACCTCTACTTCGTGACGGTGGTCCCCCTCAGCTCGTCGAAGACAACGGCCGCCGCGCAATTTCATGGCAGCTCGACGACAGACGGGACCACATCCACCTGG
>JBEKMZ010000125.1:0-8537 GCA_049523315.1 Acidimicrobiales bacterium | reverse complement strand
GCCCGGGCGGCCCATCTCGATCCCCAGATGTACCTCGAGGCCTGGGACGAGACGGCCGCGGTCAGCTACGACCGGGCGGTGCTCTCAGAGCTCGTGTCGCTGCGCTTTGTCGACCAGGGCCGGAACGCTTTGATTTTGGGACCAGTCGGGGTGGGAAAGACATTTCTCGCCACAGCGCTCGGCCACATCGCCTGTCGCCGGCGGATAAGTGTGCACTTCGAACGGTCCGACCGTCTCCACAAGCGCCTTAGAGCAGCGCGCCTCGACGCGAGCTACGACGCCGAGATGCGAAAGCTGATCGGAGTAGAGCTCTTGATTCTCGACGACTTCGCACTCCAGGCTCTCGATGCCACCGAGACGGCCGATCTATACGAGCTTGTCGTCGAGCGCCACCACAAAGCGGCCACGGTGCTCACCTCGAACAGGGACCCGGTTGAGTGGCTGGCGGTCATGGCCGATCCCCTCCTCGCCCAGTCCGCCGTCGACCGCCTGAAAAGCGCCGCCTGGGAGCTCGTCATCGAAGGAGAGTCCTACCGCGGACGGGAAAAGCCTCTCATCGGGACGGACGGAGACAAGGCTCCTTCGGCTCGGCGACGCCGTTCCACTTGACACCTGCTCTGGCTGCCGAGATCATCGCGTCAGCCGGTCGATGTGGACGCGACGTGGTCCCATGCTTCTGGCAACGGCCTGGTCCCTTAAGACTGGCAAGCGACAGCTCTGGCCATGCCCGGGGGGTGCCTTCAAGCTCTTAGATGGAAGAGAAGCCATCCGGCTTTTGTCTTTCGACGATGTCCATGCGCTCATGCGAAACCAGATGTCCGACCTGGGCGTTCATTGGAAAACTGAAGCGGAAACGTTAGAGAAAGAAACCATGGGCCTTGTCATCGGCATGAACAAGCTCATCCTTGCAAGGCCTACGGCTGAAGGTGGATGGAAGGTCGTACGCAGCTCGGATGCGGACATGGGAGGCCACATGCTCGACCCGACTGGCAAAGGTACGAAGACCGAGGATGGTAGGTGGGTATGGGGTGCAGAGATCGAAGAGGCGGTCTTTGCAGCCAACGTGGACTCTGACCCTTTGCGTTCTCTAGTGACCGGAGACCTCCCCGCATGGGCTGAGAGGCTCGTCGTACACCGGTACCGGGCATCCAAATGGGACCAGCTTTCGTCGGTCCGCCATGCCATCGGTGATCCGAGCGTCGGACCCTATGCCCACTACCGAGTCGCTGAGACCGGAGGGATCGGTGGTGGACCCGTAGCCCTCGGTGGTGGCGACGACCCCTTGGCATGGCCCGAGGATGACTGGTGCCTCGATGGTGAGCCTGTTTGCCTTGTCAGCTTGGACGGGAGCTTTCTTGGGGGCACCAGGGGCGCGAAGAAGCAGGTCACAGTGCGGACGATTGCCGATCATGTCGAAAGATGGCTGAACGAGTTCGACCCTTCCATGGAAGGTCCGATTCGAGGGCTTCGTCATCCCGCGCCCGTTCAGTCACATCCAAGCCTTGTCAGTGTGGTGGGCAAAGCGGGTGAGACACTCTTCGCCGACAAGGTCGATCCCGAGCGTGAACCGATCGCTCCGCAGCTCGTCTACGGATCGCCGGCCGTAGACGAGCTGCGGTACCTGGCGAGCATGCTTGGGCGGAGGGAGCTTGCCCGCCGCACTGGGATGCCGGAGTCGAGGTACCGGAGTTTCGTGGAGGGGTCGGACACCTCTGACGAGACGCTCGGTCTGATTGCCAATGCGATGCAGCTGGACTCGCGCTCTCGTCGCTGTTCCTGCCCGGGATGCGAGCGAGTAGCGAGACCACGGTCGAGGACCTGTTCAGAGGCATGTCGCAAGGCATTGGAGCGCTCCGACGAATCTGCGGAAACGTGAGGCTCAGCCCTCGATCAGAGGCGCTGTGCCACGTGTCGCGGGAACCGCACATCTCGACTTGGCGCCACTCGCGGCCCTGGTCAGCAGTGAAATCGCGTGAGTAGCCTCACCTAGACGTTTGTCAGTTGACCGACAAGTCACCGGGCCTGGCGGTTGGCATCTTCTGTGCCGGCAGATTCCTTGTGGTAAATCACTGGTCTTCGATGCTTTCTACTCGTGATTGTCCGTGGCCATGAGAAAGTCACCACTGGTGGCCAGATCGAGGTCCCCACTGGTGGCCATGAAAAAGTCCCCAGCTATGGCCAGTTAGAAGTCCCCACCCCTCGCTGAAATCCACCACCGGTGTCCCCCGGTCGGAGACGGTTGCGGTTGCTGAACCTGCACCCGATCCAACCGGAGGACTCCTCAATTGAAGACAGCGAAGGAACGTATGGACGTGATTGCCGCATATCGCGAGCTCGGGAGCTTCAGAGCCGCCGCCGCAGTGACCGGAACGACGCACAAGACCGTAAAGCGCATCGTCGAGGCGGCCGAGGCCGGGCCACCTGAACACAAGGCTTGTGGCCACAACTATGAACAGGTGACAGAGATCGTCCGAGCGCGGGTCGTGCGCACGCAGGGACGTATCACGGCCAAACGTCTTTTGCCCGAGGCTCGTGCTGCTGGCTATGACGGCTCGGCGCG
Source organism: Acidimicrobiales bacterium (assembly GCA_049523315.1). Taxonomy (GTDB): domain Bacteria; phylum Actinomycetota; class Acidimicrobiia; order Acidimicrobiales; family Bog-793; genus Fen-455. The sequence goes on along the minus strand of JBEKMZ010000125.1, from coordinate 5,977 downwards.
TAACTTCCGGCGTCTTGTCTCAGAAGAGAAGGAGCGTTTCCGCCGAGGCAACCACCGGGGACGACGTCCTGGGGTGTGGGCCCCGGGAGAGGTGCTCGCCATCGACTGGGGGGCCGAGTCCGGTCTGCACGTGTTCTGTGCCGTCTCGGCCTGGAGTCGCTTCCGCTTCGTGCGCTTTTCTGACAACGAACGTCGCGAGACGACGCTCGGCTTGTTAGCCGAGTGCTTCGAGGTCCTCGGCGGTGTCCCGAAAGTCGTGCTCGCCGATCGCATGGGATGTCTCAAGGCAACCGTGGTTGCCAACCTCGTCGTCCCGGTGCCCGACTACGTGAGATTTGCCACCCATTACCGGTTCCGTCCGGACTTCTGCGAGGCGGCTGCCGGCCGCTGTCGTCAACGGCCGGCAGTCCTTCGTGCCGGACACGTACTCCGGCGAGCTGGCGTTGATGTTCTTCATGTACCCGTCGGGGTAGCCGCCACCTACGTTTGGGTCCGGGAAGTTCGGGACACCGTGTTTGCGCATGCATACGGCGTAGGCGAGCTGCGCCTTTTGAAGCGTGGCCGACGGCGGAGAACCGCTGTTGCCGGCGGGTGAGCCCGACGCCGACGTCGTTGTCGTCTTCGATCCGACGTTCGCTACGCCAGGCGAGGCCGCGCCACCACCACACGCGGCGGCGAGAAGGGCAACACCGAGAAGAACGGCGATGAGTAGGACGAGTCGTTGCCGACCCGGCGCCAGCTGGTGACGAATTTGTGACGGAGCGCCGTTCGTCGCGTTCACCGGTGAGCGGTAGCTCATGGCCCGGCGCCGAGCATGAACGATTGGCAAGCCTTCTGCGCAACTTGGAACTGGGGCGAGTTGGGACCGCCGCCTGGAACGCGCAGCTCGATTCCGCCGCCGCTCTCGACCGGGTCTGGCATGTTCGGTAGGCCGTGTTTGCGCAAGCACGCCACGAACTTCAAGGCCTGGGCGACGGCCCGAGCTAGCTCTGCTGGAGTGGCCGGGCCACCGTTGGGAAGCAGATGTCGGCAGGCCTTGTCCGCCCTTTCATACTGGGATGAATTCGGGTCGATTCCTCTCACACCGTTGAGGGCTCCACGATTGAAAAGGAAGTTCCCGTTGCTGTCTGGGTCGGGCATGTTCGCCACCCCGTGAGTACGCATGCACTGCGCGTAGGCGACGGCGTCGACGTAGTTGGTTGCCTTGCTTGTGCTCTGAGCAGCCGAGGCGGGAGTCGTCGTAGTGGTGGTCGATCCGAGGCTCGCGACGCCAGGCGAGGCCGAGCCACCACCACACGCGGCGACAAGCAAAGCGATAGCGATGAGCGCAGCCGCGGTGCGACCCGTCCGCACCAAGTGCGGTCGTCCTCCCTGATGGGGAGCATCTACGCCGTTCATCTGACGCTCATTATCCGCCACCTCGGATAACAGGCGCATAACAGCCTGCAGCCCGTCGCTCTTGGGTCGGGGAGTGGAATCGGCTCCAGAGGCGCCCACGTTCGCCCACGTGGCGGCGTAGGGGGGAGGGCGGTAGGTCAAGGTGGCGGGGTACGCGGGAGAGGGGGTCCCTAAGCAGAGCCACGGACGCCGGACCGGATCGTTCTGGATCGAGTCGCAGCGCCCTGGCTGCTAACTACTGGTGAGGTGAAGCGCACACGCGCCCCGGAAACCTCGCTCGTCCCTCGTGTACCGGAGCTTCACTGCACAAGAAGGCCTCGTCCTCCGGGAGTGGCAGTCACTTTGGCTGGCAGTACGAACGCGCCTTTGGCCACGTGGAAGGACAACGAGACGAGCCACGTGACGCCCAGTGGTCCCACCGTGGCGGCTCTCACCTGAGACGAGTAGTAAGCGATGATTCCCTCGCTGGTCTCACACACGACGGCTTGCGGGTTTCGTGCCGGCCCGAAATCGAGGCACTTGAGTTCTCGCCCCGCCACAACCTTCCGGGAGAACACCGCATCGTGCTGCATAGCCGGAACTGTGACACCGCCGGCGAGCGCCTGCAGGCCGGAAAGTACGTTGCCCGGAAGGTATGCGCCCAGGAGCATTGACCCCTCCATCCCCGGGCCGACCGGCGAGCATGTCCAAGCCAGCTTGTGTGCGGGACTGGCGCAGGTATAAAAACCGTTGACGCTACGGGACGACCGCAGGGCGCCCCAGAAGACCTCGGACAGATTCCCGTTCACACTCTGCTCGTACATGAGATGGGGGGAGACTACGCCGGAGGGCCACGATACCTGGGCGGCCCTTACCGTCATCAGGGAGGTGGCACCGGCGCCATCGGTGACGACGGTCCTATAAGTCGCCGTGAACTCATGATGCAACCCCTTGTTCGCAAGAGCCACAAAGGCCTTGATCTCCTGCTGGGTCGCTCGGGTCGTTGGTGGTGACGTGGTCGTTGTGGTCGGTGACTTTGTCGGGGCCACAATCCGATTGAAAAGGCTCTTGCCCGGCAGCGGGACGAAGAAGACAAGCAGGATGGCTGCAGCCACGGCGATGACGATCACGCGATGGGTCCACAACCCGTGTTGACGGGACCGATCCGGGGATGTTCCAGGGTCATGGAGGCGACCGAGTTCGGCCATGACAGCCGCCATCACAACGTTTCGGTCTTCCATAGTGGGCGGTGATGGATCGGGCAGCACCGCTCGCACGTAATCGACTTCGTTCGGCATCAATCTCCTCCTCGAATCGTTGCCGCCTTGCCCAAGGGCTGGGCGTCTGCAAGGCCGGCAGAGCGGCGAAGGCGAGAGCGGGCTCTTGACACCCGGGAGCGGACGGTGCCAAGGGGCACACCGAGGATGAGTGCGGCATCGGCATACGACACGCCATCGACAGCGACGAGGATAAACGCGTCTCTCTGCTCGTTTGGGAGCCGCCGGAGAGTACGTGCGACACGATCCACGATCGCCTGGTCCAGTCCGTCATCTCCGTTGTCTGAGCTCTTGACAGCTGAGTCTCGCTCAGCCGCGAATGTGGCGTAGGCCCCCAGCCGCCTCCTCTCGGTGCGACGGTGGTGGGAAAGGACATGGTGTGCGATGGCAAAGAGCCACGCGATCTCGCTCCCCTTGTTCGGGTCAAAGCGAGAGATGCTGGCGATCGCCTCCTTGAACGACTCGGCTGTCAGGTCTGGGGCAAGGTCAGTACCGACCCGCCTGGCGAAAAAGGCGAACACCGAGTCGAAATGTGACTCGACCAGCCTGCCCAGGTAATCCTTCCGATCGTCCAGATGGACGGAATCCGCGGGCATATTTGATTCTTGCCCGATTGGTTGCTGGAGTTCCCGAAATCTTGTTGCGCCCGGACGCAGCCGCCAGAGTCCTCGCCAGAGCCCAGTCGGAGACCGTGGACGTCGGCCCTCCGACGCGAACCCCCCACCTAGACGAAGCGAACAAGGTAGGACAGTAAGCCCCGCAGGAGTCTCGGCTACGACGAGACCCCGATGCCCCAGATACCCGTCGTCCACGAATCGAAGTCCGACCAGCTGATCTGGATCTCTTGTCCCCAGGTCACGATCATCGGTCCGTAGTCCGAGTAGCCGACGACGATCCACATGTGACCGCCGCCGCTCTGGCCGTAGGGATCGCCGTCCGGCAGGTTCTCTGATGCCATCAGCACATAGTTGTCGGACAGATCTGTCTCGACATCGCTCTCGTCGATCGAGACCGGATTGTCTGCCGTGAGGTCGGTGCCGTCGATCTCGCTGTCGGTCCAGTAGGAGAAGAGCTCGTCAGTGGTCAATCCCACGTCATCCCCGCCGTTGAACTCGTTCTCAGCGGCCCAGTAAGCGGCGATCGTGTCCTGGTCGCTCGGGACCGTTCCCAGTGTCGTCTCGATCCAGTCGGCTACCGATGCCATCGTGCAGTCGTCGATTGCGCTCGGCCCGACGTTTCCGTAGGTCGAGTAGCTGAGTCCCGAGCCGTAGTCCACCGGCGCGGTCACCTGAACCTCGAGCGTCTGGGCGATCGAGGAAGCCGACGGACTGGAGTAGGTGGCCGTTAACCACTGGTCGCCGTAGGTGGACCAGGTCACGTCACAGCCAGATTCGGTCGTGGAACCACCGACATTGGCCGTGCAGTTAGTGAGTTGGCTACTCAGATAGGTGACGTTGCCACCCGCGTCCTCGCCGTCGATCTCCCATGAGAGCGTCCCGCTCGGTAAGGCACACGGTGCGGTCGACCCGTCCGAGTAAGAGCATGTTGCAGTGAGCGAGGCGTCGTAGTCGACGACGAGCGAGGTCGAGATGCCGGCGGTAGCAGAAGAGGTGAACTCCATCGCAACCGTCGTGCCGGTGAGCGTGGCCGGAGGGGCCTGCTCGGTCAGGGTCCGTGATCTGGACACGGAGACACCGACGGCGTTGGTCGCTGTGAAGGTGAAGATCCACTGGAGCTTCGAGGACGTCGAAGAGACCTTTGGGCTATAGGTGCCGTTGCAGGCGAGGGTTGTCGGGTTGCTGCCCGGCCAGAATGTCGGGCTGGACTTGAGCGAACAGCTGGACGCGTGCTCCGACGAGTAGGTGAGAACTACCTTCCCCCCGCTCGATGACAGGCTGGCGGGGTTGAGACTGAGCGAAGCGCTCGGTCGGGCTGGCGGCAGAGGAGCCGACGAGACGTTGAGCACGATGCGGCGCTGGGCGACCGTGATGTGGCCACGAGCCGAGAACTCGAGGACAACGCGAACAGCTTCTTGGGAGCGGTTGGGTCCAATCGAGATCGCGTCACGAAAGACACCGTTCGAGCACGGTAGCGAGTGCCAGTTGAAGTGAACCGCAAGTCCGGGATGGTTGGCGAGAACGAGCTGGCAGTTCTTCACGTGATGCATCAGGACCGTGACGGTCGTTGAGCTTCCGCTCGCCGACAGTGGATGGCTCGGAAACCAAACCCTGACGATTTCAGGTCCAGAAGCTTTGCTTCGAGGAGCTGTGGTCTCTGAACTCGTTGCTCCTCGCTCGGATGGTTGCAGAGGCGATCTCTCAGCTCGCCCCGGCGGTGCGATAACACCAGTCGGAGGGAACCGCACGAGCCTGACGCTGCTCACGGGCGCGGTCGAAGTGAACGATCTGGCGTAGTCACCGAGTCCACTACGAGTCGACAGCACCGGAGCACTCGTCGACACCGACATCGCGAGTCCAGCGATGGACGAGACAGCCGCAAGGACGCTGGCGAGCAAAACTAAGAGCCACCGATTCGTTATGATTCCCTCGATTCTCATGTCGACGGCTGTAATGACACTAGACGATTAGCTGCTAGGGGCTCTTACAGCTCCTCGGAGGCAGCCAAATGCGGCAGCCGGGGCCATGGTCCGAAATGGTCCGGTGGCTGCTTGTTGCGCATTCAAATCGCTATCCCGATGAGGAACAGAGGTTGTTCGCCTGTGTGACGTAAGTGTTGCCCTGGGCGAGATAACCGGCGATCGTTTTGGTGTCCGCAGTTACCGTCTGCTGATACTTCGCCAATGCCGAGGATCCGGCGGAGAAGGCTGATGTTTCGTCGTCAGAGGTCGGTAACCCACCAGAGGGTACGTACGTCGGATCAGCCGACTCTGCTGCAATGAGACTCCCCCAGTCAGAGCGAAGCGAGGCAAGATCCTGTTGCGCACTGCTTACGTTCGGCTGATTCGCCGTAAGGTCACCCTGGTAGGAATCCTGATCGCCCCCCAGGATGTCCTCGTCTCCTCCAACTATGTCGGCATCTCCGCAGACCTCGACCGGATCCGATTTCGCGTCACTTCTGGTTTGGGCAAGTTCACTCTGCAAACTCTGCAGGTCGTTTTGGGTACTGGAGACGTTGGCAGCGAGATCTTGATCACCAGTGGTGAGGTTCGAGATGTCCGTGGAGATGTTGCCTTCGTCTGTGCTAACCCCGATCATTCACGCGTCCTCATGACCTGACTAGGGCGCATCCGCGGAAAGGCCCTTCCGACAAGGGAAACTGACTGTGTCGAAGCAGCAGTATCCCCCTTGAGAAGGGCACTTCCA
>JBEKMZ010000124.1:0-14183 GCA_049523315.1 Acidimicrobiales bacterium | reverse complement strand
ACGATTGCCCATCGGCGCACCCAGATGGCCCTCGTGATCACATTGCTCATCACGGCGAAGCTCATCGACTGGCGCGATCGCTGGAGTCCGCGCTGAACGCCTATCCGCGCAATCTCTTAGTCTCTCTACTTCTCGGTCGTGACGGTCTCCTGGGCTGAGACCAGCCTCGCGGGCTCATCGTTCCTGCCGTAGCTGGCGACGCGTCGACAAGCGCGAGTGAGCCTTGAAGGTCTCTGCCACGCTTGACAGGCGCGCGTATGCTTACAGTGGCAGGGCAACCACAGAGGGAGACCATGCCTAGGGGGGAGGCGCGCGGTGTGAGCAGGCCCCGGCACGAGATCGATCGCCGTTCGGCGCTCAAGCTGATAGGCGGAGTGGCCGCAGGTGCTGCCGTCGGCCCACGCATGCTTGCGAGCCCGGCGCCGTCGTCGAAGTACGCACTCGTCTCCACGCGCTCGTACCAGTCCTACGGCCAGACGCTGCCACAGGCCTTGCGGGCCGCGCTCAACGGTTCGGGGCCGAGTCTCGCGTTCCAGGCCGTCCGGACGACGGACATGGTCTACCTCGGGTTCGAGTTCTACAACGCGAAGGCTGTCGTCACCGCAGGTCAGACCGACATCGTCGCCGAGGACACGAAGCTGCCGATGTACATGGTCGTCGTGTTCCCCTCCCAGCACCTCGGTGAGCAGTGCGTCGCCTACATGGCCGGCATGTCGAGCTGGCCGACGCCGCCGCTCTACGGCGCCCTCGCGGGTTTCAGCTGGCTCGCCTTCGCGCTCCCCGGGACCCAGACGATCCCATACACGATGGCAGGACTTCTCGACTGGGCGAAGGCAACGCCACAGCTCGTGCCGGTCGCGTCGGGCTCCGGCGCCCCGGCTCCCCCCGACCCGCTCCATACCGCCCTCGAGATCCCTTGGCAGCTCTGGCTTACGCCGCTCGAGCACGGCACCTGGCATCATTCGACGAGCCCGGTCACCTTCAACAAGATCACCGAACTCTGGCACACGCGACTGGGAGCGGGCGCGTTCGAGCCGCCGGTCGTCACCCCGTACCTCAAGGCCTTCTGGGCCCCCGGCTATCCCGCGACACTCGCGGGGCCGCCCGCGGACCCATGGCTGATGTCGCTCAACCCGGACACGAGGATCGACATCGTGACGCTGACGACCGGCACCTCGCCCGGCGAAGGCCCAGTTGACGTCGACCTGCTCCTGCTGTCTGCCCTCGGTGCCTCGGTCAATATCAAAGGAGCGTGGGTGCCTGGTCCCAACTCCGACGTCAACCTCGCCTCCTGGTGGCACCGGGCCTCGATCGGCCGGGACAGCTACGTGCGCGTTGTCGACATCGGCTACCTCTTCCCGTGGGGCAACCGCGCTGTCAGGATCACGATCACCGATCGCGAGATTCAGGTCGATTCGAACGACGCCGTCGCCTACCTCGTGCAGAAGCAGTACATCGTCGTGACTGAGCCGCAGCTGAGGTATGCCGGCGACCCTACCGAGCCGAACGACGGTCGCGAAAACCCCATCAGGAGCGTCCTCGTCAAGACCGTGAGCACGCCGCCGATCGACTTCGAGACCTCGACAGACCCGGGAATCCAGGTCGGCCCGTATTCGACCGACGACGTCTTGTGGGTGAGGAGCGGCGGCACAGACGTGCCTTTCTCGTTCGTGGGCACGGACATCGAGGGAAGAAACGTCGACTTCACCACCGGGGTTATCTGGATCTCGTCGACGTTCGCGCAAGGGACACTGAACCTCCCCGGAGTTGTGAGCGCGTACACCTCGGCCGACCCGAGCCGCCGGTCGCCGTCGTTCGGCGGCTCACTGTTCGCGTTCGCCGACACTGTTGGTGGGACTCCAGGCTCGACCGCCCAGCACGTCAACACCTACGGTCTCACGGCTTTGGTCGCCCCCAACGGCAGGGCCAATTTCTATCCCGCCCTCGACTCGGCAGCTGTCAGGCTGCCGGGCGCAGAGCAGATCGTTGGCGCCGGGGCTACGCCGCTTCCGAGCCCGAGCGTCTCGATATCACCGAACTATCGTGACAACGGGTTCCAGACTGGCGTGACCGAGGTGTACCTAACGGTGACACAAAACGCGCCCGGCCTTTCGTTCCCGTCCAACCTCGTCGGTGGCATGGCGACGCCCAATTTCGACGTGGCCGGCATTGCCCGGGACATAGGTCCCGTCGGCGGCGACATCAGCGACCTGCTGGGCGGAACCTTCGACCCGACGAAGTACTTCAACGTCGTCTCCGCGGACATCGGCAATCTGCTCGGTGCCATTCCGGTCGCGAAGATCATCCAGGCAGTCGACCCGAACGAGATGGCCGCGAACGGGCAAGCACCACAGATCTCGGACAACTTTATCTACCCGGACAACGACGACACGAGGCCGCCCATCGCCCTCGATGTGAAGATCAACTGGCTCCCGGCAGTGCAAGCGGACCCACTCGGCTTCTTCCAACCTCAAGCGGGCGCCGGCCTCACGATCAACGCAGAGATCTACACGCCGATCGCCAATCCGAGCCAGACGACATACTCGATCCACGGGGACCTGACGAATTTCGAGCTCGTCCTGTTCGGCTCCGACAACTCGTTCATCGGGATCACGTTCAACTCGTTCACCTTCGACTCGAAGACCGGCGCGAAGACCTCGATCCATCCAGACATCGACTCCGTAACGTTCCTCGGCCCCCTCACGTTCATCAACGCTCTCGAAGACCTCTTGAGCTCGCTCGGTGGCCCGTCGATCTCGGTCACAGACGGCGGGATCGAGGCGAGCTACTCTCTCGCCCTGCCCGACATCGGGGTCGGCATCTTCGCCCTTCAAAACCTGGCCCTTTCCGCCGGGGTCAACATCCCCTTCGACGGGACACCGGTCCGGGTCCGCTTCGGCCTGTCTTCAAGGGACAATCCGTTCATCCTCACGATCGACCTGTTCGGTGGAGGCGGCTTCTTCTCGCTTGCGATCGGGGCCGACGGGATCGAGCTGATAGAGGTCTCGCTCGAGTTCGGTGCTGACCTGTCGATCGACCTGGGCGTCGCGAGCGGCGGCGTCTCGATCATGGCCGGCATCTACTTCTCGCTCCAGACGGTGCCCACCAAGCAGGTTCAGCTCACCGGGTTCCTCCGGGCTGACGGCAATCTGTCAGTTCTCGGGATCATCTCCATCTCGATGGAGTTCTACCTCGGCTTCACCTATCTCGACCCCGGCAAAGCCTATGGCACTGCGACCGTCTCGGTCTCGGTGAAGGTGCTCTTCGTGAGTGTTTCGGTGAGTGTGACGATGCAGAAGACGATCGGCGGGAGCGGAGACCCGGACTTCAAGCAAGCCCTGACGGAGAAGAACTGGACGACCTACTGCGAGGCCTTCGCATGACGACGCAAAGAGTGCTCTGGACCGCCTGTCCGCATGGGAAGGCCAAGGACGGGAAGCTGCGCGTCTCGGTGCATGTAGGCCCCCAGCTGTTCCCGAGTGGAAACGCAATCTCGACGCTTTCGGAGTTCCCGGATTGGGAGAAGTGGCCTTCGACCGCCGTCAGCTTCAAGGTCAAGATCGGGATCGACACCTACCACGCCGACATCGTCAGCGCAGCCCCGTCCTTATCGCTCTGGGAGGCGCTCTTCGCCTCCACGACGCCAGTCGACCCATACGAGTACTCGAGCCCGACCTCCTCGCCCCTCTACAGCTACCCAGCCGGGTTCGTGCGCCATTTCTTCCAGAGCACCTACGTTGCGCTCGCCGACACGGCACCCGTCGGCGCCTGGCCGAACTACCAGCTCCTGACGAGCGACATCAGCCTCGGGCGTCTGCCGCTCAACGGCCGGGATCTCGCCTACGAGATAGACCAGGTGACGGCGATGTTCCCGAAAGGGGGCGGCCCGATCCCGCCAGGGACGGATCCCGACCCGGCCTCGGACCTCACCCAGGCGTATCTGTTCCTCCAGCCGCTCACGGTCCCGGCGCCCAACCAGACCTATGCGGATACGCCGCCTCCTCCCGTCCCACAGTTCGACTTCCATCGAGCGGTCTCGCTCCTAGGGCGCCATCCCGCCCTGCTGCGCCTATTCGGGCTCGTCTACGAGCTCGAGCTCGCCCGCCCGAGCGCGTTACCAGCGCTCGCCGCCGTCTCGGTGCTCCCGACGTGGACGCCGAAGCTGAAGAATCTGGGCGGCCTCTCGCCGACGACAGACGTCAAGCCGGTGACAATGACGAACTCGGGCGAGTGGATACCGGCACACCGGCCCTCGGACCCGGAGATCGCGGCGGGGTTCTTGAGATTCTCCGATCCGGACTACGAAGTTGTCGAGATGGACCTCGATGGCGCGACTCTGAAGGCTTTCAATTTCGTTCAGGGCATCCAGAATGCCAATACCGTCATGGCGTCCGCGGACACTCCGACGCACTACGCCGTTCCCTCGCTCCGCTCAGCCGGCCTCTCGGTCGCCAAGACCGGCAATGCCCTCTCGCTCTACCAGAACTGGCAGAACAATGACAGCTTCAACTCCGCCATCGAGGCGTCTCCACCCGGACCGGTCGAGCTCTACTTCGAGGACATGGCACAGGGTTACAGGGTCGACGTATGGTCAAAGTCCCGGAATCGCTGGTTCCCCCTCTGCGCTCGCACGGGAGCGAAGCACCCTGGGCTCGGCGGGTACGGGGTCGGGTCGCCGCCGACGGTCGTGCCGGTTCCGAACGGTGACGAAGGATGGGTTGAGCCCGCGACGACCCAGAACGCCAGCTCGAGCGGACCGAACCCTCCCGTGTACGTGCCGGAGTACCTGCTGCGCTGGGCCGGATGGAGCCTCGCCGCCGCCCGTCCCGGCAAGCACCTATCGGACGTCCCTTCGGACGGCCTCGAGCCTGACGCGGCGAACCCGGCCAACGGGAACCTTCCGCTTCGGATCGACTACGCGCCGGCGCCGGGTACGTTGCCCACGCTGCGATTCGGCGCCACCTACCGGTTCCGGGCAAGGGCAGTCGACCTCGCCGGCAACAGCGTTCCGTTCACGAAGTCGGGGCCGTTCACCTGGGCCACCAAGGAGGTGACCTACCGCAGGTTCGAGCCCGTCCCTTCGCCGGTGCTGGTCCCGACCGCACCGAGGACGACGGGGGAGCATCTCGAGAATCTGGTGATCCGGTCGAATTACGACATCCCGGACAACGACCCGAGCATCGTGGCCTGTGAGCGCCACATCGCTCCGGCCTCTACGGGCGAGGACATGGCCGAGACCCACGGCGTCTTGGACGGTGCCGATGGGCACCCGGATCCGTCGAGCTACGCTCTCATCGCAGATCGGGACGGGCTCACCTTCAAGAGTTCTCTCGAGGGGCGTGTCGCTGTTCAACCTCCCCGGCAAGAAGGACGGAGTCGTGCGGGTGCCGTTCGACTCGATCGGGGCCTGGCCCGCGCGCCGCGCGGTGCGCCTCGTCGTCAACGCCGGAGCGGCAGCACCTGTTGTGCCGGCCGCGGGGGACCTAGACGGCGCCATTTTGGTGAAGGCTCCGAAAGCATCCATCACACCCGTCTTGATCAGCTCGTACATCGAACCCGCTGACTTGGAGCTGATGGCGCTGTGGGCGTGGATCGTGGACGCCGGCAAGGCGACGCCCGCCCTCAAGGCCCTGATCCTCGACCGCTTCCACTACATGTTCACGCCGTATCGCGAACTCGTTATCGTCCACGCCGTCCGCCAGCCGTTGACGCCTCCGGTGCTCGAGAAGCTCATCAGAACGCGACCGTACGGTGTCACCTACGCCCTTTTGAGCGGCCTCCTGCGGACGAACGTCCAGAGCACGGTCCGAGTCGACGTGCTCGCCGCCTGGGCCGACCCCTATGACGACGGCACGAGCAAGCAGGGCGCAGTCCTGCTGGACAAGACCTCGCGCGTAGACGAGGTCCCCCTCTCCCTCGGGCAGAGCAATGTCATCGTGCTCGACAAGATCCGCCACGATTTCGGAGATACGCAGCACCATGAGGTCTTCTACAGCGCCATCGCGACGACGCGGTTCCTCGAGTACTTCACGAAGGTCGTTACCGAGAAACTCACCGGTACTGTTGCGGTCGTCTGCTCGGGGGCCGGGTTCGCGCCTGGCACGGTCGACGTCCGCGCCGCTTCGGACAGCGCCACGATCTACAAGTCGGGGGTCGACTTCACCGAGGACGACAAGGCCGGCTCTATAGCGCGCATCGCGACCGGTTCGATCCCGGACAACGCTTCGGTGTCGGTGCAATTCGTGGCTCCTCCCGTGACCCGCTCTAGCCTCGAGAAGGATGCCAAGCCGCCGACGAAGTTCGGCTACCTCCTCTCGATCCCGAGCACGGCCCGGCCACCCGCACCCGACGTTCGGTATCTCATCCCGGCTTGGAACTGGGTCAACGTGTCGTCGGCGACTTCGCCCAGCTCGAGCCGGGTCGGCAACGTGCTCCGGGTCTATCTCGGCCGTCCATGGTTCGAGAGCGGCATTGGTGAGCTGCTCGGCGTCGTTGTGGCGAGCCCGCCGCCCGGCGGCGTCCTGCCGGCGGGCCTGCAGCCTTTCGTGAGCGGGTTCGGATCGGACCCGGTGTTCGCGACCGGCCCAGTCGGAACGCCGGGGGTGAACGACTTCGGCCTCGCCACGCACAAGGGCGTTGGCCTTCTGCTGGAGGAGCAGACGGGCCTGGTCCCCTGGGTCGATGTCGCCGGCCACGAAGTCGGCTGGGACGAGGAACGGCGCCTGTGGTTCGCGGACATCTCAATCGGGGCGGGGCAGTCATACTTCCCATTCGTCAAGCTCGCATTGGTGCGATATCAGCCGGTGTCACTTCCTGGCATTGAGCTCTCGCGAGTTGTCCAAGCCGACTTCATACAGCTCGCTCCTAACCGGTCAATGGGGTTGACATATCCTTCAGCCGCCGAGGTGAACGTCGAAGTGCTCGGTCCCGGTTTCTTCGCGACGGCGCCAAGTGGTAGCACCACGGTGCCAGGCGTGCCCGACTCGATGCGGGCGTACCTGCAGCTGAAGACTGTCGAGACGAGTGACCCAGACCTGCAGTGGATCATCGACCCCGCACAACCCGACGGCATTGTGCTTTCGGTCGTGAGCTCGAGCGAGACGCTTACCGTCTGGAAGGGCACTGTCAAGCTTCCGAAGGCCCGCGGTACCGTGCCCTACCGGATCCTCGTGGCCGAGTTCGAGGAGCACACCGTCGTTCGCGCGGGCAACCTCGGAGCGAAGGTCACCTACCTCGACGCCATCGAGATCTGAGGCGCGTCAGCCGCTTGTGCGGCCGGCGAGTTCTTTTCCGGCTCGCGGATCTTGGAGCGATCGGGGGCCGATATGAGGTTCTGTTCGGACTGGCACAGTGTCAGGAGCGCTACCGCGTCGATCGTGTTGAGGGTCGTGACATTCGTGGGCAGATGCGTTTCCGACTCCATGCCGCTCGCACCGAGCGCGACCGAGGCCATGGCATTGTCGATCCCCCCAGAGCGGTGCAAGAACGCGCAGAAGCCGGACCCCGTCTGTCAAAAGGACCCGCAGGGCGACATTTCCCCACTCTTGGGCATACATGGCCAGAGCGGGATCGGCGGCAGTGACGTCCATCAGGTACTGGCCGTCGCCAACATTTGACGTCTTCGGTGCCGAGAGCGGTGCCGTTATCGGTGGGGCGGTCCTCGGGGTGGAACCGCGGGTTTGGACGTGCCGTAGGCGGCACAGCCGACGGCACCGGTCATGAGGACGCCGTCCGAGGCCACGAGTCGCCGCAAGCTCCGCCTCGATGTTCTCACTTCGCCTCGCTAGATCGAACGGCTGTGGCAAGACCCAGGGGATCTGGTCAGTGAACTGACTTCGTACCGCCGGGGTCACATGGCGAGAGCGAGCATGCCATAGGCGGCCGAAACGGGGCCAACGACCAGCACGGGTGACCAAATCGCGGTTGCTCACGGGGAGCTGTCCTCGATGCTGGGTCGGATGCGATCGACTGTGTGGATGCGGCGGCCGAAAATCGCGGGCGCGCGATCGGCTGACGCGCCTGGTACGTTTCGTGACTGCCGCCTGATCGAAACTTGGCGGCCGACGGATGGAAGACCGTGTCTGAAGAGACGTACCCGCGTCGCCGGGTGACAATTAGCGACATAGCGCTTCGGGCAGGAGTCTCGAAGGGGGCCGTCTCGTACGCCTTGAACGGCCGACCGGGGATCTCTGAGGCGACGCGCATCCGGATTCTCAAGATCTCCGAGGAGCTTGGGTGGTATCCGAACAGCGCCGCCCGGGCGCTTTCGGCCGCGCGCGCCGGCGCCTGCGGGCTCGTGCTCGCACGGGGGGCGCACACCCTCGCCTTCGAGCCGTTCTTCATGCAGCTCATGGGTGGTATCGAGGCCGAGCTCTCCTCGCGCTCGGTCGCACTCACGATCCAGGTCGTCGACGACGTCGACGCCGAAATGGCCGTCTACCGCCGCTGGTGGGCCGAGCATCGCGTCGACGGGGTTCTCGTCGTTGACCTCCGCATTGTCGACCCGAGGGTCCAGCAGATCGAGCATCTGGGGTTGCCAGCAGTCATCATCGGTGGCCCCGAGGGTACTGGCGGCCTTTCGGCCGTTTGGAGCGACGACGCGGGCGCAGTCGTCGACGTCATTCGATACCTCGCACGTCTTGGCCACGAGCGGATCGCGCGGGTCGCCGGTGTTCCCGAGTTCCTCCACACCGAGATACGGACGGGAGCCTTCCTTGCGACCATGGCAGAGCTGTCACTCTCGCCGCAGGTCATCACGACGGACTACATGGCCGAAACCGGGGCAAAGGTCACCCGCCAACTCCTCTCCGAGCGGGAGCCCCCGACTGCGATCGTCTACGACAACGACGTCCTCGCCGTCGCAGGACTCGGAGTTGCCCACGAGATGGGTCTCTCGGTTCCGGACGACGTCTCAGTCGTGGCCTGGGACGACTCCTTGTACACCCAAGCGGTTCACCCTCCGCTCAGTGCGGTGACGAGGGACATCGTCGCGATGGGCATGCACGCCGCGAGCGCTCTCTTGACCCTTATCGACGAGGGGGTTGTCACTCGCATGGGCGAGCCCCCCGGCCAACTCATCCCGCGCGGCACGACGGCCCGCTTGCCCAGGAGCTCCCGCGTTCCGGACCGTAATTCACCTTCAGTGGTCAATCGGCCACGTAGAGCCGCTAATAGAACTGCTTGACACTTAACCGAGAAAGTAGTTCTATTTGTTAACGACAGGTTAACTGCGTGGCGGTGGACGCCTTCGGTTGAACGACCGTAGAACGGGTTCGCGCTTGCACGAGAAGCTGGGAGAAGCGGTGTCGCAGCTTGGCCAGGAGCGTCCTTGGATTGGGGTTAATTTCTGGTCTCGCGTGGGGGGTCTGCGTATGTGGGCCCGCTACGACGCCAAGGTCGTGCGTGAAGAGCTGAAAGTGCTCTCCGAGCACGGCTGCAACGTCACCCGTTCGTTCTGTTTCTGGCCCGATTTCGTGCCCGAGCCGGAGCACCTCGACCCCGCTGTGCTTGAACGGTTCAGTGATTTCCTCGATGCCCACGAGGAGGTGGGGCTCGGGACGATCCCCACCTTCATCGTTGGCCACATGTCCGGCCAGAACTGGGATCCTGCGTGGCGGGCAGGGCGGGACCTTTACCGCGACGTCTGGTTCGTCTCGCAGCAGGCCTGGTTCGCAGGGGAGATCAGCCGGCGATTCGGTACCCACCCATCGGTCGTCGGCTGGCTCCTCTCCAACGAGATGCCGCTCTACGGAGGTGTCGGCACGAGCGACGAGATCACGGCCTGGGCCCGTATCCTCGTCCAAGCGATACGCGCCTCAGGCGCGACACAGCCTGTGTCGACTGGTGACGGTGCGTGGGGCATCGAGGTGACGGGCCGCGACAACGGCTACTCGTTGCGTGCGCTCGCGCCGATGGTGGACTTCATAGGACCCCACGTCTACCCGATGCTCGACGACCAGGTCCGTCACGCGCTGACGGCGGCATTCACCTGCGAGCTTTCCGGCTCTTTCGGCAAGCCGGTGATCCTCGAGGAGTTCGGCGTGAGCTCCGACTTTGCCTCGGGGGAGAATGCTGCGGACTACTACCGTCAGGTTCTCTACACGACACTTCTTGCGGGCAGTCAGGGTTGGATCGCGTGGAACAACTGCGATTACGACGACCTGCGCGACGAGGACCCCTACAGGCACCACGCCTTCGAACTCCATTTCGGTCTGATCGACGCGAAGGGCGACCCGAAGCCGCAGCTCGCCGAGGTGAAGCGTTTCGCCGACAAACTTGCCGAGCTTGTGCCCGACGGGTGGGAGACCGTCGCCGGTGCTGCTGCAATCGTCGTTCCCGAGCATCTCGAGCAGGTGATGTCGTTCACCTTCCAGCACTTTCGCGACGACATCCGCGACGACCTCCTGCAGTGCTACGTCACGGCGAAGGAGGCCGATCTGCCGGTCTCGATGGTCCGCGAAAGAGACGGCATTGCGGACGGCGCGAGCCTTTACCTAGTACCGAGCGGCAAGCTGATCACCGCGCCGGGCGCGGACAGGCTCCGAGAGCTCGCAGCAGGCGGCGCCACCGTCTACATGTCGTACTTCGCCGGGAGCACGGCCAACCAGCGGGGCCCTTGGTTACCGTCGCTCGGCGACATGTTCGGCGTGCGCCACTTGTTGCGTTACGGCCTCATCGACCCGATCACAGAGGACGTCGTGACCTTCGAATTCCTCGAGGATCTGGGGGACATCACGCCTGGGACGAGGCTGTCGTTCAAGGTGGCCGGGAGCCCGAGCGCCCGTTCCTACCTGCCCGTTGAGCCGGTCGACGCCAAGGTCCTCGCGGTGGACGGTGCCGGACGCCCGGCGTTGTTGCGGCACTCGGTCGGCGCCGGCTCGACCGTGCTGTGCACCTATCCGATCGAGCACATGGCAGCCCACCGGCCCTCGGCAAATCCTGAGGACACGTGGCGGC
Source organism: Acidimicrobiales bacterium (assembly GCA_049523315.1). GTDB lineage: Bacteria > Actinomycetota > Acidimicrobiia > Acidimicrobiales > Bog-793 > Fen-455. The sequence goes on along the minus strand of JBEKMZ010000124.1, from coordinate 3,227 downwards.
TCTACTCGGCCCTTGCGATCTCGGCCGGTGTTGAAAGGCTGGTGCGAGTGGACGACCCCCGAGTGCTTGTAGGTGGTATCCGCGCAAACAGCGGCGAGATCGCCGTGTTCGTGAATTGCTCGAGCGACGAAATCACCGTCGAACCCATCGTGTCAGGCTCGCTGCAATTACCGCCGCCCGGGGAGTGGTCGACACTCCAACCGTTCGGGGTCGCGGCGGTGCGCCTTTTGGCCTCGGCCGCAGGTCTTTCCGGGATTAACAGGTGAATCACGTAGGGACACGAGAGAAGAGGAGGAGGGCGGAATCTGAGTAACCCGTGAAGACCGGTCCTGACAACCGGTCAGACGGGGCGGAAACCATGTCATCACAGTGAGCTACAGCGCAAGCTGCGAGCATTTCAGACAGGAGATAACTGGGATCATGAGAATCTACAAAGGAAAGGTGGCAGTGGGGCTCGTGACCGCTCTCGCGGCGCTCGCGTTGATGGCCCCGTTGCTCGCGACCGGTACCTCCGCGGCGGCGACAAAACACGTGCGCACGGTCCCGATCACTAGCTTGCCCCGTAACGAGACCGTCTACACGAGTGGTGTCGCCTACAGCGCACCGGTCAACTGGAACCCGCTGAACCTGGGCAACTACGCGACCGGGACACAAGGGCTGCTCTACGAGACGCTGTTCCTCTACAACCCGATCAAGAACAGCTACATGGGCTGGCTCGCGAGGTCCGGCACGTGGACGGGTCCGAACACCTACACGATTCAGCTGCGTAACAACCTCACCTGGAGTGACGGGTCAGCGTTAACCGCGGCCGACGTGGCGTACACGATCCAGCTCACAAAGACGAACGGGGCCGACCCCTACAGCAACCTAGGCCCGTTCCTGAACGGCGTCTCCACGCCGAACAGCCAAGTGGTTGTCGTGAAGTTCAAGCCGGGCGCCTACCAGGTGTGGCAGAACTTCCTCTGGCACTGCCCGATCGTCGACAAGGCAGTCTGGTCAGGCCTTTCTGCAGCTGACCAGATCACCGGTGCCAACGCCAACCCAATCGGGTCCGGCCCGATGCTGCTCGACACCGCCAACGACCAAGAGGTCGCTTACACGGTCAATCCCAACTGGTGGGCGACCAAGGACCTCGGCTTGAGCTTCAAGTTCAAGTACCTCGTTGACATCGTCAACGGCAGCAACAACGTCGAGCTCGGCCAGCTGCTCGAGAGCAACATCGACTTGAGCAACAACTTCCTCCCTGGCATCTCGCAGCTGATCAGCTCGCCGGCTGCCACAGGAAAGCTCAACAGCAACGGCGGCTACGGCCTCGCCACCTACTACCCGAGCGCGCCGTACATGCTGTCGGCCAACACCGTCTGGCTCGAGCCCAACTTGACCATGGCTCCGATGAACAACCTGAACTTCCGTAAGGCTCTGGCGTACGCGATCAATCCGCAGGAGATCGCGAACGTGATCTACTCGAACCTCGTGGACCCGGCGACTCCGACGGGGCTGCTCCCCAACCTCAACCCGTTCATCTCCAAGAGCGTGGTTGCGAAGTACGGGTTCTTCTACAGCCCGAAGTTGGCGAAGCAGTTCTTGAAGGACTCGAGCTACAAGGGCCAGAACATCACGATCCAGGACCCGGACGGTTGGACAGATTGGAACTCGGCCACTGACGTCATCGTGCAGGAGCTGGCGGCCGTGGGCATCCACGCGACCGCGTACTTCCCGCTTGACGCCGCGCGCAACCAGAACCTGACGGACGGGACCTACGACCTGGCGCTCGACAACAACGCCGGGCCGAGCTCGAACCCTTGGTCGTACTTCGACCGCGAGTTCCAGCTCCCGATCCTCAAGCAGCAGACTGCGCAGCTCAACTGGGAGCGTGACAACAACCCGACGGCATGGGCGCTCGTCGAGAAGCTGGGCAGGATTTCCCCGACGGACTCGAAGGCCTCCAACGCGATCTACGCAGAACTTGAGCAGATCGAGCTGCAGACGCTGCCGGAGATCCCGCTCTGGTACAACGGCGCGTGGGCGCAGTACAACACCACGTACTGGAAGAACTACCCGACGTCGGGCAACACGAAAGACCAATACACCCCTGTCATGTGGGGCGGCTGGCTCGGCAACATGACCACAGTCCTGGCGCTGGCAAACTTGCAGCCAACGCCTGGCGCACCGTAAACATCATTAGTAATCAGTAATTAGCACTGCGAAGCCGGCCGCCTCGCTCACTGCCAAGCGCAGGGGCGGGGTGGCCGGTCGCAACCAGGGAAAGGTTCAGAAGAGAGAGTCGTGCGAAGGTACCTAGTGAGGAAATTCCTCATTTACATCGTCACCTTCTGGGTCGCGGCAACAATTGACTGGCTCCTTCCGCGGATGGTCCCTGGGAATCCGATACAGCTCCTGTTGTCGAAGATCAGTCTGCAGCCCGCGACCTACAACGCGACGTACAACCTGTACATGAAGACCTTCGGCTTTAACAAGCCGTGGTGGAAGCAGTACCTGGGTTTCTGGAACGCCCTTTTTCACGGGAACCTTGGGGTGAGCATCTACGAGTTCCCCAAGCCCGTCACCCATGTGATCGCCGACTACGTGCTGTTTACTCTCGCCTTGCTCATCCCGGCCATCCTTCTCGCGTACTACGCGGGGAACCACGTAGGTGCCATGGCCGCGCGCCGCAAGGTGCTTGACAACAGCGTCCTCCCAGTCGGCTACGTCCTTACCGCCACTGCCTACCCATGGCTGGCTCTCCTGCTCGCGTTCCTGCTGGCTGCCGGCGGGATCGGTCACTTCTTTCCCATCTCTGGAGGCTTCTCGTACGGGCTCATCCCGACTTGGTCGTGGACCTTCATCTGGAGCCTTATAACCCACTGGGTCCTGCCGTTCCTCACCTTGTTCCTCGTCGCCTTCGGCGGCTGGGCGATTGGCATGAGGAACCTCATCATCTACGAGCTCGAGTCTGACTACTCGCACTACTTGGAGGCGCTGGGCGCACCGAGCAGGCTTGTGCGCAAATACGCCTACCGCAACGCCAGGTTGCCTCAGCTGACCGGGCTCGCGCTGCAACTCGGCGTTCTGATCGGTGGAGCGGTGGTGACAGAGGTCACGTTCGCGTACCCCGGACTCGGCTATCTAATCCTGCAGGCCGTTGGCAACGAGGACTATTTCTTGCTGCAGGGCATCTTCTTGTTCATAATCATCGGTGTTCTCATTGCGAACTTTGCCATCGACAT
>JBEKMZ010000123.1:0-8918 GCA_049523315.1 Acidimicrobiales bacterium | reverse complement strand
GCGAGCGATCACCCCGAGGGCTTGTCGTTGCTCGTCGGACATAGCGAGTGGTTCGGCGGTGATCGTCGGCATACTCGCATTCTAGCCACCATAGTTATTTCAGCGACGAACCACTAGCCAGCGTTTTTGTCACACCTCCTGACCGCACTTCGAGGCGGCGATCGTGCGGACCGACCGGCTTCTCAGCAAGCGCGTAGGTGCAACTCAGGAAATACACAGGCGGACCCGATGTACTGAATGCGCGGAGTTGCAAAGGCGCTACCGTCCCCGGGAGGAGAGGGCGATGGACGAGGAACACGAGAACAACGACTCCATAGCCTCGGGCGGCGGTTGGCAGCCCGAGGCGGAGCCGACGAACCCGATGGAGCCGGTGACCCCGGTGCAGCCGGCCCAGCCGCTGACCCCGGGTGCGCCGATGGCCCCAGGAACACCGGCGACACGGCCTGGTTTCGTCGCGACCCCCGCCGAAGGCGGGACCGGTGGCGGCTGGGCCTGGGCTCCTCCTCCGCCCCCGCCTCCCCCTCCTGCGCCACCTGGCGCGCCCGGCATGGCAGGGGCCGCGGGCGGAAGTGGCGGCTGGGCATGGATGCCACCACCGCCGCCTCCACCGGGACAGACGGGGGGGGCGCAGTGGTCCTACCCGCCCGGGCAGTACTGGGGCGCATCCTCGGCACCACAACGGGGGCCGGAGGCACAACATGCAGCTCGTAGGGCATGGGCGGCCACGGCCGTCGCAATATTGGTCGTGATCGCCATGGCGGCCGGGTTCGGCGTCGGTCGTGCTGCCTGGCGGTCGGGCTCTAGCTCGCAACCGTCGACTTCACTTCCATCTGCGGGGTCGGGCAACTCCGGTGGGTTCCCCTTCGGCTCTGGCGGCTCTTTCGGAGGGGGTTCGTCCGGCTCGAGCTCGTCGGCATCAGGCGGTCCAGCGGACGCGTCCGCGATCGCCACGGGCGTCGACCCGGCGCTCGTGGACGTGAACACCACGCTCGGCTACCAGGCCGAGGAGGCTGCGGGGACAGGAATTGTCCTGACATCGAACGGTGAGGTGCTGACGAACAACCACGTCATAGACGAGGCCACGACCATCTCGGTGACCGACGTCGGCAACGGCAAGGTCTACAGCGCTTCCGTCGTCGGCTACGACCGCTCGAGCGATGTTGCCGTCATCCAGTTGCACGGCGCCTCGGACCTGAAGGTCGCCTCCCTCGGTAACTCGTCCAAGGCGCACGTCGGCCAGGCGGTTGTCGCGATCGGGAACGCGGGCGGTGTCGGCGGGACACCGAGTGTCGCCGGCGGCTCGATCACGGCCCTCAACCAGCCGATCACGGCAACAGAGCAGGACGGTGGCAACCCCGAGAATCTGAAGGGGCTAATCGAGGTCAACTCGGACATCCAGCCGGGTGACTCGGGCGGCCCGCTCGTCGACACCGCCGGGAAGGTTCTGGGAATGGACACCGCGGCCTCGGCCGGGTTCTCGCTGCAGACCTCGGGCACGCAGGGCTATGCCATCCCGATCAGCACGGCGATCACCATCGCCAGGCAGATAGAGGCAGGGCACGGCTCGGCGACGGTCCACATTGGGGCGACCGGGTTCCTCGGCGTCGGGGTGCAGTCCGTGAACGGCGTGACGGGGGCGTACGTGGAGCACGTTGAACCGAATAGCCCCGCCGCTTTGGCGGGACTCGGCTCCGGTGACGTCATCACCTCGCTCGACGGGAAGGCGGTCTCCTCCTACGAGGCCCTCACGACCCTGCTCCAGCAGTTCCACCCCGGTGACAACGTCCGGCTGGGTTGGACGGAATCGTCGGGAGTCAAGCACAACGCGACGTTGAGGCTCGCCACCGGGCCGGCTGCGTGAGCTGTCGAGCCGAATCGCACGAGCGGAGGCTTCGTAGTGAGCCCGAGTCACGGCTCAGCCACAGGTAGCCGGCACCCCGGGCTCGAAGAGTTGCTCAAGGCTCCGTCCTTAGGGGCCGATAGTGCTTAGCGAGCTAACCGTGTGCACGACCCCCAGCCAACCCCCCTGGCCTGGGGGTCGCTGCACAAGGTGGGCCAGTTGTGACCAGCCCAGCGACGTCTTGTGGAAGACGGCACTTGCGTCGCTTCCAACGCGACGTGCATTGCGCCAGTTAGGCCACGGGTGCCTTCAGTTCATCTGAGCTGGCTTGGCTCTCCTTGGCGACGCTTTGGAACGAGAGGATCCAGTACACGACGCCGGCGACGATCATGCCGAAGATCCAGCTGAAGTCGGCGCCGTGTGTCCAGTTCGAGAGCGGTCCTGTGTATGAAGGGTTGTAGTACAGGGCGTCGATCCACATCATCGCCCCGAACATCCCGAGCGCCAAAGAGGCGATGGCCTTCCAGTTGACGCCACCGTTGCGCCAGTAGAGCCCCCCTTTTCTCTCCGCCAACGAGACAAGGTCGTAACGCCCGCGCCGCAGCAAGTTGTCCACGAGGAGGATCCCGAACCACGGGCCGAGCCAGACGACTATGTAGTCGAGAAAGCCTTCAAGGTCCGAGTAGAAGTGGCCCTTGAGCACGATGAGCACGGTCACCGCACCCGAGATGACGGTGTCGACGAGCACGCAGCCCCAACGCTTAAGGGGCAGGCCTATCGCTTGCAGCGTCACGCCGGAGGAGTACATGTCGATGGAGTTGATCGCGAACAGCTGCGGGAGCGCCAGGATCATGAAGGGCCAGAAGAACCAGCTGGCGAAGGCCGCCGGCACCGCCGCCGCCTGTGTGACCGAGGGACTTACAAGGTAGGCGGCCGCTCCGAGGAGCTCGAGGAGGATGGACGGGATCGCCCCTCCGAGCGTCGCGGCCCAGAATGTCTGCGACTTCGGCGTGTTACGGGGCAGATAGCGCGAGTAGTCAGCGGCATTCTCAGTCCAGCCAAGGCCTCCGGCCGAGACGATGAGCACGAGTCCGGTCGTCCAGACCCACCACGAGTCCGGCCCGGTGGGCTTGAGGCTGGTCAAGTGCGCATGCGGTATGACGAGAATGGCCATTATCACGAACACGACGATGAACACGTAGGACAGGTAGCGCAGCACCTTGGTGATGGTCGCGTGACCGAGGAAGGGGGCTATAAACTGAACGGCGACGGCGCAGATGACGAGTACGACCTTGCCCGCGTCGTTCAGGGTCGTTCCTTCGCGGCTGAACATCGTCTCGATGATGTAGGCGATGATGACGAGGCCCTCGACCTCGAAGCCGACCTGGGTTATCCAGTTGAACACCGAAGGCGCCCTGTTGCCGTTGCGCCCGAACGGGGCGCGGCTGACCATGAACGCGGTGGTGCCGGTTTCGGGTCCCCAAAGGCTTGCTATCCCGAGAACTACGTAGAAGAGGTTGCCGATCAGGATCGCCACAACCGCTTGCCAGAACGAGAGCCCGAACGAAACGACGAGAGCCCCATAGACGAGGAACTCGACGTTCCACATCGCCCCGGCCCACATCCAGAACAGGCCCGAGGGGCGCATCTTTCGGTCCGAGTCGGGGATCAGCTGGATACCTCGTTGCTCGAGTTTGCCTGCCTGGTAGCCCTCCGTGCTCGGAGGTGCGTCCAGGTCTAAGTCGAGCGACCCACGGCTGCCGCCACCTGCGGCCCCAACGGGCATCATGTCGTCCATAGCCCCCCCTTTTCCCCAGCGGCTTCACAAGCTGCTCATCTCACGCCACAAAGGTAGCGAAGCGAGGCTCCCTCGAGCCGCTGAAAGTCAAGACGCAGGTCTTTTGCATACCGGTTTGCTTGTCGGCTGGCTCATTGGGCCATCATTGGCGTTGGCCGGCTCTTCTTGCTGGCTCAGTTCTACGCGTCCGGTTGCGACGCCTTGGGTCCGCGAGGATCCGGCAAAGGCGGTCAAGCGAAGAACTTCTCGCCCGGTTAGGGTCGAACGACCCTGTACACGCGTTCGTAAAGTTTGCATCCTTGCTTATGAGCCGGTGAGCCGGGCGCATCACCCGGGTCGGCGAACGAATGAAATGACCGGCGGCCCCCCGACGGCCGTTTCGAGAGGAGACACAGGTCATGAGCAGGATGAAGCAGGTGTCGGTGGTACTCGCCGCCTTCACGATGATCGGCGCGCTAGCTGTCGTGAATCTTTCGGCCTCCGCCGCGAGCACGAAGACGACGGCCAAGCCGGCGATCACTCTGGCCGCCCCGGGCAGCCAGTGGACGGTGAAGCACCCGTTCAAGGCCGGGTTCATCTACGTCGGCGCTCCGAGCGATGCCGGCTGGACCCATGCCCACGACGTCGGGCGCCTCGAGGTGCAGAAGTACTTCGGTGGCCGCGTCGAGACCATGTACAAAGAGGACGTGCCTGAGGGCCCGCAGTGCTCACAGGTAATCACCCAGCTGGTCGACGCGGGCGCGAACATCATCTTCGCCACCTCGTACGGCTACCAGCCCGAACTGGTGACAGCCGCCGCCAAGTACCCGAAGGTCCTCTTCGAGCAGGCGACCGGCACGACTGTGACCAAGACCCTGTCGGAGTACTACGGGGCGGGCGAGGACGGCGACTTCCTGTCCGGGATGGCAGCAGGCGCCGCGGCCAAGGCCGGCAACAACAAGATCGGTTTCGTCGCTCCCTACCCGATCCCTGAATGCCTCCGTGAGGTCGACGCGTTCACGATGGGCGCGCAGCTGATGGACCCGAAAGCGACAGTCAAGGTTGTCTGGACGAACACTTGGTTCGCTCCTGCGACCGAGCGTCTGGCCGCTCAGAGCCTCGTCGCCGCCGGCGTCTCTGTGCTGGCCGACGGGCAGGACAGCCCGACGACAGGCCAGGTAGCAGAGGCCAAGGGTCTCAAATGGACGGGGTACGACTCCAACCAGGAGAGCTTCGCGCCCAACGCCTGGCTGACTGCGACCACCTACAACTGGGGCCCGTACTACATCCAGGAAGTCAAGGCGGCCATGGACGGTACCTGGAAGAGCCACTTCTGGTACGGCAGCCTCGCCGACGGATTCGTCGTCATGGCCCCGTTCGGCAAGTCGGTCGCCCAGGCCACGCGCACGGCGGTCCTCGCCAAGGAGCAGGCCATAATCAAGGGCACCTTTGACCCGTTCACCGGCCCGATCTACGGCCAGAACGGCAAGATCGTCGTGCCCAAGGGCGTGACCCTCACCGTGATGCAGAAGTACTCGATCACCTGGTTCGTAAAGGGCGTCATCGGCAACCCGAAGGGCTGACCAACCCCAGATGACCGACTCCGTGCTCGACGCTTCGGACGGCCAGGCGGCTCGCGCCGCGACTGTCGTCCCCGCGTCGGGCGACTCCGCCAATGTCCTCGGCGCTACGCCGAGGACATTGGCGGTGCAGGCCATCGACATGACCAAGCGCTTCCCCGGCGTCGTCGCGAACGACCATGTCTCGTTCGAGGCGGCCGAGGGGGAGGTGCATGCGCTGCTCGGTGAGAACGGGGCCGGCAAGACAACCCTTTGCAATCTCTTGATGGGCCTCTACCGCCCCGACGAGGGGAAGCTGTTCGTCGGCGGCAAGCCCGTCAGGTTCCACTCTCCGAGAGACGCTCAGGACGCCGGCATCTTCATGGTCCACCAGCACCTGCGTCTCGTAGAGAGCATGACGGTGGCCGAGAATGTCGTACTCGGGTGGTCGACGCCGCGTCAGCTGCGCTTCTCCCCGCGCAAGGTCGAGAAGGTGGTCGCCGAGGCTGCCGAGCGCTTCCAGATGCCCGTCGATCCGCGGGCGCGGATCTGGCAGCTGTCGCTCGGCGAGCGCCAGCGGGTCGAGATCCTAAAGGCCCTCTATCGCGGCGCCAAGATCCTCATTCTCGACGAGCCAACAACCGTGCTCACGCCGCAAGAAGCCGAGCAGCTCTTCTCCAGCGTGCGTGACATGGCCGCAGCAGGCCGGACGGTGATCTTCATCTCCCACAAGCTGCCCGAGGTCCTCGCGGTTGCCGACTGCGTGACGATCCTACGTCAGGGCCACTCGATCACGACGGTCCCCACCGCCGGAACCGACGCCGACCATCTCGCCGGTTTGATGGTGGGCCGCGAGTTGTCACTCGAGGCGACCGCGAAGGCTCCTGAGGATCCGGGCCCGGTCGTTCTCGAGCTCGCGAACGTCTCCGCGCGTGGCGACCTCGGTGCAGAGGCGTTGAAGGACGTCACGCTCGAAGTGCACGCTGGGGAGATTCTCGGCATCGCCGGCGTCTCGGGCAACGGTCAACGCGAGCTGGCCGAGGTCATCACGGGCCTGAGGGCCACGACGCATGGACAGGTCAGCATCGGCGGGAAGCGCCTGCCTTCGGGAGATCCCCGCGCCGCGATCGAACTCGGGGTCGCATACGTGCCCGAGGACCGGATGGGCACCGGAATCTCGCCCAACCTCTCCATCGCGGAGAACCTGATCCTGAAGTCCTACCGGGGCAAGACGATGCGCTTTGGCCCGGTGCTGTCTGGTCGAAAGGCGATCGCGAACGCGAAGGTGCTGATCGAGCGTTTCGACGTCCGCGCCCCGGGGCCCCGCACCCTCATCCGGCAGCTCTCGGGTGGCAACATCCAAAAGGTCCTCCTCGCACGCGAGCTCTCATCGGACCCGCGCGTGCTCGTGGCGGCCTCGCCCACGCGCGGCCTCGACGTCGGTGCGACCCAGTACGTGCGGAAGGTGCTCGCCGAGACAGCCAAGAGCGGGGTCGCCGTCCTCATGGTGAGCGAGGATCTCGACGAGGTCCTCGAGGTCTCCGACCGGATCGCCGTGTTCTACAACGGCCGTGTGGTCGGGGTCCTCACCGCCGCTGAGGCTGACCGCCAGCAGATCGGCCTCATGATGGCAGGGGCGGTATGACCGGGCCTTTGCGTATCGAACGTCGGCTTGACACGCCGAAGTGGCTCAAGGTTGCGGTCCCGTTCGCCTCCATCGTGCTGGCGGCGATCATCGTCGGCATCTTGTTGCTGGCCACCGGCCACAACCCGATCTCGACCTATCACCAGATGTACTCGGCCGCGGTTACAGCAGACGGTGCCCTCAGTTCTACGTTCGTCTACGCCACGCCGATGCTCTTCACCGGTTTGTGCGCCGCTTTCGCCTTCAGGATGCGGACCTGGAACATCGGTGGTGAGGGCCAGCTGTACATGGGCGCTGTCGGGGCTTCGGCAACCGGCCTCGTACTCGGCGATTGGCCCCGGCCGCTTCTTATCATCGCGATGGTCTTCGGGGGCGCGTTCGCCGGGATGCTCTGGGCCTCGATCCCGGCTTTGTTGCGCGCCTACCTGCGCACGAACGAGATCCTCACGTCCCTGATGCTCAATTACGTCGCCGGCTTTTTCATGTACTACCTGATCTACGACAGCGACTCGTACTGGCGGGATCTCACGACCCCGGGGGCTTCAGTGTTCCCAACCGGCAAGACGCTCGGGGTGAATGCCACCTGGCCCGGGATCAGCATCGGGTCGTTCACCTTGCCCATGGGCTTCGTGCTCGGGATCGGCCTGGCTGTCGGCCTGCTCTTGCTGATCCGGTCTACTCGCTATGGCTTCGAGATGCGGGTCATGGGGGACTCTCCCCAGGCGGCCAACTACTCCGGCATCCGCACGAAGCGCAAGATCCTCTCGGTGATGGCGATCTCCGGTGGAATCGCCGGCATCGCCGGCTCCAGCCAGATCGGCGACTTCGGCCATGTGCTCGATCCCCGTGGCCTTGAACAGGCGCAGTACGGCTACACAGGCATCGTCGTCGCGGCGCTGGCACTCTACAACCCGCTCGCCGTCGTGCTCGTTTCGCTTCTGATCGGTGGGCTCACCAACGCCGGCTTTGCCCTCGAGGGTCCTTCGTTCCCGACCGGCCTCGTCGGCACGATGGAGGGGATCATCCTCTTCACAGTTCTCGGAGGCGAGATCCTCGCCCGCTACCGGATCGGCCTGCGCCATCGCTCGGCCACGAAGGTAAGTGCCGAGGCGGCCTCCGCGACCGGAGTGGTTTCGTGAACTCGAACATTGTCCTCGCTGTCGTCGTGTCGGCCATCGCGTTCGGCACGCCTTTGGTGCTGGCCGGCCTCGGCGAGCTGCTCACGGAACGTTCGGGAGTGCTCAACCTCGGAGTCGAGGGCATGATGCTCATGGGCGCGGTGTGCGCGTTCTGCGTCTCACAGAAGCTGCACTGGTCGACACCGCTAGTGCTGCTGCTCGCAGTCCTCACCTCCATGGTGGCCGGTGCCGCGATGGCGCTCATCCACGCCTTCTTGACGATCACCATCCGTGTCAACCAGATCGTCTCCGGCCTCGCCATCACGATCTTCGCAGGGATCATCGGCCTGTCCTCCTACCTCGGCCAGGTCTGGAACATCGGCGGCGTGGCAGGAAAGCACCAGTTCAACGGGATCGACCTGTTCGGCTTGAAGAACCTGCCGATCCTCGGTCCGCTCTTTTTCAACCAGGACGCCTTCGTTTACGCGTCATGGGTGCTGGTCGTCGCCGTGCTGTATTACCTGTACCGGACGAGGCCAGGGCTCTACCTGCGGGCAGTGGGTGAGAACCCGGCGGCTGCCGACGCGATGGGGATCAACGTGACCGCCTACCGGTACACCCACACTCTCATCGGGGGTGCTCTCGCCGGCCTCGGTGGTGCCTACTTCACTCTCGCCCTCGCCCCGATCTGGACCGACGGCCTCACGGCCGGGGCCGGGTGGATCGCCATCGCCCTCGTGATCTTCGCCTTCTGGCGCCCCGACCTGCTTGTGCTCGGGGCCTACCTGTTCGGCATCTTCTCAGCTCTCGGTCCCACGCTGCAGACGAGGAACATCACGGTGCTTCCCTCCGAGTTCTACTCGGCGCTGCCGTTTTTGATGACGGTCATCGCGCTGGCGGCGGCGTCGACGACCTGGGCCAAGCGTCGCGTCGGGACCCCGGCCTCGCTCGGCATCCCCTACCCCCGTGAAGAGGGTTG
>JBEKMZ010000122.1:0-9026 GCA_049523315.1 Acidimicrobiales bacterium | reverse complement strand
GCCGTCAGGCGATCCTGGCCGCCTTTTCGTGGTCGGATACAGCGGACCTCACCATTACTGCAGAAACCTGCAAGGGCATTCCGATTCGGATGCACAGACATTCCTTCGTTCCGCAAAGGCGCATGGTGTGTTTCGGCCACAGTTGAGTGGGCTCATTCAGTTAACCGGCCTCGCCCGAGGTGGGGGGCACACGTCGTTCGCCGAGCTCGCACCGTGGCTGTGTCCGAACCGTTCAGCTCGCCTGGCTTTTAAGACAGCGGATCTCGCCATCTCTCAAGCCGTAATAGACAAGGCTGAGAAGCTTTCGCGCCGCGGCGACGCGGGCGATCATCGTGCCGCGAGAGCGGCGCTGCGCTCCTTCATGACATCAGTTACGGTGCCGCTCTCTCCGGCGAAATGGAGCGATGATCGGAGCTGTGACCATCATTATCTGCAAGCGCTGCGGACTCAGCTTCGAGACACAGGCGACAACGAACAGTCGCTGCCGGCGATGTCGAGCCGTCGTACGCGTGCCTGCTGCGGCCCGGTATTCCAATGGGTCCGGCCGCGTCGGCTCCACGCGAGAGCACAACGTCAGCATCGTCCTGCTCAGCTGCGGCCATCCCGCCGTCGTGATCATTCATCCGGGCAAGTCGATTGCCGCCACTCTCAAGCGGTATGAGTGGGAATGTCCGGATACGGGAGCCACCGTCACCGCGACACGAGTGCTAGCGGTGCTCTCGGAGGCCGAGTGGGAGAATCTGACCGACAAAGATGTTGACTTGCTCGTCTCCAAAGCAGCCGCGAGCTAGGCGAAACCCACGTCAGCAGCAACGCCGCTCGATCGGAGCCGAGATCGAGCGGTATGTTGGTCCCTGACACATAGGTGTCCCCGGCGCCGCTGTAACGGCCCGGGGACTGGCACCAGGAGGAGTGCTCCCGATGCATTCCGCAGGCTACTTGTCGGCTCCAGCCGGCACCACGACCGTCCTGCTCACGCCCGATGATGTGGCCGACTCCATGTCGGCGCTCGCCGAGACCTACGCTCGACCCGACCTTGGCGGCATCTGCGTCGCCGACGGCTTTGGCGTGCGGGTCGTCGTCGAGCGTGGCGCTCTTGAGGTCCACGACGGTGTAGGCCCGCACCGGCGCACTCGCCGCTACGACCGAGCCACCCACGGCCTGCGGCGCCTCGTGATGTTGAACGCGACCGGTATGGTCAGCCTTGACGCGCTGCGCTGGTGTCACGCGCTGGGCATCGGGGTCCTGGTGCTCGGGCCGGATGGCACGGCTCAGCTCGCCTCGACTCCCCGGATGACCGACGATGCCCGGCTCCGTCGTACCCAGGCGCTCGCGCCCTTCGAGCCATACGGCCTCGATGTCGCCCGATGGCTGATGTCCCGCAAGATCCAGGGGCAGGGGAAACTTGTGCTCCGGCGCTTCGGTGACTCAGAGACGGCCGAGACGATCGGCAATCTTGCCCTTGCCACCGAGGGCATCAGGACTATCGACGAGCTGCGCCAGCTCGAAGCGAGCGCTGCCGCTCTCTACTTCGGAGCCTGGTCGGGCCGGCCCGAGTGCGCTCCGACCTTCGCGACCAAGGACCGACGACGCATCCCGCCGCATTGGTCGCGCTACGAGGGGCGTCGTTCGGTGCTCGCCTCGGCTGCGTCGAATCGGAAGGCCGAGCGACCGGTGAACGCGATGCTGAACTACCTCTACTCGCTCGTCGAAGCGGAGGCGATCCTCGCGTGCCAGACGGTCGGATTAGACGCCGGTCTTGGCATAGTCCACGCGGATGCGAAGGGACGACAGTCGCTCGCGCTCGACCTTATGGAGCCGGTACGGCCTGAGGTCGACGCCTTCGTGCTCGACATGGTCGAGCGCCGAACATTTCGCAAGGCGGAGTTCACCGAGACCAGCGACGGGCACGTCCGCCTGCTCGCGCCGCTTACCCACGAGCTGGCAGAAACCATGCCCCGTTGGGCGGAGTCGCTCGGCCCCATCGCAGAACACGTCGCCCACGTCCTCGGCAAGGCGATGGACGGCACCTACTCGGCGGCTACTCCGCTCACGTCCCGCCGCCATCGTGCTGCGCAAGCGCTCGTCAAGGCGCGCAAGGCATCGGCCCGGGCCGCGGCGACATCGTCAACGACCTTGCAGAAGCCTGCGAGCGCGAATGCGCTTCCTCTGTGGACGTGCCCCGATTGCGGGGGAGCTGTCACCAACCCTCGCCACGTCCGGTGCGAGGCGTGCATTGCCGCGGACCCCGTACAGGCACCCGAGATCAGGGGACGGCGCGGCGCTGCCATCGCGGCCCGTAAGCGAGCGCTTGCGGAGTGGGAAAAGGCCAATCCCGATGTGGTCTACGACCCGGAGATGTTTCGGCGAGACATCCTGGCCAGGCTCGCGACCGTGAAGCTCATGGACATCGCCGAGTCCGCGGGCTGGTCGAAGTCATCGGCTTCGGACATCAGGCGAGGCAAGTGGACGCCGCATGTGTCGACATGGGCGGCGTTGGCGAAACTGGCTGGAATCTGCCTTAACCGCGGAACGTAGCGGTCCGGCCGGTATCGCGTACGTTCCATCGTTTCGGGCGAAGTTCGATCTCATCGCCGCCAGGGCCGCTGCCTGAGCCCTGGTCGAGTGCTCCTACTCAATTTCAATAAGCATGCAGCGCGACGCCCTTGTTAGGTGTCTTATTAGGTAAGGACGCGTCGTGGGGGCCAGATGGACGATGAGGAGGGGCGTGAGGAGTTCGAACTCTTCTTTCACGCGTATGCCCATCGCCTGGTGGGCGAGGCGTTCCTTCTTACCGGCAATCGTCAAGATGCGCAGGATCTCGCTCAAGAGGTACTTGTCCGCGTCTGGCAGCACTGGCCCAGCGTCGCCTGCCACGACCACCCGGAAGCCTGGGGCCGGCGGGTTATGCGGAACCTTGCGGCCAATCGCTGGCGCCGCAAGCTGCTCGAACAGCGACACCATCAGCTTGTCCTCCCCGAACAGGGTCAAGGACCTGACGCGGATCACCTCGACATCGTCAAGGCCCTGCAACGGCTGTCCATGCGACCCAGACAAGCCATGATTCTCCACGCCGTGGTGGGTCTCACCGTCGACGAGATCGCGAGCGAGCTCAAGGTACCTCCCGGCACCGTCAGGTCGTGGCTGCATCGAAGCCGAGCAACCCTGGCCGCCAATCTTGGCGTGGCGGCGACACTCGCGATTCCGGGAGCTGATTGATATGCCCGATCTCGACGACCCCGTCGTCGCAAGTCTTCGAACCGCGGCTGAAATGGCAGAACGCTCACCGCTCGGCTTCAGTCTGGAAGAAGTCTTCGCGGCGGGGAGCGCCCGCCGACACCACCAGAGGCCGTGGGCCCATCGCCTGGTGGTAATTGCGGTGGCCGCTGCCATCTTGGTGGTCTTCTTCGTCCCCCTGCCCCACTTGAGCCTCTTCAAGCGCCTCGTGAGCCCGACCAAGGTCTCGCCCGCGGCAAGCGGGTCCAACACAGCGCGAGGGAGTCCGCCAATCATTCTCCAGGGCCACGGGTTGGGGTTTGACGGTCCCAACTGGATGGCTGTGGACGGCAACCACGTCTGGGTGACCAACGACGGCAATTCGGTAACCGAGTTCAACGCCTCGACCGGAGCAGTGATCCGAGTGCTCTCGGCTCCGAGCTACGGGTTCAACGACCCCGATGCCATCGCTGTGGATGGAACCCACGTCTTTGTGGCGAACTCTGGCGGTCCTCCGGAGATCAACTACTCGGTCACAGAGCTCAACGCCTCGAACGGCACCCTGGTCAGGGTAATCCAGGGTCCGGAGTCCGTTTTCAACAAACCCGATGCCATCTACCCGGACGGTTCCCACCTCTGGGTGGCGAACGAAGGGAACACGGATGGCGTCACGGTCACCGAGCTCAACGCCTCTACGGGAGCGGTGATCCGAGTGCTTTCGGCGCCGAGCTACGCGTTCGATGAACCATATGCCATTGTCGCGAACGGAAGTCACCTCTGGGTGGCGAACGGAAACGGCAATTCGGTCACCGAGCTCAACGCCTCGACGGGATCGGTGATCCGAGTGCTTTCGGCGCCGAGCTACCGGTTCAATGCACCGACTGCCTTCGCCTCGTATCGAAATCAGCTCTGGGTGGTGAATTATTCGGGCAATTCCGTCACCGAGCTCAACGCTTCGACGGGAGCGCTCATCAAGGTGCTTTCGGCGCCGAGCTACGAGTTCGATGGACCGTGGCCCATAGCCTCGTATCGAAATCAGCTCTGGGTGGTGAATTATGGGACTCAGAATTATTCGGGCAATTCTGTCACCGAGTTCAACGCCTCGACGGGAGCGCTCATCAAGGTGCTCTCGGCGCCGAGCTACGGGTTCAACAAACCCGATGCCATCGCCGTGGATGGGACTCACGTCTTTGTGGCGAACGACTTCGGCAATTCGGTAACCGAGTTCCGGGTTTAGCCAGCGGTTCGGCAAGAGCGTTCCACCGCGGCATTGAGTCACGGTCCGTATCACAAATGGGGGGGATTGGCATGAGCATTTCGTGCGAGGTTCGGCGCTACTTGTCGCCGACGGGGCGCGGACGCGTTAAGCGGCGTCACCTGTGTATAGGCCGGCTGGTCCGCTTGTCTGCGTTCCTCGCCCTGGGGGCGATCTCTCTGCCGCTCCTGGCGAGCAGTACCTCAGCTGTCGCCGCGAGTCCGCGAGCCACGCCGCCGATCGGTATCGGGGTCCTCGGGTGGGGTTTCTCCCGCCCCATAGCCATCGCCTCGGACGGGAGCCACGTCTGGGTGGCGAACTGGTACGGCAACTCTGTCACCGAGCTCAACGCAGCGACGGGAGACATGGTCCAGGTGCTCTCGGGTTCGAGCTACGGATTCTACGGATTCTACGGCCCCCATGCCATCGCCTCGGACGGAACGCACGTCTGGGTGGCGAACGGCGGCGGCAACTCGGTCAGCGAGCTCAATGCAGCGACGGGAGCGTTGGTCAAGGTGCTCTCGGGTTCGAGTTACCGGTTCAACGATCCCGATGCCCTCGCCCTGCGCGGGAGCCACGTCTGGGTGGTCGACGACAACACCTCGGTCACAGAGCTCAACGCGTCGACGGGAGCGTTGGTCAAGGTGTTCTCGGGTTCGAGTTACGGGTTCTTCCGCCCGCGTGCCATCGCCGCGGACGGGACCCACGTCTGGGTGATCGACGACAACAACACGGTCACCGAGCTCAACGCGTCGACGGGAGCGTTCGTCCAGGTGCTCTCGGGTCCGAGTTACGGGTTCAACAACCCCGGTGCGGTTGCCTCGGACGGGAGCCACGTCTGGGTGGTGAACGGCGGCGGTAGGAGCGGCGGCAGCTCGGTCACCGAACTCAACGCGGCGACAGGAGCGTTGGTCAAGACGCTCTCGGGTTCGAGGTATGAGCTCAACGGTCCGGATACCATCGCCGCGGACGGGACCCACGTCTGGGTGGTCGACGACAACAGCTCGGTCACAGAGCTCAGCGCTTCGACGGGAGCGTTGGTCCGGGTGATTAGCGGTTCGGCCTACGGCTTCAGCGGGCCCGATGCCATCTCATCGGACGGGACCCACGTCTGGGTGGCGAACAGCGCCGGCAACTCGGTCACCGAACTCAACGCGTCGACGGGAGCGTTGGTCAATTCCATTTCAGGTTCGAGCTACGGCTTCGCCAACCCCGATGCCATCGCCTCGGACGGCACCCACGTCTGGGTGGCGAACTCCTACGGCGTCGGCTCAGTCACCGAGCTCAGCGCATCGACCGGAGCCTTGGTCAAGATCCTCTCGGGTCCGAGTTACGGGTTCAAAGGTCTGGATGCCATCGCCTCGGACGGGACGCACGTCTGGGTGGCGAACAGCGCCGGCTCGGTCACCGAGCTCAGCGCGTCGACGGGAGCCTTGGTCCAGGTCATCAAGGGCTCGCGCTACAAATTCTACGATCCCGATGCCATCGCCTCGGACGGCACCCACGTCTGGGTGGCGAACGGCGGCGATGAGTGGCAACCGAAAGGCGTGATCCCGGGCAACTCGGTCACCGAGCTCAACGCTGCGACGGGAGCGTTGGTCAAGGTGCTCTCGGGTCCGAGCTACGGGTTCTACGGCCCCGGTGCCATCGCCTCGGACGGCACCCACGTCTGGGTGGCGAACGGCGGCGACGTCTGGGTGGCGAACCGCGGGACCCCGGCAAACTCGGTCACCGAACTCGACGCGTCCAACGGTGCCCTGGTCGGAATCTTCAAGGGTCCGAGCTACGGGTTCACCCTTCCCGATGCCATCGACTCAGACGGAACCAACGTCTGGGTGGCGAGCTCCTACCGCAACTCGGTCACCGAACTCCTGGCCTCCACCGGCGCCCTAGTCCGGGTCATAAACGCCACGAGCTACGGGTTCACGCTCCCCGATGCCATCGCCTCGGACGGCACGCACGTCTGGGTGGCAAACAGCGGTGACAACTCGGTCACCGAACTCAACGCCTCGACGGGAGCCATGGTCCAGGTGCTCTCGGGTTCGAGCTACGGATTCAACGTCCCCGCTGCCATCGCCTCGGACGGCACCCACGTCTGGGTGGCGAATTCGGGCGACGAGTCGATTACCGAGCTGACGATTTCGTAACCAGCGTCGCTCTCACCGCGGCATTGGCTCATAGTCCATATGACAATCGAGGGGGTATTGATATGACCTCATGCGCAACGCGGCAATGCCCATCGCTGACGGGACACGCGCCGGCGGAGGGGTGGCCTCAGATGTGTAGGGGGCGGCTGGTCGGACTGGTCGGTTGCACAGCCCTCGTGGCCGGGGCGCTCGTCAGCACAGCCTTGAACATTCCGGCCGCTGCAGCCGTGCGCACCTCGATAGAGCGAAGCGCTGCGGGGCCCGCTCCGGGCTCGATCTTTGTCGCTAACGACGGGTCGGTCGGTAGCCGCGGCTCGGTGACCGAGTACGCCGTTCGCGCTTCCGGCAACGTGCACCCCGTTCTCACGATAACGAGGGGCGTGAACGTGCCCTGGGGGCTCGCATTTGACGCCTCAGGGGACCTCTGGGTAGCTAATCACCTTTCCGACACGGTGGTCGAATACAAAAAGAGCGAGCTTGCAAAGGCTTCCCCGACCCCGTCCGTAATTCTCTCTTCGGGCCCCGACAACGCGCTAAGTATGCCGGCTGGGCTCGCGTTTGGCTCCTCCGGCAACTTATGGGTGGGCAACATCAGGGCCAACTTTGTTACCGAGTTCACCAGGGCCGAGCTTTCCAAATCGGGGTCTCCAGCCCCCCGGGTCACCATCACCAATGCCAGTTTGTTTCAGGTTGCAGGCCCTTACGGTCTTGCCGTCGACCCTTCCGGAGACCTATGGGTCGAGGGGTCGCCTAGTACCAGCACCGACGCTGTGTGCGAGTACCCAAAGGCGGAGCTCACCAAGCCGGGACCGCCCGCACCGCGTGCCACCATTTCCCCTGGCTACCAGCTCTGGGATTTTACCTTCGACTCATCGGGCAACCTCTGGGTGCCCGAGTACTCTGGCAACGCGCTGGCCGAGTACACCAAGGCCGAGCTCACCAAGTCGGGATCGCCACCGCCGCACGTCACTATTGCCGGGTCCATCCTGAGCACCCCGCAGGACCTCGCCTTTGACTCTTCGGGCGACCTGTGGGTGCTCAACAACGGCGACCAGGCTGTGGTCGAGTACACGAAGGCAGAACTCGCCAAGTCGGGCTCACCGACGCCCGCGAGCACCATCAAAGGCCCAGCCACAGGGCTGAACAACCCGAGTTACTTCGCCATCGAGCCATAAGCATCAGAGGGACGAATCGGATCGTCGGCATCCCGTCCGGTCTCGTCTCCCTCGTCCGTAGTCCTCATCTCCGCTCGGCCCTTGGGCCCCGCCTTGGCCAACCCGCCACCGGACACCTACCATCCAGCCCCTACGCCGCCACGTGGGCGAACGTGGGCGCCTGTTTGCCTTTCGTGCGGCCTTCCCTGCCCTAACTGCTCTCTCGCCCGGCTGGGCTGGCTGGGCCGGGCGCTTGGGGCGCCGGCCCGCCGCCCGCCTCGTCCGCGTTCTCCCTGGTCCGGGCCTTGCGGCCCCGGTCTTGTCCCCGGTTTCTGGCCCGTTTTCCGGCGCGTCTCCCTCTCTCCCGAGTAACGCTTGTGGGCGCTGACGAACTCGAACCGCGATCCTGTACCGCGCTCGGGAAGTAGACAGAGGGGCTTCTTTTAGGGTCAACACAAGAAGTCATCGGCTATGCCCTTTGATTGACCACTTGCGAGGCGATCCGGGGGACGTTTGGGTCCGATCAGTCAGCGTTCTCTCGCAAGGCGACGTTACGGACCGTTGCCGGCGACCAGGAAGCCGCCCGGCGAGGTTTGTGTCCCTCGCCGTCGAGAGCTGCCGCGATTTCACGGTAGGAACGGCCAGCGCGGCGTAGCTCGACGATGCGAGCCACTGCCTTCTGCTCGGCCTCAGCCGGCCCGGAGTCGCGCCCGCGTCCCTTGCCGGTGGCGGCGTAGCCGAAGGGGTAGTCGCCTACCGCCTTGCGGCCGGCCGCGGTTTTCGCGATACGACCGTCCCGCAGGCGCTTTGTGACCATCTTGCGGTCGAGCTCGGCGAAGACCCCCATGACTTGACGGATGGCAGTACGCATTGGGTCGTCTGGGTCGTCTCGATGGACCTCTCCCGTGTCGGCGGCGAAGACCTTTGCTCCGCGCTGCCATATGAGCGCGAGCGTCGCCTCCTGCACAGTCAGCTGGCGCGCTAGGCGGTCGAGGCGGGCCACAAGCACTCCATCGGCCGCGCCGGTTGTGATGGCGGCCAGGGCGCACGCGAGCCCAGGGCGGTCGGCTGCCTCGAGAGTGCCGGAGATAGCCTCATCCACGCAGGTTTGAGTGATCCGATGGCCGTTTGCCTTAGAGGTCGCGCGGATAGGCGCTGACAGAGACCATCCACCGGTCGTCGTGTTGGCCCGGCTGTGATGTCGGGTGCAACCCAAACCCGACGACCAAGTGGAGGTCCCCTACATCATGCGCG
>JBEKMZ010000121.1:0-9093 GCA_049523315.1 Acidimicrobiales bacterium | reverse complement strand
GGGTCGACGTCTCACAGCAGCTAGCGACGGTCGAGGAACAGGAGGTCTCCGAGGAGCCATCGGCCCTGGCGTTCCGATGAACCCGCGACACACAATGGAGCGAGAGACGTCGCACTGTCGGTCAGGGCCGAGCGCCGAACGACTTCCTTCGCGTGCCCTGCGCGATGGTGAGCCATGGGGCCTCATGTCGCCCTGCTCCGAGGGATCAACGTCTTGGGTCGGAAGAAGGACTCGATGGCGGAGCTCCGCCGGGTGGTGGCGTCGCTCGGTCATGGCGATGTGGCGACCTATATCCAAAGTGGCAATGTTCCTGTTCACGGCCGCCAAGTCCGACGTGAACAGCACCGCACTGGCGGATGACCTCGAGATCGAGATCGAGATCGCGATCGCGGACCGGCTTGCTGTACGCCCTGCCGTCGTAGTCCTCGCCCGCCGCGAGCTCACCCACGTCGTCCGTGACAATCCCTTCCGCGACGAGGACGATCACAGACTCTCCACGCCGTGTTCCTCCGAGAAGCTCCCGGGCCGAACGGCGTGGTGTCAGTCGAGGCCGTAGTCGAACGAGCCCGTAGCAAGAAGAGTCGGGACGACGTGCGCGTCGGTCGCAGTCTGTACTCGTGGACGCCCGATGGGTTTGCCCGCAGCATCCTGCGGTCGGAGCTGAGCCGCGGCGGACGGCACCGCACCCCGATGCAAGCGGGAACGGCGCGGAACTTGGGGACCATCAACACCCTCGTGTCACTTCTGGAGAGCCCGACGCAGGACGCAGTGCCTGAGTGGGCGCGTCGAAGTGTCCTACCGGTCAGTCGCGAACACAGAACGCTCATCCTCAACGCTGGTAGAGGCCGGCTTCCAAGGAGCGTCGAAGGTCGGCTACGAGCGGATGCCTGAGTCACATGGCGCCGCGTGCTCGCAGCTCCGACCGGTAGGAGACTGGCGCAGTGGGACCCGAAGAGCTCGGCGCACTGAACCTCGATGTGTACGACTCGCGCGAGGGCCTATGGAATCCTGAGAACGGGAAGCTCGATCAACCTGATGGGTGGGAGTTCCTACCGAGCGGTGATGCCTTTGTCACCCGGCGGGTCAAGGCGGCCGGCACCTACTGGAAGCTGTGGCGCCCCCGGAGCCGGAACCAACCGCATCGCCGGCTGCTAGGCCTCTTGGCGCCAAATGCGGCCATCGAAGCCGCCAAGGCCGAGGCGGTTACCAGTGCAGCGGCGCGCGCGAGTCGCCGCTCCCAAGGAGCGGTGTACCGAGCTCGCAGAGAGGATCTCTACCGCAAGGAGCTGAGCGACGCCATCGTGTCCTACCTCGATTTCGCCCCTGAGCACGCCGAGCTAGCCAAGAGCATCGCGACCGAAGCAGCCGATCGGGCGGCCGAGGTCGGCAGTGGCCGGGTTGGGCGCACGCGGACCCTCGAGATCAACGAACGGGCGGCGCTCGCGGCCCGGGCCCTCATCCGGCACCGCTACACCGGTTACGAAGAACGCCTCGCCCAAGAGGTGTGGGATGACGACTACCTCTATGGGGAGGTCAAGGCCGACGCCCATCGCGCCGTCGACGAGTTCCTCGAGCGACACCGCCTCGCACCCACACAACGGTAGGCCAGGCTCACACAGCTAAATCGGCGACCAGAATGTGCACGCCGATGGTCACGCTGCTCGGCATCACCTCGCGCTCGAACGATGTTCCTGAAGGAGCGCTCGATGTCAAGAGCCTTCGGCGAAGCCGAAGACCGCAGTTTCCAGCGGTGGAGACCCAGTGCACTTGGCTCGCGGGCGCGCGTCCAAACCCGGCTTGTCTCGGGTCGGAAAGGCCATCAAGGCCGGGCTCTGCCCGCCCGGAGGGAAGCCTTTACTGCC
Organism: Acidimicrobiales bacterium; assembly: GCA_049523315.1. Lineage (GTDB taxonomy): Bacteria > Actinomycetota > Acidimicrobiia > Acidimicrobiales > Bog-793 > Fen-455. Next base: position 7,231 of record JBEKMZ010000121.1, on the reverse strand, counting down.
CGGTGTTCAGTTGTTGTCGACCACGATGGGGATGGAACGGTGAGTTGGTGCGCGAGCTCACCTTGGATCCCACGACGGACTACCAGGCCAACCCCGGATGATGTGAACTATGTCCCGAGACAGGTGCGCGCGATGTCTCGCGACATCACAACGGCGGAGGGAGTGGGATTCGAACCCACGAGGCTCATCACCCAACGGTTTTCAAGACCGTCGCATTCGTCCGCTCTGCCATCCCTCCAAGCTGGGGCTCTTCCTTTGACGCCAACCCCGTCCCGCCATCAATCCCGTAGTGCTGACAGGTCTGGGCCTGTACAGGACACGGGAGCGAGCCCCAGCCATCTGAGAGGTCACCACGGCCACCGGACAGGTCGCGCCCGAACTGCCAACAACGATACCCCGCCAACAACGATACCCCGCGCTGGCTAGTTGAACGGTGACGCGAACTCACCAGCCCGCTCAAACCCGCGAAATCAAAAGTCTCCTAAGCATCTTGGCCGGCACCGTTGTCAACCGGTGGAATCGGTAACGGCTGCAGCGTATACGGAGCAGCGGCTCCTAGACCACTGTGAATCGAACCGGTCCCTCCGTTCCCGGCAGCGATCGGGCCCACCCGGCCGGCACATGTATCGGCAGGGCGGGACGGAGGCGGCGGTAGCGCCGGCTCCACAGCACGCGCTCGCCCTGGCGCGCCTCGAGGACCGGCCGCTGGAGGACGCGATCCACCCTGAGGATGAACTCGGCGTGCGGCAAGTCGCCTGGTGCGATAAGGGCGTTCGGAGACACCCAGCTCACAGGGGACTCGCACTCGACCGCGAGCGCCTGCTTCTTGGGCCATTCGCCGCCGCGCAGGTACGAGGACACGTGTCGGGCCGTGTAGCGCCCGCAGAGGGCGGCAAGATCTGCCGTCTCCGCCGCGTGCAGGACATTGCCCGCGGCGAAGACTCCGCGCACCGAGGTCCGTTGGGCCGAATCGATCCACGGGCCCTTGGTCTTGGGGTCGATGAGGAGTCCGCCCGAGCGGGCAAGCTCCTGGTCCGGGATCCAGTTGCCTGTGAACACGACCGTGTCGCACTCGACCCGGCGCACCGACCCGGTGGCGAGGTCTGTGAGCTCGACGGCTTCCACGCGGCCCCGCCCGAGCACCTCCTCCACGCGTTGTCCCGTCCATACAGGCACGCGGTGTCGGCCGGCCGTGGCGAGACGCAGCCACAGATATGTCTGGTCGACAGAGTGATCCGTGACCATACCGACGATCTCGGCCCCGGCATGGGCAAGGGTGAGCACCGCCGAGAAGCTCACGTGCTCCGCGCCGACGATTAGAGCCCGCCTACCGACGGGAAGACGGTATATGTTCACGAATTGCTGGAGGGACCCCGTCGTGAACACACCCGCGGGTCGGGTGCCCGGGATAAGACGGGCCGCCCGCGGGCGCTCGCGGCACCCCGTCGCCAAAACTACCGCGCCCGCCTCGATCTCATCCAGGCCGCCCGGACTCGTGGCGAACAGCCTGTCCGGCGCGGACCATCCCGTCAGGAACGTCTCGGTTCGCAGTTCGACTCCGACTTTTTCGGCCAAGGCGACGTAGTGCCGGGCATAGTGAGGGCCGTCCATCAGCCGCCGCAGGTCCCGCAGCCCGTAGCCGGTATGGGCCGAGTGGCGGGGGATCCCACCGGCTTGCGGCTCGCGGTCCACGACTACGACCCGCCCGATGCCATGCTCGCGAAGCGCTATCGCCGCAGCCAGGCCCGAGGGCCCTCCGCCGACTACGAGGGCGTCACAGCTCGATGTCACTGTCCCTCCAACTCTGCAAGCTCGCCCGGGGAACGGCCGCTCGAGCGCGACAGCAGCTCGAGCACCCTTGCAGCGCAGTAGAAGCCTTGGCACCTCCCCATCGATGCCCGCGTCCGGCGGCGCAGGCCATCGAGCGAACGTGCGGGGATGACGGCTCTGCAAGCGTCCAGCATCTCACCGGCGGTGACGCGCTCGCAGTGGCAGACGATCCGCCCATAGTCCGGGTTCGCCTCGATGGCTTGTGCGTCGCAGTAGGGGCGCACGAACGCCTCCCCGATGTTTGGCATCCGCACGGTCTCGAAGCTCTCCTTCGGCTTCAGCTCGAGCTCTGCCTCCGCCAGGAGCTCGGCGACGTGCTCGGCGATGGCCATCGAGGCCGACAGCCCGGTCGACCGGATCCCACCCACGCAGACGTAGCGGTCCCCTGCGTGCAGGGCAATCTGGTAGTCCGAGTGCTCCGTCGCGGCGCGGAGCCCTGCGTAGACGGCGGTCACTTCCTCGTCCATCAAAGCGGGGACGAGCGTCCTGCCCTTGTCCATGAGGGCGCGTGTTCCGGCCGGAGTCGACTCTGTGCCGGCCTTGTCCTCAATGTCGTCCGCCGTCGGCCCGACCATGAGGTTGCCGAACACCGTCGGCGCCACCAGCATCCCTTTGGTCTTCGCCGTCGGCACCGGCAGCAGGATGCGGGAGACGAGCTGGCGCGAGCCCTTGTCGAAGACGATCAGCTCGCCCCGGCGCGGGACGACGGTGAACCCGTCGTGACCGAACATCTGGTTCACCTCGTCGGAGTGCAGCCCTGCGGCGTTCACGACATAGCGAGAGCTCACCTCGCGCCCGCCGGCGAGGACGAGCACGTTGAGCCCCTCCTCGTCGGTGCTCCTTCCGATCAGCGCACTGTCGAGGCGTAGCTCGACGCCGTTCACAACAGCTTGGGTGGCAAAAGCGAGCGGCGTCGTGAAGGCGCAGATGATGCTCTCGCCCGGGATCTCGAGCGCCCCGAGGGCACCAGAGGCCAGATGCGGCTCGAGCCGGTAGATCTCGTCGACGCTGACACGACGCCCGGCCTCGTAGCCGTTGGTGTGAGCGTTCTGTTCGATGACCTCGAGCTGGGCGAGCTGGTCGGCATTCCAAGCGACGAGCAGGGCCCCGGTGCGCTCGAGTGGGATCCCCGCCTCCGCCGCGTACTCCTCCAGCAGATCATGGCCCCGGTGAACGAGACGCGCCTCCAAGGAGCCGGGCTTCGCGTCGAAGCCCGTGTGCAGCAAAGCGGTGTTCGCCTTGCTCGTGCCCGCGCCTACGTCCGAGCTCGCCTCGAGGAGAACGCAAGCAAGCTCGTAGCGCGCGAGCTCACGGGCGATGGCGGCACCGACCACCCCGGCGCCGACGATGGCGACATCGTAGGGGCGCTCAGTCACTGAGTCTCACCGTAGCTTCGGCCGTCTTGCGCCAGACCTCGAGGCGCGTGAGCGCCTCGTCCGCGGAGATCGAAGGTTCGAAGACCGCCGCCGGGCACCATCGGCCTATCGCCTCGTCGACAGAGAGCACAGTCCCGCTCCCGAGCCGCGCGAACGCGGCTGCCCCAAGCGCCGTCGCGTTGGGTGAGGAGTAGACCTCGACGGGCACGCCCAACAGATCGGCCTGGATCTGCATCAGAAGGTGGCTACGCGTGAGGCCGCCGTCAACACGGAGACGCTCGAGCGGGCGACCGAGGTCGGCCTCGACGGCCTTCGCGAGCCAGGCCACACCTGCTGCGACGCCCTCGACGACCGCCCGGATGATGTGCGCCCGTGTCGTCGCGAGGCTCAGGCCCATGAAGGACCCCCGGGCGGACGGCTCCCAGAAAGGGGCCGCCAGACCTGCAAGGCCCGGCACGAAGGACACGCCCTCGGGCGAGCTCACGGAACCGCCGATGCCGTCGAGATCGGCGGGACCGGCGATAAGGCCGACGTCGGCCAGCCACGAGACGGCGCTCCCCACTGTGTAGACCTGCCCGTCCAAGCAATAGGTCACGTCCTCGCCAAGCCGCCATGCGACACAGCCGGCAAGGCCCGAGCGCGACCTGACCGCCCTGTGGCCTACCGTCGCCAACAAGAAGGCCCCGGTGCCGTAGGTGCACTTCACCTCCCCGGCCTCGAGGCAGCGCTCGGCGAACAGCGCCGCCTGCTGGTCGACCGCCAAACCGGCCACCGGGACTCGGACGCCGAAGGCGTCGGTCTCGCCCACGACACCGGCGCAGGAGACGGGCTCGGGCAGCGAGGCGACGTCGATCCCGAAGGCCCGGCATGCCTCGGGCGACCAGCCTGCGGTGTCTAGGTCCAACAGGAGCCAGCGTGAGGCCGTGGCGGCGTCGGTGACGAACGCCCCGCAAAGGCGGTGCAGGAGCCAGGTGTCGCTGGTCGTTGCCACCCCCTCGGTCGTCAGGTTCTCCCTCAACCAGGTGATCTTCGGCGCCGCGAAATACGGGTCGAGCGGCAGGCCGGTGATCGCCTCGAGACCGTCCGCCAGCTCGCGCAGCCGGTCGCACACCGGCGCCGCCCTTCGGTCCTGCCAGTTCACCGCCGGGGTGAGCGGCCGTCCCGTCGTGCGGTCCCAAGCGAGCACGGTTTCGCCTTGGTTCGCGAACCCGATCGCGCCCACGGGCTCGCCGGCTTCGGCGAGAGCCTTTCGCCCGGAGCACAGAACAGAGTCCCAGAGCTCCTCGGGGTCCTGCTCGACTCCGCCGTCGGCGGTCGCCACCGGCCTCACGGGCACCTCGGCCTCGCCCAGCACCGACCCGTCGGGCGAGACCACGAGCGCTTTGGTCGAAGAGGTTCCTTGATCGATGGCGAGGATGTTCACGAAAGCAGCTCGCCTGTTCCGTCCCCGCTCTCGTGCAGCTGTTCCTCAGGTGTCGTGAGAGGGCCCGGCATCTCGAAGGACCGGCGCGTGATGAGCATGTAGGCGAAGTACAACAGGCCGATCGCTACCATTACGCCCACGTAGATCCAAGGCGTGGAGAACGAGTGGTCACGAAAGATCGACAGCTCGAACACGAGCCATACGACCGAGATCGCGATCACGAGGTTCTCCCACTTGCCGAGATTGAAGCCGTGCTCGCCGGGGAGCTTGCGCCGGGTGGCGACATAGAGCAGGACCGTGACGAAATAGATGATCGCCGGCATCAAGGTCGCAGCGCTGAACAGGTCGAAGAGCGAGTTGGTGCGATTGGCGAAAGCCGCCAGGACGATCTCGAGCAGCACGCCGACGACCACGGTTGCGATCAGCGGGGTCCCGAACTTCGGGCTCACCTTGCGCATCGCCTTCCAGCCGGGGAACCGCTCGTCGCGTGCCATGGCCCATGTCACGCGGCTGGCGGTGATGTAGATGACAAGGCCGCACGCGAAGATCGAGAACGTCACGAACACGAGGAAGATCTTCCCGACGACAGAGCCCAGCACGTGCGTGACGATGTCGGCGACCGGCGTCCCCGAGGCCGAGAGCAGGTGGAGGTTGAAGCTCGCGGCACTGATCGCGATCAGGAAGACGAACCCGAGCAGTCCCGACAAAAGGACCGACATCCACATCGCGCGGGGTACGACCCGTTCCGGCTCGTCGGTCTCCTCGGCCAGGTTGCCACAAGCCTCAAAGCCCACGATCGTAAAGGCGCCGAGCAGAAAGGCGAGGACCCACGGACTGTCGTGGGTGGCGCCCCCGAAGCCGAAATAACCGGCCGCCGGGACCGCCGCCCTGCTGAAAAGGTGCCCCCAGGTCAGCTTTCCGGTCACGGCAGCGACGATGAGGATGAGGATCGTGAGGCCGCCAATGCCGACGATCTCGGTCATCACGGCGGTGTTGTTGACGCGCTCGGACCACACCGTCGACAACAAGATGAGCAGGCCCTGGACCGCCACGATGACGGCGGTCACGGCCCAAACGTTCGCCGAGGTTCCCACGTAGCTGAAAAGCGCCGGGATCACCGTCGAAGCGAGGGCGTAGTCGACTGCGACGACGTCCACGATCAAGAACGCAAAGACGAACCACCCCAGGAGCCAGCCTATGTAGGGGTTCGCGAGACGCGACATCCACTGGTATGAGTAGCCGGCGAGCGGGATCCGCGCCGACAACGCCCCGAAGACGAGAGCAACGGCAATCTGGCCGACGATGACGAGAGGCCATGTCCAGATGCCGAGTGGACCGGACGAGATGAGCACCGAGCCGTAGGTGGTAAAGATACCGGTTGTTATCGAAATGAACGAGAAACCGATCGCGAACGACGCGAACCTGCGTAGCGTTCGATCGAACTCCGGCTTGTAGCCGAACTGCTCAATGCCGACGCCTGATTGCTGTTGCACCCAACTGCCCCCAATCTCAGCCCGCTTACCGGGCGGGCTGCTCCGTCGGGGCCACGAGCATCGTGACCCCGATCTCTTCGAACCTGCCGATGAGGTCCGGGTCCGCGTGATCGTCTGTGATCACCGCGGTCAAGGTGTCGAGAGCGCAAACCTCCGCGAGGGCTACCCGGCCGAGCTTGGAGGAGTCGGCCATCACGTAGGCCTCGGAGGCGTGTTTGACGATGATCTGGCGTGAGGCGACCTCTGCCGGGTGGTAGTCGGTCAACCCGATCTCGGGATGGACGCCACCGGAGCCCAAGAAAGCCTTGTCCACGTAGTAGGCGGAGAAGAAGGCCTCCGCGTGCGGGCCCGAGCAGGCGAGATCGCCGGAGCGAAGCAAGCCGCCGGAGGTGATCACCTCGATGCGGTCGCGCCCGGCAATCTCGACAGCAGCGAGAAGCGAGTTGGTGAGCACCTTGCCGCGGTAGTCGGGGGCGAGAGCCTTCGCGACCTCGGCGACCGAGGTGCCGATGTCGAGCACCAAAGTGTCGGCCGGCTCGACCAATGAGGCGGCGAGCAGGCCCATCGCCCGCTTGGCGTCGAGGTGCTGGGTGCGGCGGGTCTCGAACGGCGGCTCGTACTTCTCAGGCGCGGAGCGCGTCGCCCCGCCGTAGACGCGGCGCACGAGGCCCTCCCGTTCGAGCGTGAGCAGGTCGCGCCGGATGGTCTCCACAGAGACACCGAAGCGCAGGGCCAGCTCGTCGGCACGGACCAGGGGGCGGGTGCGCACCTGGTCGATGATCTCGAGCCGACGCTCTTCTGGAATTGCTCCACCCATAGCGGCTCCCAGCGATCTGCTGACCGTAGATGTGGATTCTTGATCGAAGTTGTGAGTGTTATAGCAATGTTGATCACTTTGCGCAATAGGTTTCTTGCCGAGATCCGGGCGGAAACCTCCCTTTGCGGAGAGGTGTCAAACAAGCTTGCAAACGAAGCCGGCCTAGAGCTGCTAGTGACCTGAGTCGGAGATCCGCTCGCAGTAGGCCGCGAGAGTGTCGAGGATCTCGTCGGCGCTCTTGTGCCAGACAAAGGGCTTGGGTTCCTCGTTCCAGTGGTCGATCCACGCCGTG
>JBEKMZ010000120.1:0-9262 GCA_049523315.1 Acidimicrobiales bacterium | reverse complement strand
ACCGAGCGAAGCCTGGCTAACCTTGGGCTAGAGACGATAGACGTGCAACAGTTCCACGTCTGGTCGGACGAATGGGTGGGCCAGGGCGACTGGATGGACGCGATCGAGCGCCTCCGTTCGCAAGGCAAGATCCGCTATTTCGGCGTCTCCATCAACGACCACCAGCCTGCCAGCGCGTTGGCGCTTGTCAACTCGGGGGTCGTCGACAGTGTGCAGGTCATTTACAACATTTTCGACCAGAGCCCCGAGGACGAGCTATTCGCCGCAGTAGGGGCCGAAAAGGTCGGTGTCATCGTCAGGGTGCCTTTTGACGAGGGGGCTTTGACCGGCAACATCAACCCGAAGACCGAGTTTCCCGAGGGTGACTGGCGCAACAGCTACTTTGGCGGCGACCGAAAAGAGCAAGTCTGGGAACGCGTCCAGGCCATCATCAAAGACCTCGGTGTACCGGTCGACCGCCTCCCCGAAATAGCGCTGCGGTACTGCCTTTCACACCCCGCCGTCTCGACCGTCATCCCCGGCATGCGTTCTCTGCGCAACGTCGACGCCAACGTTCGTGCGGCTGAGCTGGGCCCATTGTCTGCCGAGGAGTTCGAGGTCCTTCGCCACCATCGCTGGGTGAGGAACTTCTACCAGGCTCCTTAGCTCTTCTTTCAGGAGCCTCGGGAGCGCCTGTGCCCATCGCGGCATCATCTCGGTCAGCTCGTGCGTGAGCGGTGAGCGAATGCGAACATGGCCATCGGTCGTATCCACGAAGTCGACCTTGCGGAAGGTGCGCTGCTCCACGAGGGCGAACACGAAGGAGTCGACCTCGGCCCGGACGGCACGATGACGTCGAGGGCGAGCGACTGGCGCCCCCGGGCGTCGGCGCGGACGATGCCAAGACCTGGGTTAAGGCCCACCGTCTGGCAGGCGGTGGGCGTGGTCGCTTCACATCTCCGGTGTAAACGCGCAACGGGCGTAGGTTCCTTCAGAGCTACGAACTCACGAAGGAGGACCGACACCCTTGCCACGACGAGTATCTCCCAATCGAGACCATCCGCGCATACTGACGAGTTGTTCGTCTCCGGCAAGGAGCTCGGCACCGTCTTGGAGTTCGGTGCTCCCAGCCCACCCAAGGAGTCCGGGCGGGGAGCCGCGATAACCGTCGTTACTCGCTAGCGGAAAGCGACCGAGGCAACGTGACTCTCCGCACAGCCGTGTTGTCGACGGACTGGCTCAGCGACAGCACGGCGAGGCTCCGGTGGGACCCGCCGGCGTTGGCCCGTTCAGCGCGGATTCGGGAAAGGCGCAGGCAACTGCCTGTTGCCAGGGCTTGCAGGCAGCTATTCTACGCCCTCATGCAAGGGGGTCCCGGTGAGCCAGGCTGCAACTGAGCTCGACTTGGTGCACTCGGGCGGGGCCCACCCGGCGGTGCGCCTGCGCGCGATCCGCAAGAACTACGGGCAGGTGCTCGCGGCTGACGGCGTCAACCTCGAGATCGCCGAGGGCGAGTTTTTTACAATGCTCGGCCCGTCCGGCTCCGGCAAGACGACCCTGCTGCGGATCATCGCGGGCTTCGAGCGACCCGACAGCGGCACGATCGAGCTCGGCGGATCCGACGTGACCAGGCAGCCACCGTACGCCCGCGACGTGAACACCGTCTTCCAGGACTACGCGCTGTTCCCGCACATGAGCGTGGTCGAGAATGTCGAGTACGGGCTGAAGATCCGCAAGGTGCCGAAGGCGGAAAGGCGTGCCCGGGCGGAGCGGATGCTCGACATGGTCCGGCTCTCCGGCCTCGGGGCGCGCAAGCCCCTCCAGCTCTCGGGAGGCCAGCGCCAACGCGTCGCCCTCGCGAGGGCGATCGTGAACGAACCAGAGGTGCTCCTCTTGGACGAGCCGCTCGGGGCACTCGACCTGAAGCTGCGCCAGGAGATGCAGACCGAGCTCAAGCGGATCCAGCAAGAGGTCGGGATCACATTCATATACGTGACTCATGACCAGGAGGAGGCGCTCACGATGAGTGACCGGCTCGCGGTCCTGAGCGGCGGACAGATCGAACAAATCGGGACTCCGATCGAGGTATACGAGCGGCCCGCGACGGAGTTCGTGGCCGGCTTCATCGGCGTCTCGAACCTGATCGACCGCGACGGTCACCGGCTCACCGTCCGACCAGAGAAGGTTCACCTCTTGCTCGACGACGCCGAGCCGGCGCCGGCGGGTGCCCATGTCGAGTCCGGGATCGTCGACGAGGTGGTCTATATCGGAGTCGTCACGCGATATCTTGTCGAGCTCGACAGGGGCGGCCAGCTCGTAGCGGTGCGCCAGAACCTCCAGACTGCCGCCGCCGAAGCGCTCAAGGCCCGCGGCCGGAGGGTTCGCGTGGCGTGGCATCCGGATCAGGCGTTCCGGATCGGGACCTAGGGCCGCGCCGGGCCCGAGGGAAGCTGTAGTCGGCGGAAAAGTGAAGTATCGAACAGATGGAGGGGACATGAGACACAAGTCGTTTACCCGCGGAAGGGGCCAGCGCGCTGCGATGCTCACACTCGCACTGCCACTTCTGATCGCCGGATGGGTGGGTGGCGCGGCCGCGTCGCCGGGAGCAGCCTCCAAGAGCGCCGCCAGCGCCCTGACGCCACCGACGCAGAACATGGCACCGCAGAGCTCGATCGGCAAGGGTGAAGGCCAGCTGAACCTGATCGCCTGGGAGGGTTATGTCCAGCCGGAGTGGGTGAAGCCCTTCGAGCGCCAGACCGGTTGCACAGTAAACGTCAAATACGCGGGCTCCTCGAGTGAAATGGTCTCGTTGATGGCCAACGGAGGAGGCGGCCAGTACGACCTCGTGTCGGCCTCCGGAGACGCCGACCTGCGCCTGATCTACGGAGGCGACGTCAAGCCCGTGAACATGAAACTGATCCCGTCCTGGAAGGAGTTGCGCCCCTTCTTGCAGAGCCCGGACTTCAACACGATCAATGGTGTGCACTACGGGGTCTCGCTGCAATTCGGGCCGAACGACCTGCTCTACTCGACCAAGGTCTTCCCGAAGGCGCCCACGTCCTGGTCTGTGATCTACTCCAAGAAGTACCAGGGCAAGATCACGATCCCGAACAACCCGATCCAGATCGCGGATGCCGCCCTGTACCTTTCCGTGCACGAGCCGAGCCTCGGGATCAAGGACCCCTACGAGCTCACCGAGCCCCAGTTCACGGCGGCGGTGAACCTGCTCAAGGTAGAGAGGCCCCTCGTCAAGGACTACTGGAACCTCGCCTCGGACGAGATCTCCCTCTTCGCGAACGGCGAGGTCGTCGTCGGGGCGGCCTGGCCGTACCAGACCGGCCAGCTCAAGGCGGAGGGCGCCAAGGTAGCCGACACGATCCCGAGCGAAGGGGCGACGGGGTGGGCCGACTCCTGGCTGCTCGCCACCAAGGCACCGCACCCGAACTGCGCCTATAAGTGGATGGCCTACATCACCACGCCGCAGGTCCAGGCCGAGCAAGCCGTCTCCTACGGCGAGACGCCGGACAACTCCCTGGCGTGCCCTCTCATGGACAAGCTGCAGAAGGGCTCATGCGAGTCGCTTCACGCCAACGAGCCGGACGCTTACTTCAAGACCATCAGGTTCTGGAAGACCCCGCTCGCCCAGTGCGACAACGGCAAGAGCGACTGCGTCCCCTTCCAGCAATGGGTCACGGCCTGGACGCAGATCACCGGATGACCTGACGCCTCGGTGGTGACGGCACGCGCCCGAGAGGGCCGAGAGTTGACGGGGGTGGCCCGGGTCTCCGCTGCGCTTTGGCGCAGGGCCTGGCTCCGGGCCGCCCTCACGCTCTCGCCTCCGCTCGCCTGGTTCCTCGTCATCTACCTGGCGTCGCTCATCGTCATGCTCGTCACGGCGTTTTGGACCGTGAATCCGTTTACCAACAACCTCCAGCACCAGCTCTCATTCACAAACTTCGCGGCGTTGTTCGACGCGCCGATACCGGCCATCATCGGCAGGACGGTGCTGATCGCAGCCCTGGTGACCATCACCGACGCGATCATCGCCCTCCCCTTCGCGTATTTCATGGCCAGGGTGGCGACGCCGCGTTGGCGCAACGCGCTCTTCGTGGCAGTGCTGCTGCCCCTGTGGGCGAGCTATCTGGCGCGCGTGTACGCCTGGATCGTCATCCTAACCAAGGACGGCACCCTCGACTGGACCACGCAGCATCTGGGCCTCGGCTCGCCGAACATCGCCTACTCGAACCTCGCGATGGGGATCGTGTTCTGCTACATCTGGCTGCCCTTCATGATCCTTCCTATCTACGGGGCGTTCGAGCGGATTCCGGACTCGTACTTCGAGGCCTCCGCCGACCTCGGGGCCCGCAACCCGAGGACGCTGCGTAGCGTCGTGCTGCCCTTAGTCCTGCCCGGGGTCGTGGCCGGGTCGATCTTCACCTTCTCGCTCACCCTCGGCGACTTCATCACGCCGCTGCTCATCGGCTCAGGCTCGGGCACGAACCTCATCGGCAACGTCATCTACGACAACATCGGGCTGGCAAACAACCTCCCCTTCGCCGCCGCGCTTGCGGTCGTGCCGATCGTCATCATGATCTTCTACCTCCTCGGGGCACGAGCCCTCGGGGCATTCGAGGCTATGTAGATGGAAGGCCGTTGGACACGGGTCGTGCTCGTGTTGTGGGTGCTCGGCGTGCTCCTCTTTCTCTTCGTGCCCATCGCGACCATCGTCATCTTCGCCTTCGACCGCTCGAACGTGCAGAGCTGGCCCATCCGGAGCTTCACTACGCACTGGTTCACCATCGCCTGGGACGACCCAGCCGTCAGGTCCGCGCTCTGGCTCTCGCTGAAGGCAGGCGTGGCGGCAACAGTTCTCGCGCTCGCGCTCGGCTCCGCGGCCGCGTTCGGCGTCCACCGGTTCCGTTTCTTCGGGAGGGAGGCGGTCTCGCTTTTTTTGGTGCTGCCTATCGCGCTGCCCGGCATCATCACCGGCCTCGCCCTGCGCTCGTTCTTTACCTTCGGCGGGATCAACCTGTCGATCGTGACGATCATCATCGGACACACGACGTTTTGCATCGTCGTCATCTACAACAACGTCATCGCCCGACTAAGGCGCACCTCGGGCTCGCTCGGCGAAGCCTCCATGGACCTGGGCGCCCACGGACTTCAGACCTTCCGCTATGTGACCTTGCCTACGATGGCCACCGCCCTCGTGTCGGGCGCCTTGTTGGCTTTCGCCCTGTCCTTCGACGAGGTGATCGTTACGACCTTCACCGCCGGGGCGCAGACCACGCTGCCGATCTGGATCTTCGGCGCTATCCGGCTCGGTCAGCAGTTGCCCGAGGTGAACGTCGTCGTGACTGCCGTGCTAGTGCTGACAGTGATCCCCGTCGCCCTCGCCACCAAACTCACCGGCGGTGGCGGGGTCACCCGTTCGACGGTCCGCTCGTAACCGGGCTCAGCCCGTCGCGTGAAGCAGGAGCTTCGGGTCGGGTGTCCCGCTCGCGTCGGTGCCCGACGGGCAGTCGAAGGACTCAGAGCCGTTCACCGAGTAGTTCGGCTTGTTCGGGTTCTTGGTCGGGAGGAACGAGCGGATCTCCCACTCGTTCGCGTACCAGTAGAACGGCGTGCGCATGTTCCCGAACCCCTTCGGGAACAACGCGGACAGCTCGTCCCGAGCTCTGTTGAGGATCACGTTGCCGTCCACTAGTGCGAGGGCCGTGCCCAAGGCGGTCGTTATCGTCCAGCCTGAGGGCTCCCAGCCTGCGCCCCTGTCCTCGACGTTGAGGACAAGCGCGTTGGCGGAGCGGTCGACGTCGTGGCGAGTGCGATATATGAACACCCTCCAGGAGATGAGCACCCCTGCCGGAGCGGTCACGAGGCGGTGCTGAAACACGAAGGACACGACGAGGCCCCCGTCATAAGGGGTGACCGTCACACCTGCCAGCGACGGCACCGAGTGAAGGTCGGGCTTGCCTACGACCGTCGCCTGGCGTTGAGGGTTTGTGCAATAGGACGTCGGGTGGGCTCGGTCAAGGCCGCCGGTCCGGGCAGCCCCGGTCGCCCCACTGGTCGCGGAGGTGCCCAGGGACACGAAGGATACGATGAAACAAGCGGCAACGACCAGCGCGACGGTGCCCAGCCGCCTACGACCTCTGCCTTGAGCAGTCACCGCACCCCCTGACCCCGTCGGGCGCTGGGCCCGAGGAACCTAACGCTATCGGGCGCCGGCAGAGATCGCTACGAGGTGGTCGTCCTCGACTTCGACGAGTGGGGGTATCTCCTCGTGGGTCCTCAGGTATGTGTCGGTGCGTAGCAGCCCTTCGGCCTCGTTGTATTCTGCCAGCGCCCGTTCCGCCCGATGCTCACGGCGCGAGCGCTTGCCCGCGAGCGGGTGAAGGCTGCTCTTCGAATACCGGCCCGGGCGACCATCGTTCTGTGGCTCTCCGACCATTGCCTTGCGCTCCGAAGGGGATGCGGCTTCCCACTTCTTGTGCAGTTGTGGCACAGAGATCAGCAGCATCTTCGTGTACTCGTGCTGGGGGTTGTCGAACACCTTCTCCGTCGCGCCCATCTCGACTACCACTCCACGGCGCAGGATGATCGTGCGCTCGGCGATGTAGTTGCCGAGGGAAAGGTCATGGGTGATGAATAGCACGCCCAGTCCGCGGGTCTTCAGGTTCGACAACAAGTTGAGCACGTCCACCCGGGTGGAGGCATCGAGCATGCTGATGATCTCGTCAGCGACGAGGACCTTGATGTCCAAGAGGAGTGCCCGCGCGATCAGGATCCGCTGGAGCTGCCCACCAGAGAGCTGATGGGTGAACTTGTCGAGCACGTCGACCGGGTTGAGCCCGACCGATTCGAGCGAGGTCTCCACTCGCTTGTGCCACTCGGCGCTCGAAACCTCCGGAAAGTAGGAGTGCTTGATCGTCGCGAAAACACGATCAGCTCTGAAAACTGGGTTGTACGAGCTGAACGGGTCCTGGAAGACACCCTGCACGTGTCGGTAGTACTCGCGAAGGCTCTTCCCCTTCAGGCTTGCGATGTCGGTGCCTTCGAAGGTGATCGTGCCCGAGGTGACCGGAGTGAGACGCAGGATCAGCTTTCCGAGAGTCGACTTCCCGCTGCCGCTCTCTCCGATGAGAGCTGTCACCTCGCCGGAACGGATCTCGAAGCTCGCCTTGCGCACGGCCGGCAACGATGCACCACCGAAGGTTCCGGTCTTGAAGACCTTGCTGACGTTGTCGAGGATCAGCATAATACTGCTCCTTCCGCCGCCACGGCGCCACCAGGTCCGCCCGCCGGCAGCGCCGAGTCCGCATGAAGCCAGCACGACACGAAATGACCGGGCTTGACCTCCAGGAAGGGCGGCTGCTCGCCACATCGGTCGAAGGCGGCCGGGCAGCGATCCCGGAACCTGCACCCAATAGGTGGGTTGAGGAGGGCAGGGGGACGGCCGGGAATGCCGACGAGCGTCTTCTGGTCGTGGCGCACGCCGACTTCAGGCAGCGAGGAGATGAGCGCCTGGGTGTAGGGATGTAGAGGGCTGCCGATGACTACGTCCGCGGGGGCCTTCTCGGCCAGCTTGCCGGCGTACATGACTAGGATCGTGTCGGCCACCTGGGCGAGAATCGACAGGTCGTGAGTGATCACCATCGTGCTCTTCACGAACTCCCGCTCGCGGAACTCCAGCAGCATCTCGCCAACGGCGCGCTGGGTGGATACGTCGAGGGCCGAAGTGACCTCGTCGGCGATGAGAAGCGACGGGTTGAGCAGTGTCGAGATGACCATCACGAGGCGTTGCTTCATCCCGCCCGAGAGCTCGATCGGGTACCGCTTGAGGACGTCAACGTCGAGGCCGACAAGTTTGACGCGGCGCTCGAGCTCCGGGAGGGTGGACTTGTAGTCGAGGTGCCTCGACTTCAAGAGTTCCGCCACCATCTTGCCGACCTTTCGAGTCGGGTTGAGAGCGCTCATGGCGTATTGGGGGACTATCGACACCTTGGCGAAACGGAAGGACCGCATCGCCTTGTCGTTCGAGATAGGCAGCTCCTGGCCGTCGAGCTCGACACGGCCTCCAAGTTGAGCCATACGCACGTCCATGCGGACAAGACCGTTGCCGAGGGTCGACTTCCCGCAGCCGGACTCGCCGGCTAGGCCCATGATCTCCCCGTCGTCTATGTCGAAGGTGACGTCGTCCACGGCCACGACGTCGCCACGCAACGTGCGGTAGCAAAGCCGCAGGTTCTCAACCTTGAGGCCCATAGCTCTACAAGGCCCGCAGCTTGGGGTTGAACACCTCGTCGAGGCCGACATTAGCCAGATAGAGGCCACCGACCATACAGGTGATCGCGGCGCCCGGCGGCACGAACCACCACCACAAATGGAGCGGGAGAGCGCTCCAGTCGCTGGCCTGCTCCATCATGATACCTAGGGACATTCCGCCGGGCGGCCCGAAGCCGAGAAAGTCGAAGCTCGCCGCGACGAGGATCGCGCCGCCGAAAAGGAGGATGAACACCAAGAAGAGATACGAGCTCATGTTCGGCGCGATCTCCCGCACGATGATCGTGCGGCTCTTCTCGCCCGAGAGGCGGGCGAGGCCGACGAAGTCCCGCGAGACGAGCGAGAAGGTCTGCGCCCTTATCGCCCGCATGGCCCAGGTCCACGTCGTGCACGCGATCAAGATCGCCTCCACAAATGCGCTCGTGTGCTTGAGGAATCCCCCGATGAGGATCAGCAGCACGAGACCCGGGATCGTGAGAAGCACGTTGCACAGCACGTTGAGGGCCTCGTCCACAAGGCCCCCCTTGTACCCGGCGATGAAGCCCAGTGTCATGCCGATCACGGTCGCCCCGCAACCGCCAAGCAGCCCAACGAGGAGGCTCTCACGCAGCCCGTACACGAACTCGGCGAACACATCCTGGCCGAAGTAGTTCGTGCCGAACCAGAAATGCGCCGACGGCGGGCGGAAGGCCAAGAAGTATGTGGTCGCCCAGTCATGATGCTGAACGAAAAACGGGCCGATGAGGGCAATCAGCACCATCAGCACCACGAAGCTGAGTCCGATGAGCAGCTTGGTGTTGCGCAGCGCAAAGTAAAGGAATTCGAAGCGTCTGCGCTTGGTCGGTCCAGCACTCTGAGGCAACAGGTTCGTGACGGTCATTCTGGCCTCCTGGCCGCGGCGTCGGATCTACTCACCGCTGATCCCGACACGGGTTCGGGGGTCCACGAGAACATAGATGATGTCGATGGCAAAGTTCGCAATGAGAACACCGATGATTAT
>JBEKMZ010000119.1:0-9271 GCA_049523315.1 Acidimicrobiales bacterium | reverse complement strand
TCCGGAACTTCGAGAACTACCGGATCCGGGCCCTGCTCTATGCCGGCAAGCCGAACTGGCGAGTGCTGGGCTCGATCGTCGTCCTATGAGCGCGGTCGACCCCGCCAGAATCCGAAGAGCCGCAAATACCCAGTTCACTGCCTATTTACGGGCTCGACTATCCTGCACTTCTCGGACCGGTGGCCGAGGGGATCAACGAAGCCCAGATGTACGTCACGCTTGCGCGGCTGGAGAAGGGTGGCTTCGTCGTACGGCTCGACGCGCCGACCCAGCGCTCTGATCGCAAGGTCTACTGCCTCACTCCCGCCGGCCAGGAGCGGGTGACGGAGTGGATGTCGGACGTGACCTGGCCGCGGCCTGACCTCGTCGAGTTCCACATGAAGCTCATTGCCGCCGCGCAGAGTGCAATTGCCGACCCCATCAGCATCATCGACGCGCAGCGTCGCGACCTGCTGCGCCGCCTGCGAGAAGTGGGGCGCGCCGTGATGGAAGAGGAAAAGGATTCCGACGCGGCGTTGCTCCTCGAAGGCATCGTGCTTCGCCTGCAAGCCGACCTGCGTTGGTTGCAAGCCTGCGGGATTGCCTGGACGAAACGGACGACACAGCAATGAACACCTCACCGCACGAAACGGAGAAGAAGGTAATGAATCTTGACGGCGATGGAGGTGTTGTCATAGCTCGTGCGAAGTGGTACGGGCACCGTAGAAGGAGAACGCTGCCTGATGGCCCGCGTGGAAGGTCTCGGTGCACTCGCGCGGGTAGGCGCTCAAGAAGTAGGCGTCAGAGTACGGCAGCGTCATCACCGCCAGGGCGGCCTTTCGCCGCTCGCCTGCGATCTCGACCGTCGCCTCGCCGAAGTCGAACTGGGCGTGGCCTGGTGGGTGCGAGAGTGGGACGAAGACTTCCTTCGAGTAGGCCTTGGCCTGAGTCACCGCCTCGCGCAGCTGGGTGATGCCGCCTGAGTAGCCGTACTCGTCACGCAACCGCTCGAAGATCCGCCGGGCGGTGTGGCGCTGCTTCACCGGGGCGGTCTTGTCAGCCTCGAGGATCTCGTCGATCACGCCCAAGAACTCGCCCAGCTTCGGTCTTGAGCGTTCGGCGCTCACGCGGTAGCCGGGCGGTTCAGGGTGGGTGAGGATCTTGTAGAGCGTCCACCAGCCCAGCCCGTACTCCCGGCAGACGGAGCGCTTGGAGACTCCGTTGACGAGCACCTTGTGGCGGATCTCAGTCCATTGGTTCATTTCGGTGCGCACCCTTCACCCCGGTCTGGCCGCCTGGCTGGCTTCCTTCGAGGAAGCTTCCGGTCGGACGGATTCGGGGATGGTCGGGCGCCACCGTTTGCGACCGGTGGCCGTCAGGCCGGGCGCGCTACCGTTTTCGACCGGCGTTTACACTTGCACCATCACCTGAAGGCGCTGCGATTGCCGACCGTGGTCGAACTTTAGTGAATCACACAGACGGCACGAGGTCCTCGGACTTCTTCGTCTGATCAGTGTGGTCGGGCGTCACGGGGTCGAACTGGTCACGGGCGCTCCAGATCAGAGAACATCGGCATCGCCTGAAGGGCGGGAGACGAAGCGTTGGCCGGCGCGAGTTGTCGACGTTTCCCCATGAACTGATAAACGAGTTGTGCGAGTCCGAGACCCCATCATGGGTAGGACTACACAACGATCACGCGACGCAGGCACAGCCACGAGCAGATCAGCCGCCTGCTCGCGGAAGGCGAGAAACGGTCAGGACACGTGGCGATCAGTCGACCCCCTGACTACTAGGGTCCCTTCGTGGTGACGGGTACCGCCTCCCACCCGGGTGCCATTGATCATTGCGAAAAGGTCATTCGCGGCAGCGGCGCCCAGTTTTTCGAGGTTCATGTCGAGCGTTGTCAAAGCGGGGTCCGTCTCCTCAGCGAAGACCGGCCAGTTGTCGTACCCCGTAATGGCGACATCGTCTGGGACTTTACGACCGGAAGCGATAACTGTCTCGACGACGGCAGCTGCAATCTGATCAGACCCACAGGCAATGGCATCAAGGTCAGGAGCATCGGCAAGGACCTCTCGCGTCGCCTGGCGTGCCCAGCGTTGTGACCACCGGCCGTACCTGACGTCGCCCACAAGCTGCAGGCCGTGCTCGTCGAGGGCGTGGCCGACCCCTAAGACTCGCTGCTGGACCGCCGGTGAGTACTCCGGACCCGTGATGTGGGTTATGCGGGCCCGGCCAACCTCGACCAGGTGGTTGATGATGGCGACCGCGCCGGCGAAGTCGTCCACAAGATGGACCACATCCCTCGGGTTCGTTGTCTGGCCATGAACGTAAACGCTTGGGATCTTGGCCGCGGCAGTTATCGAAGGAGTTTGCCCCTGGTTGTCCCCGACGATGAGCAGGCCGTCGACATTCCGCCGGCGGAGCATGGCCGCCAGGTCAGCGAGGCGGTCGACAACCCCTCGGGCGTCGACAATGATCGCCGAGAGCTGCCGCTGTTGAAGCATAGATTCTGCGCCGATGACAATAGGCATCGCAATGCGGTGGACGCTGGGGTCCCTGATCAGGACGCCGATGGTGCTGCTACGGCCGCTCGCCAAGCTCCTGGCCACGAGGTTGGGGGCGTAGGAGAGTTCCCTGGCCGCTCGAAGCACTCGTTGCCGGGTGACCTCGGAGACCCGGGCCCTTCCGTTGACCGCCTTGGACGCGGTGGTGAGCGACACCCCGGCCAGTTGGGCCACTTCTGTGAGCGTGGCTTGTCGGTCCGCCTGCACGAGCAAAGCATATGCACGACGAGGAACGACCCCGCTCGTCCCGCGGGTGGTTCGAAACTCTCCCGGGTCACCCGCGGCCCACCGTGCGTGCGCGGTGCTGAGGTCATCCGTGGCCGCCCCGCCGCACACCCGCTGCCACCGCGCACTCTCCGCTCCAAGGCCTTTCTGTCGTGGCGCGGGCGTGGCTTGCCCATCCGGCAGTGGGGCCGTGCCCACATGACGAGGAAGCGCTTCTGCACCTCGGCGCGCTGGTGTCTACAGAAAAAAGCGGGCAACTCGTTCACTCAGCTCTTCAAATTGAAACCCAAATGAGGTAGCGTTTCCTCACAGGCTGACAACGGGCACCAAAGGTCCGACACGCCAGCGAGGCGTGGCAAGGGAAAGGTCACACTCGAGCAAGGGGCCGTATGGAAGGAAGCCATATGGAGCCGCCGGCACCGGCCAGGCACCCCATGCTGAACTTCTTTGGCGACAGTCCCGTCAGCCCGACGGTCGGCGCGATTGCGCGTTTCCGGCCTCTCGGCCTACGCGAAGTGGTACTGGGAGCGGGCTGCGAACTTGGTGACTGGCAACGGCGCAACAGCGCCCGGACTCTTCCTCACTGCGTAGAGCAGGTCCGTGCCGCGGGCGCCGTCCGGAACCTGGAGCGTGTGGCTGAGGGCCGCGGCCACGACGCGCCACACGAAGGCATGCCCTTCTCGGACTCCGACGTTTACAAGGTCGTGGAGGCCGCCGCCTGGGATGGTGTCAGACGGCTCTGCGGTGAGGTGCAGGAGTTCGTCGAGGAGGTCAGCGCGCTGATCGCGCGCGCTCAACGCGAAGATGGCTACCTCAATTCGTGGGTCCAGGGCCAACACCCCGATCTGGCCTGGAAGGACTTGCGTTGGGGCCACGAGCTTTACTGCGCAGGCCATTTGCTCCAAGCCGCGGTGGCCGGCCGACGGACCGGTAGCCGACCGGATCTGTTCACTGTGTCGAGCAGGCTCTTCGAGCACTTGCTCGAGACGTTCTCCATGAGCGATGGTGATGGCCGGCTCGTGGGCATATGCGGTCATCCAGAGGTGGAGACCGCCCTAGTGGAGTTTTACCGATTGACGGGCGACGTACGGGCGTTGCAGCTTGCCGTCAGGCAGGTGGACCTTCGGGGAAGGGCGGACGTCGGAATGCCGACCTCTGGCCTGCTGGGCGACAGCCGGTTCCCGCTGTCATATTTCTTGCACCATGTGCCCGTGCGCCAACGAGCGTCAGCTACGGGCCACGCAGTGCGTGAGCTTTACCTGCAGGCGGGTGTCGTCGATGTTGCGGTCGAAACCCACGACCAAGAGCTACTGCGTGCGTCCGAGACCATCTGGGAGGACCTGTTCGGTAGCAAGACGTACGTCACCGGTGCACACGGTTCTCGCCATCGCGAAGAGTCGATCGGGGACGCCTATGAACTACCGAGCGATCGCGCCTATGGGGAGACATGCGCTGCCATCGCGAGCTTTCAATGGAACTGGAGGCTCCTACTGGCCACAGGCCGAGCCCGTTATGCCGAAGCGATGGAGCGCGTGCTCTGGAACACGATCGCGGGGGCGGTCTCTCGGCACGGGACAGAGTTCTTCTACTCCAACACACTGCACTTGAGGACTGGTCACGATGATGCAGACGAGGACTCCCCCAGCCATCGCCTCCGCTGGTACGGGTGTTCTTGCTGCCCACCGAACCTGGCCCGCCTCATGGCGAGCATTCAAGCTTACTTGTTGACGCGCGATGCCTCTGGGTTGCAGGTGCACATGCCCTTTAGCGGGACAGTTTCTACGAGCGTCCCAGGCGGGGCCGTGCAACTCAAGCTGCAGACCAGTCATCCTTGGTCGGGGGACACCGACATTGAGGTGACGCATTGCAGTTCCGCCGAGCGCTGGGACCTGTCGCTGCGCTTCCCCGATTGGGCCAGTAAGGAAGGCACGCGAATAGCGCTGAACGGCGAGCACGTGGAGACCGCGTGGGACGGCTCATACATCACGGTTTCCCGGCATTGGCGCCCCGGTGACCGTCTCCAGGTGTCTAGTTCAACACCCGTGCTAGTACTAAGGCCGCACTGGAGAGTCGACGCCGTCCGCGACTGCGTTGCAGTTCAACGGGGCCCGTTGGTGCACTGCATCGAGGCCGACGACTTGGGGGAAGGTGCAGTCATAGAAGACGTTGTCCTAGACGGGACCCAGCCGCTCGAAGCAACCTACGATGTGCCCGCTGGCCTCGAGGGTTATGTCAAAGTGGCTGTCCACGCCTGGGGAGGACAGCTTGACGGCCCAGACCGACAACTCTACGCCGCGAAGGATGAGAGCAGCCTCAGCACCAAACCCTCGCGTCTGACCTTCGTGCCGTATTTCGCCAGAGGCAACAGGCTTTCCACCGCCATGCGGGTCTGGGTCTCGGCCCCCTCTGCGGCAGCGCCATTGGGTCGAAGGTCAGTCAAGACAGGACCGAGGAGCCCTTCTTCGAGACAACACCGCACCTCGACAACGGATGGGGAACTGAAGACAGCTCGATCGGGAGTGGCACCCTCCGCTCCCATTGAGCAAACAGGTTCTTCTTAAGGGAAGGCGAAGCGAATGGCAACCTTCAGGGGCGACATATCTGGGTTCACGGTGCGAGAGGGTCGTGAGACCCTCCAGGTCGAAGCATGGGGGGACAACAGTGCGCGAGTTCGTTCCACGCTGGGGCCTTGCATAACAGAGACGCCCGGCAGTGCTCTGACTGAGCCCGAGCCCGCCCATGTCAGCATCGAGATCTCAGACGACCGAGCCCGCATGCAAAATGGCGACCTTGTGGTTGAGGTGTCGAGCCAGGACAGCAGCTCCTTCCTGGGCTTCCCGCCCTTGGTGCGCTTCTTCCGTTCAACCGGCGAGGAGCTGTTCAGCGAGAGTGTTCCCCATTTCACTGCCCCCCCACAACGCCGATATGTACCAGCCGGTGGTGACCTTTACCGCTGCGAGATCACTTTCGACGCTATCCCGGGAGAGCGCATCTATGGCCTGGGTCAGCACCAGCACGGCCTGTTGGACCAGAAGGGCGCCGTCATCGAGCTCATCCAGCGCAACACAGAGGTCTGCATACCTTTCTCGCTCTCGAACCGCGGCTATGGGTTCTTTTGGAACATGGCAGGGGTGGGCCGCGTCGAGCTGGGCACCAACCGGACGAGGTGGGTCGCAGACGCAGCGCGGCAAATCGACTATTGGGTAACTGCGGGGCCCTCGCCGGCCGATCTCGTCAGCCACTACACCAAGGTGACCGGGCTCCCCCCCATGCTGCCGCAGTGGGCTTCGGGCTTCTGGCAGTGCAAGCTCCGTTACCGCACGCAAGACGAGCTCCTCGAAGTGGCCCGTGAGCACAAGCGCCGGGGGCTGCCCCTCTCAGTCATCGTCATCGACTACTTCCATTGGACACGGCAGGGTGAGTGGAGATTTGATCCCTTGGAGTGGCCGGATCCGCAAGCGATGGTGGACGAGCTCCGCGAGCTGGGAGTCGAGCTCATGGTTTCCATTTGGCCCACTGTGAACCCCGACAGCGGCAACTACGCCGAGATGGACCGGCGGGGGCTGCTCGTGGGCGGTGCCAGGGCGTTGCCTCTTCACCTCCCCTTTTGGGACAAGGTCAACAAAGGTCCGGCCTTCATGCGCTATTACGACGCGACAAATCCCGAGGCCCGCCAGTACATCTGGGCAAAGGTCACAGACGGTTATGGCCGCTATGGCATCAGGACGTTCTGGCTTGATGCCTGCGAACCGGAGATGCGCCCTGAGGACCCCGAAGGCGCCTTGTACTTCCTCGGCCCAGGCTTGGCAGTGCAGAACATTTATCCCCGCGAGCACGCACGGGGCTTCGCCGAAGGGCTCCGGGCGAGCGGCGAGGATGAGGTGCTGCTTCTTTGCCGCTCGGCGTGGGCCGGCAGTCAGCATTACGGTGCCGCAGTGTGGTCAGGCGACATCGACTCCACGTTCGAAGTACTTGCGGCTCAGATCCCAGCCGGCTTGAACATAGCCATTTCGGGGATCCCCTGGTGGACGACCGACATCGGCGGTTTCAAAGGGGGTGACCCGAGCTCGCCGTACTTTCGAGAGCTGGTGGTGCGCTGGTTCCAGTTCGGCGTCTTCTGTCCGCTCTTCAGGCTCCACGGCGTCAGGGAGCCGGGTCCCCTGGTCGGCTCGGAGCAGACTGGGGCCCCCAATGAGGTCTGGTCCTTCGGCGATGAGGCGTACGGCATAATCCGGGAACAACTCGCGATACGCGAGCGATTGCGCCCATACGTCATGGACCAGATGGCCACAGCGACCGCCACCGGCGTGCCGCCCATGCGTGCCTTGTTCTTGGAGTTTCCCAGCGAGACGCCGGCGTGGGAGGTACGCGACCAGTACATGTTCGGTCCGGACGTGCTGGTGGCTCCCGTCACCGTGCACGGCGAACGGGCACGGGACGTTTACCTTCCAGAGGGGGCCTCATGGCTGGACGCCTGGACCGGGGCCCCTGTCAAGGGCAACGGCTGGACCACGGCAGAAGCGCCTCTGGAACACATACCCGTGTACTTACGGCAGGGCGGAGCCTTGAGCACCCTTTCCAGAGGCGGGAGAGGCCAAGGATGAGGGGACCCGGACGTCGACCTCTTGGCAACGGAGGGGCCGACTTGGTTCGGGCCAACATGGACGCAGTGGCAGGCGCTCCAGCGCAGAGCGTAGGAGCGGGACAAGGAAACGGGGGCGCTCACACCTCAGGGGTCAGAAAGGCCCGGGGGCTCACGCTCTTGCGCCGCCAACAGGTCGCGGCCTGGCTGTTCCTCACGCCGGCCGTCTTGTACGTGCTCTTCGCATTCGCCCTGCCCATCGTTTACAACGTGATGCTGAGCTTCGAGCAAACCTCTCCGGCGACGATCGCCGATCTCACCGCCCCGTTCGCCGGGCTCGCAAATTACCGCTTCATCCTAAGTGACCCCACGAGCCAAATGGCCATTATCCACACGCTCGAGTTCACTGCCGGTTCACTCATCGGCCAGTTCATAATCGGCTTTTCCCTCGCCTTGCTGTTTACCCTCCGGTTCCCGGGGAGGACACTGGGGCGCTCGCTCATCATCGTCCCTTGGCTGCTGCCGCTGATCGTGACCGGGCTCATCTTCAGGTTCCTCTTCCAGCTGGAAGGTGGAGCGGTTAACCAGCTGCTTATGGACGTCGGATTGGTCCACCAGCCAATTGACTGGCTGGACAACCCGCACCTGGCTCTAGTGACGGTACTTATCGCGAACATCTGGCTCGGGGTGCCCTTCTTCACTCTCCTGCTCTACAGCGCTCTTCAAGACGTGCCAGTGCAGGTCAAGGAAGCGGCCCTCATCGACGGTGCCGGCGCTTGGCAGAGGCTCCGCCTCGTCATAGTGCCGATAATCCTGCCCGTTATCGAGGTCACTCTGCTCCTCGGGTTCGTGTTCACCGTGAAGGTGTTCGACCTAGTGATCGCACTCACCGGAGGAGGTCCGGCCAACACGACGCAACTCATCACGACCTGGTCTTACAACTTGTCCTTCGAGCAGTTCTCCTTTGGCGAAGGTGCCGCGCTCAACAACGTGCTGCTCGTGCTGGCGATGATCTGCGCGCCGTTGTACCTGTACATGAGCCGGGGTTCCTTGAGGCGCAGCTCGGGAGCAGAGAGATGACTCGCCTGCAGCACTCGAGGGCCTTGCGGTGGCTATGCACGCTCGGGACGGCCGCTGCCCTCGTAATAGTGCTGTTCCCGGTGTACGCGGTCATCGTAGGCTCGTTCGAGTCTACTGAAACCCTGTTCAGCGGCACGTACTATTGGCTGCCGCACGCTGCCACACTGGACAATTACCGGCTGGTGATCCAGGCGCAATCGGGCAACGTACTGACGAGCCTCATCGTCGGCGTGGGGACAGCTGTGCTGGCCCTGGTCGTGGCAGTGCCAGCGGCCTATGCGCTTTCGAAGTACCGCTTGCGGGTGACCATTGTCCTAGTCAGTGCCATGCTCGTGGCGCAGATAGTTCCCTCCATCGTCCTCGCCACTTCGCTGTTCATCATCTTCCACTGGATCCACCTCGTGAACACGTACCCGGGCCTAATTATCGCCGACGGCACTTACGCCATTCCCTTTTCCATCCTCGTGTTACGGGCGTTCTTCTTCAGCCTGCCGAACGACCTGACGCAGGCAGCGAGAGTTGACGGTGCCTCTGAATGGCAGACGTTCCTACGCATCGTGATACCACTTGCTCGCCCGGCCCTGATAACCATTGCGGTGTTCGCGTTCTTGAATGGTTGGGGAGACTTCATATTCGCATTGACCATCCTCAACGGCACCACCATAGTGCCGATCACGCTGGGGATCTACACCTATCTCGGGAATTACTCGACGCAATGGGGGGCAGTGATGGCCGCTGGAGCGTTCGCCATGGTGCCGGCCGCGGTAATGCTGGTGGTGGCACAGCGTTATATCGCAAGTGGCCTCACGGCGGGTTCGGTGGTGGGGTAGTAGCGATG
>JBEKMZ010000118.1:0-12540 GCA_049523315.1 Acidimicrobiales bacterium | reverse complement strand
TCGACACGTGCGGCGCCCACATCCCCCGGCGGATATCGCTGGCGGACGCCTTCGAGCAACCTGCCGCCGCAGCGATCTCTTTAATGGGCACAGTGGCCAGTCTGGGCCATACTTCACGTCGGAAGAGCTCCGGGTCGTAAACCACGCCGGGATTGGCCTTGTCCCATTCCGACTGTGCGCGCTTTCGGGCCGCGATGGCAGCGCCGCGTCGTCCCCTGATCTCGGGTGCTTGGGCAGGGTCGGCGGCGATGCAGGCCTCGCAGCGTACGTGGCGATGGTTCGTGACAGGTCCGCCGCAGTCAGGGCAGGTCCATGCCTGGCGAGCTTTGGAGCTGGTTGGCTTCTGAAGTGAGGTCGACGACGTTGCGGCGGTCCGCGCCGATGCCTTACGCGCCTTCACAACAGCCTGCGCTGTCTGGGTGCGGCTGCGTGTGAGCGGTGTGGCGGCGGCGTAGGTGCCGTCCATGGCCTTTCCGAAGACATGGGCGACGTGCTCTGCGATCGGCCCGAGTGAACTTGCCCACTGCGGCATCGTCTCGGCGAGCTCGTGTGTGAGCGGTGACCGTAGGCGGACGTGTCCGTCGGAGGTCTCGGTGAACTCGACCTTGCGGAACGTCCGGCGCTGCAGCAGGCCGAGGACGAAGTCGTCGACCTCCGGGCGGACGGGCTCCACCACGTCCAGGGCGAGCGATTGGCGACCCTTTGTGTCGGAATGAACCACGCCGAGTCCGGGATCGAGACCTACAGCCTGACAGGCGAGGATGGCCTCGGCCTCCACGAGGGCATAGACGTAGTTGAGGATCGCGTTGACCGGACGCTCGGCTTTCCGGTTCTGCACCGACGAGGCGAGCACGGATCGCCGCCCTTCGTACCGAGTCCAGTGGGATGGGATACGACGCCGGTCCTGAGGGGCGAACATTGGTGTATCCCCCGGCGCAGCGTGCGGTCGTTCAAGCCGTCGGCTGTTTGATCGCCTGCCAAATCCGGCCAGCATCGGTTGTGCGCAATAGAACAGGCACGGCGCATTCACCGCCGTCGCTGCACGGCGTGGCCGCCGCATCGAGCCAACCGGTCGAAGGAGTCGGCATTGCAAAGCCCCAGACAGGATCGCCCTTGCCGTAAAGGGCAGGTGGCGCGACCCTCGACCATGTCCGTCCGGCGGTACCGGTCACAAAGAGCTGCGCGCCGACCGATATCGTCCAGACCAAGGGCGAGCTAACTGCGAAGGAGGGCACCGTCCACCAACCGGGAGAACGCTCACCCATCGCTATCGGCGCACTGCGATAGCTCCAGCTCAGACCGGCATCGCTCGTCATGTAGACCACGGCCTTCCCGTTCGACAGCGTCGCAGGCAAGATCCCACTGGCGGACGAGAAGAAGTGGGGTGATCCGAGCCGGACGGGCAGTGTCTTCGAGAGTCCAACCGCTGGTAGGTGCACCCGGGTCCAGGCGCGTGCGGCGTCGGAGGCCTCGTAGAGTTCACGGCCAGTTGACAGCCAGCCGCTCGAGGCGTGGACGAAGTCAATCGCGCCTGAGGTGGCGGTGGCCGTCTCCGCCGTCGCCGGCCGGAGCGTCCAGCGTGTCCCTGCGTCCGTCGTCTCGTAGAGGTTGCCGTTGCTCCCGAGTGCCCATCCAAGAGTGCTGCTCACAAAAGAGAGGGACATAGAGCAGCTTGAGCACGTCGGGACTCCCGTCCAGCTCCAGGTGCGTCCGCCGTTTGCCGAGTGCTCGATCGCGAAGCCACGCAGATGCTGCGACGTCACGTTCTCGGCTTCGGTCGCGGAGAACCAGAGCTGCGAGCTTCCGTAAGAGGTGAATCCAGTAAGGCGCACCGTGGGGTCGTCACCTACGAGGTTGGTTGGCGTGATGTTCGTCCAGCGGATCCCGCCGTCGTCCGAACGATAGATGGCGACGCCGTTCCCCGCCCATAGCTCCTCGCCCACGATCGGCGAGAAGCTGAGCGCTACGAGGTCGTTCGAGTAGTTGGTCGAAAGGCGGACTGTCGAGAAACCGACAGCTCTGGCGGCTGAGATCGATAAACAGGTCCCAGCACCAACCCCAATCGTGGCAAGTGAAACGGCGACCGCCCATAGTCGTGTGCTCATGGATGGAAGTGTCGCACTGCCAGCCCGGATCGATGGCGCGGGTACGTTCCCTATGACACAGCAAACAGCATGGCGGGGTGCTGGGTCAGTCTGTCTTTCGAAGGACGGCGGCGGCGGTCATGGTGGCGGCGGATGACCTCGGACAGTTACTGACGTTTGGCTGCGTTCCGTGCCCGCACGGTCTTTGCCAATGTGTGAGTCGGCCTGATTAGGCGCACCAGGAGCGGCACCACCATCAGGCAAGCGCCCAGGACCAGGAGCAGATGAGAACGCAGAAGAACGCTGACAAGAACGACGGCGAACCCCACAAACATGTGCCATCGCTTGTTGTAGAACCATTCAAGGAAAATGCCCATCCGGCGGACTTTCTAGCACCCTCCACCTGACCTACCACCCGGGCCCGACGCCGCCACGTGAGCGACAGACATCGGTGTGACCGGCCACGGGCGCCGGTCGTCGAGCACCGGGGAGGACACAAGGCCGGCCGCAGGCCGCCCGAAGGGGAAGCCGCCCGACCGCCACCTGACCCCTTCGCCGCCACGTGGGCGAACGTGGGCGCCTCTGTGCCGACGTCCGCTCCCCTAACTCGCCGGCCTCTCCCTAACTCCCGGTCCCTCCCGTCGTCCTGCCGGGGTCTTTCTGGGTGGGTGGGTGTGTCTGCGGCCCCCGGTTCCCTGCTCGTCGTGCTTTCGTCCCCGGGCGGCGGTCGCCCTCGCGGCCTGCGGTCCCCGGTCCTGGCGTCCTTCTTGTCCGCTTGTCTTCCTCTCCCAAGCCCGGAGTCGAGCCCGACCGCCTGGCAGGCGAGGATCGCCTCAGCCTCGACGAGCGAGTAGAGGTAGTTCAGCATCGCGTTCACCGGTCGCTCGGCCTTGCGGTTCGAGGCCGCTGAGGCGAGCACCGAGCGGCGCCCCTCGTAGACGGACCAGTGCGGCGGGATGCGTCGCCGGTCCTTGGTCGCGAAGGCCGGGGCGCACTCGGCTCGGCCCCGACCAGGCCCCGAAGTAGAGCGCCGCAGCACTTGCTTCGAGCTGGTGCGGCTCGTCGATTGTCGCGGCACCTTCAACAGCGAGAGCGAGGTCCGCAGCACAAGTTTCCCCTGCCCCTGGATCTTGCGGGACATCAGCCATCGAGCGACATCGAGGCCGTATGGCTCGAAGGGCGCGAGCGCCTGGGTACGACGGAGCCGGGCATCGTCGGTCATGCGAGGCGTAGAGGCGAGCTGGGCGGTGCTGTCCGAGCCAAGCACGAGAACGCCGATGCCGAGCGCCTGGCACCATCGGAGGGCGTCCAGGCTGACGATGCCGGCGGCGTTCAGGATCACGAGGCGGCGAAGGCCGTGGGTGGCCCGGTCGTACCGGCGGAAGCGCCGGTGCGGACCGATGCCGTCGTGAATTTCGAGGGCGCCGCGCTCGACGACCACTCGCACACCGAAGCCGTCGGCGACACAGACTCCGGCGGAGTCGGCGCGGGAGTAGGTCTCGGTGAGTGCCGACACGGAGTCGGCGACGTCTTCGGGAGTGAGGGTGAGGGTGGCGGTGCCGGCTGGAGCCGACAGGTAGCCTGCGGAATGCATCTGGGAATTACCTCCCTGGTGCCAGTCCCCGGGTCGTTGACGCGGCGCCGGGGACACTTATGTGTCAGGGACCAACGTACCGCTTGATCTCGGCTCGGATCGAGCGGTCGTCCAAAGCTGACAGAGCTTCTCCTAGCTCGCGGCTCCGGTAGAGACGAGCAGGTCAAAAGCCTCCTGACCCAGGTTCTCGTACTCCGCTTCCGAGAGCACTGCCAGCACCCGTGTCGCGGTGACCGTGGCGCCCGAGTCCGGGCACTCCCAGTCGTACCGCTTGAGAGTGGCGGCTATCGACCTACCGGGATGAATGACGACGACAGCGGGATGGCCGCAGCTGAGCAGGACGACACCGAAGGTGTGCTCTCGCCTAAAGCCGGAGCCATTGGGAGTCCGGGCCGAAGAAGGGACGCGTACGACGGTCCGGCAGTGGCGACAGCGAGTGTTCGTCGTCGCTTCGGTCTCGAAGCTGCATCCGCAGCGCTTGCAGGTAATGGTTGTCACGGCATCGATCATCGCTCTGTTTCACCCGAGCGAGCAGCAATTATCCGTCTGCGCGCGGACCGGGATGAGGTACCTCGACCTGCATTGTTCGCAACCGCTTCCTGCCCTGCCGGAGTGGCAGGCGAACCGTTAGTCGAGTTCCGCCTCGCTCTCTGTGTCCTGGGATGACTCACCATCGGTCCCCAAGAAGTCTTCGGGTCGCGCCAGCGCGAAGTCATAGGGCATTTCGGGTATGGGTTTGGTCGTGTGCGAGGTTCGCCAAAGAGCTACGCCTGCGGAACGAAGCTGGCTCGCGTAGGAAACGAGCCACTTGGCGTCTTCTTCCTTTATTCGAGCCATTGCCGATGGGCGACCGTCGTTTTCTGCCAGGACACGAAGCTGTATCGAAGCACATTCGCGAATCCCCGTATGCGCCTGGGCCACTACGACGAAGTCATCGTCTGTGGCGACGCGTGTGAAGGCGACACGGTGCTCGTTCCACGTTGCCGCGAATCGACCCCAGTCGTCGCCCGGGGCTGTTGGAATCACCGAGAACAGTCCCGACCCGCTGATCGCGATGTGAGCATCCCAGAGGGACGAAAACAGAACCAACGATGCAACACGTCCTTCTTTCCTCGCGTGAATACGCTCTAGCACGAAGTCGACCATGCCTTTAAGAACCGCGCCGACGATCACCCCTGCGAGTCCGACGAGCACCAGAAGTGCGTTTCCCGTGGACACGTTGACGTCGATCGGCGGGGTCGAGGCCATCGCTGTCAGCCCCGCGAGATGCCACGAGGTCGTGATTATGGTCACCGCTGAATTCATGGTCTGATTTTGCCCCGCCTGGGAGTCACCTCGCGGTTACGCCATTTACCGAAAGAGCTCAGACGTCAGTATTCCGAGGCCAGCCTATGCGCCCCGGTCATGCACCGGCCCGATCGTCTTCGGACCGGGCCGCCAGCTCTACCAATCGCCTTCGAGTCGTCTCCACGCATCCCGGATCGATGTCGCAACCGACGAACCGCCGACCCTCCATGACCGCGGCGACTGCCGTCGTGCCTGAGCCGATAAAGGGGTCGACGATCAGCTCGCCAGGCTCTGTGACCTGGCGCACCCAGTGCCGGACCGGTTCGAGGGCTTGTTGCCATGGGTGTAGCGGCCGCTCCTCTGGCCCGCCGCGACCTTCGGCGAACACGACGTCGTTCAGCCACGTGCGAGGTCGGTAGGGACCTGCTGAGTAGAGGAGCACGGAGCGGTGCTGGCCGAAGACCATGCGAGTGCGGACCCTGGTGTGCCGCCCGGCCAGCACATTGACTCCGTGCCACATGTAGGTCAGCCCGCCTCGTTCGAGAAACGACATCTCGCGGTCGAGCTGGAGGTTGCCGGCATAGACCACCGCCAGACGACCGGGTTTCAACACGCGGAGACAGAAGGTTCCGAGCGGCTCGTAGAGCGGGACCCCGTCATTGTCGTAGGGCGGGTCAGTGACGATGGCGTCGACGGATTGGTCTGCAAGGTCTGCAAGCACATCGCGGAAGTCGCCGGTGCGAAGCTCCCAAGTATCTCCACTGTGCTCGGACGGCCCCGTTGCCGCTTCGGCCCGGATCCGCGCCAGGTTGGCGGTGCGGGCTCGTTCCTCTGCCCGCGTGAGCCCGATCAGTCCGGAGGCATCGCCACCCAGTGCCTGGAGAGCGCTCACGGCGCGGGCGGCATCTCTAGCAGACTGCACGAAGATGGTGGCGGGAGGGCGTCGTCTGCGTGCCGGTTGTTGGCGACCGAGGGTGTCTGCGCGAGCCTCGACGTGCGGAATCTCCGCACGTCCCACCAACTCCGCTCGCACGGAGGCGACCGTCTTTCCGTCGACGCCAGACATGAGGGCAAGGCGCCGGTCCGAAAGGCTCGGGAGGCGTCGCAGCGCCTCGGCTACAAGGTCTCGGCGTTGCGCGCTCGACAGCTTTCGCCGCTGGACGTTCGAGCTGACGACGAAGGCGATCCTTTCCTCGTCGGAGCCGAAGTGGCGCAGCTGCTTCATGGGCTCGGGCACAGGGGTGCCTTCGGCCCGTAGCTCGGCGACAGCGCGCAGACGCTGATGACCGTCGACGACCTCGTTCGTCTCGGCGTCGTAGGTCACCGGGATCAGGACACCGCTCTCGGCGATCGAGGCCTTCAACGCGGCGAACTCCTCGGCTCCGAGATCTGGGAGAAGTTGCCAGCGGTCCGCGCTCATGGCGCGCCCTTCGCCGAACAGGGTCCGTCCTCGGAGTCATCCCTCCGGGCGCCAAAGCGCCGGCAGCCATCGCACAGCCGACGGTTGGGGCGGACATCCGCTGGGAGCAGCTGACCGCAGTCAAGGCAATAGCGTTCGGCGCGGACCGCCTTGGTGAAGGCGACGAGGATTCCGATCTGACTCTCCGGCAAGGGGACGCCGGCCACCCTCAGGTATCGCCGCGCCTCAGCGGCGAGCAACACCGCGAGCTTGTGTCGATGCTGCTCAGATGGCTGACGATCGTCGAGCAGGTAACGCAGAGTCCGCGGGGGCACGACTCTCGCCACCACGGCGGGCTTCAGGCGGCGCAGCTCCCGGATGGCATCGAGCAGTATCGGCCAGCGGTCGTCACGCAGCCCTTCGGAGAGAAGCACGGGATCGTCGCCTTCGACAGAGGCGAGGCGGCGGCGGCGGTCGATCGAGGACCCCTCACTACCGACGTAGCTGAGGGCGACGACCGTCAATGGCTTTCGCACCACGAGGCCACGGACCGGTCCGTTAGGCGTCCCTGCAACAGGCTCCGAACCGCGCTCGGGCGTCGCCCACCAGCGGCGGAGATACCAGCCGATCGACTGCGCGAAGACCGTGGTGCCGAGTTCGTAGTCGTCGCCCGGACTGCGGACGCCGAGCTTGGTCGGGCGACCTCCACGTCGGCGCCAGTCGAGAGACAGCCTGTTCTCGGGGCCTTTCGTGAGGTCTTCGAGAGCGACGGGGCCGGCCGACTGCGTCAGTTGCCCGAGGACGTCTGGATGAGCGGCAAGCGCGAGGTTGAACGGCCGCACACCCTGGCCGAACCAGCTCGCCTGCTCTGGCGACGTAATCCTGAATCGTGAGACGGAAGGAGCATTTGCGAACTCCAGCTCGTCGACCGCGTCGTCACCGAGCGCCTTCAGGCCCTTGTCGATCCACACGCGGTGGCCCGCGCCCGGTACCCGGCGCCCGTCATCGGGCGGGGCGAGGTTGCCGAGGCCGTGCTCGGAGGCGTGAACGATCTCGTCACCCCGCCACAGGCGGTAACGGTTGCAGGCGATCACGACGGCCTCGGTCGGTTCGTCCAAGGTCCCGTACTTTGCCTTGGCGAGCGGGCCGCGCACGCCCGGAGGAAGGAGAGCGTCGAGGCAGGCGAATGTCTCCCGGGCATCGCTCCACGACAGGGAGCAGATGGACGAGCCGTCCGGCAGGGTGACCTCGCCGCCTTCAGGTGAGGAGACGACCAGGAGGCTGTCGGTGTGGATGGCAGAGACCGTCCCGCCTCGCCTCTCCCACTCGTGCTGGAGAAGGCTGACGAGCAGGCGGCATCCCGCCGTGGTCGAGGAACTGACGACGGGACAGAAGTCCGGGCCGGCCCTTTCCTTATGCGGCATCGCCGCCTCGACGACCTCCTCGCCGTCGAGGAACGGGATCGCCGCCGAGGTGCCCTTCGGGAGGATGTCACGATCGACCCGCAGGGGCTGTCCGAAAGAGACGGTGTTCGTGACGTTCCGGGCAAAGCGAGCCCGGGCACGCCAGACGGACTCTTCGGGCGAGCCGGGCTCGCGGGTGTCCGCCTCGTCATTGGCCGCCTGGCGGTCGAGCATCGCCCAGGCGAAGAAGTCGTCGTGCTGCGGGTCGAACCAGGTCCATCCAGAGCCGCGCACTCGCTTGAGGACCCTGCGGCCGATTGGAGCGACCCGTATGGCGTCGAGCAGGTGGAGGCTTCCGGCCGGGGACCTGAGGCGCGCCGCCACGCAGTCGGCGAGCGGGAACCAGAGCGGGGTCTCCGAGTCGAGCGGTGCCACCTCGACGATGAACCTGCCATGGGCAGCGTCGTGAACGTCGCCCATGTCGATCCGGGCCGGTAGGAACGCGCTCTGCGGCCGGACGAGGACGAACGTCGCCCTGAGTCCGCGCCACGCCTCGCGGTCGAGCGCGAACCTCTGCCACAGGTCATCAGGGTCACGGCTCAACAGGTCCCGCACCTCGTCGAGGGGTCGGGTGACCTCCCACGACCGGGCCAGCAGCAGGTCGGACAGGCCTTGTGCCGAGGCGCTGATCCCGAAAGCCGACTGGATGTCTCCGAGGACGCCCAGGTGGGCGACCCTGAGCAAGCTCCCCTCGCCCCGACCGCCGAAGGCCCCGGCCGCCGAGGCATGAAGAGCCAAGGGCTCGGAGGCGAGCTCTCGGTTGGCAAAGGCATAGAGCGGCGGGACGCCGACAGAGCGCATCGAGGCCGTGCCGGCTCCGCCTCGCGAGACGGCGTGGCGCGGGTCGATGCGGAGGCCACCGTCACCAAGCCGGTCAATCTCTCTCAGCGCGAGATGGAGTGCGTCGAAGGTGGCGTCGAGCCTGACATGGAGGCGGTCTGCCACTTCGGCGATGTCGTCACCCTCGCCGACGACGACCGGTCCCTCCACGGGCTCGCCTGACAGCTGGCTCCCGAGGTCATGGGCCATCGACCACGGGTTCTCGTCCGAGGCGTCGAGGACCCGTGCCAGAGCCAGAATGTCGATGGGAACAGGACGGCTCGACAGGCGAGGGAGGACTGCCTCGCCGTCACCGACCGTCCGCAGCGTCATGTGCGGACCCTTGCCCTCGGCGTCGAACTTGAGGGACCAAGAGCCGTAGCTCGTGAGGCGCCCTGTCCCGAAAGGCCCGACCGCCAAGCGGGACACCTCCCAGGCCAGGTCCCACAGTGCGAGCCACGGCGCGCCGGCCCGCTCTGGGTTCGATAAGCCGTCGTCCGCGTAGAACTCGGTCTGTTCGGCCTTGTTGCGAAGGTGGAGGAAGCGGTAAAGGTCGCCGCCGGGTTCCCTCCAGTTCTCGTAGGGCTCGACCTTCACCTGGGGCCGTCCGTAGGCGAGCGGCGCCAACCGGGAGCCTGCCCATTCGCCGAGCGCTCTTATCCGGTCGGCGGTGAGGCGCGCCGGATCGAAGACCACGCCCTGCCTCGTCTTCCGCCAGAAGGAGCGACGTTGCCAGAGGGTGAATACCGGTTCCTGGTCACCGGCGACCACCGAGATGAACGACATCACAGAGGGCCGATTGGCCCACGACGTGCGCCGCCCCGGCGAGGGCGTCGACGTCACCTTGTCCTCGCGGACGGGTCTCAACGACTCCGACGGCAGCAGGTAGGCCCTCAGTGCGAGGCGGACCGGCTCAGGCTCGGGCACGGTCGACCTCCCTCCACGGGTCGGTCTGTCCCAGAACCTGAACGGCAGCGGCAAGCATCTCGCGCTCTTCCTGGTTCAGGACGGGCGAGCGCTCGGCGAAGAAGTCGATGAGGGACAGCGTCCGGTGGCGGCGGAGAACCCGGGGGTCTGCTCGAAGGTCGAAGAGCCCGGTTTCGCTCCACAGCCGGTGGAGGTCGTTGTGGCAGGTGAGACAGAGGAACACCGTCCAGCACTCGTCGAAGTGCCGACCGGCGGCGTCTCGTGCCGTCGGATGGTGGGCTTCGACCCAGCCGACCACACGACAGATGGCACAGATCCCGATCACGAGAACACGGCGGCACGCGGTCACGAGATCACGACCAGATCGTCGAGGCCACCGACGGAGTAGAGGTAGCCCAGCTCGTCGATGTCGGTCAGCAGCGTGACTTCGACCCAGCGAGCGTCCTCGAGCTGAACGAGAAGCACCACGCCGCGGAAAGGGTCGAGGGCGATCGGATCGCCGGTCAGGGCGACGGCGATCGCGTCCAGATGACCGGCGACGACCGCTGCGTCATCTCCACCGGCGACGCCTACGGCCCGGAAAGTTCCCTCCTCGGCGACGACAGGCATGATGCGCACGCCTTGGTCGTGAGGGCGCAGGACCAGGCGCCCGGAGCTGGTCCGCTCCAGGCGGTCGCCCGTCCAACGCATCATGGCGTCCGTCGTGGTTCCGGCGCGCCGAGCTGCCAACGAGGCGCGGAGGCCCTCCTTGCGCATGAGGGCGACGGCCTCGACCGCCCGCTGTCGGGACGCACGGTCCCGAGGGCTGAGCGCGAACCAGGACTCCCGACGCAGAGCGGTGCCGTGACCTCTTGTCGAGCGGACGGTCGCACCGGGGTGGCGCCGAGAAGACATGCGTTCCGACTCGGCTCGGTAAGCGGCTGAGCGTTCGGCCGCGGTCTTGGCATTGGCTCGCGTCAGTCGCTCGGGATGACCCCGGGGCAGCCTCGCTCGGCGGAGAAGCTCGCCCGGGTGCTGCTTACGAGCCGACATCGCTCGACCGGCCTGTGTCCTGGCGTCGAGCAGGTATGTTGTCGCTCGACGATGTCGGTGAGGACGAATTGTCAGAGGCGCCCCGGGGTTCCGGCCCTGGGGCGTTTCGCGTCGTCACGACGCTTCTCGGTCGTGAGTCGTCGTAAGTGGCGGCGCGAGCAGCCGGTCGAGCGCAGCCACTGGGACGAGCCATCTACGTCCGAGGCGAGCTGCGGGCAGCTCACCACGGCGGATCGCGGCGCGCAGGGTCTGGCGGTGGACGCCGAGTCGGCTCGCGGCTTCTGCGATGCTAAGCGCCTGCGGGTTTGCGGGCGTGGACATACATCCTCCACGGCCCGCCCGCTGAGGCGGCACCAGCGCCGGAGTAGTTGAGCGACACCCGGACCGGTCGCTGCCGATCGATAGTGACCAGCACTGACCAAGTTACATGACCGTTATTCTCGGTGCAACCAGGTTGACTACGAGGCGGTCCGGTAGATGCACGTTGTCCCCGAGCGGCAGGCAAGAGAGCTGGCTCTGAAGGCTCTCGCCGAACTGCAGGCTGCAGACCCAGACGAGTCGCCCGTGAAACTACTCGGCGGCTGGGACTCCTACGGCAAGGAGCCCCTGATGCGCGTCGAGATGGCACGCGATCCCGCCAACGAACCCGCTATGCGACCGCACGTGGTAGCGCCGTGCCAACAGTTGGCGAGGCAGCCGGCCTTACGCTTGCACTGCACCTGCGGTCGAGGCCTGGACTTCCTTGCTCTTGCTCCCTTCGCCACAGGCGTGCTCGTCGTGAGCAGCCCTCGTCTGCTTAGCAAGAAGAAGCGGAAGGGTGGCACCGAGGACCTCGCTCCGATTTTCAATGGGGATCCTGACGCCCGATGGACCCTTTTCGAGTGGGAGTCAGCCATGCACGATCGGGCCTCCCGACACGCCACGGCCTGGGATCCGAAACCGCACCCGGCTCTCGGAAAAGCTGGGATCGTCGGCGACACAGCAAAGCGCCAGACCTTCCACTGCAAAGGATGCGAGGCCACTCACACCTTCATAAACGTCACGCTGTTGACGCTGGCTCTCGAAGCCATCGCAGCGGGATCGCGGGAAGTGCGGCTCGACGACCCGGGTGGTTTCCGTCATGTGGAACGGGCGGTAGGCGCCCGAAGTCGCGGCGGTTCGCCACCACTGCCGCTGCCCCCGGCTCCGGCGAGGCTGCACGTGTGCACGCAATGGTGCCTTGGGTCCGACCATATCGAACGGGCCGAGCCGGCTGACACGAGGTCGGACGACGAGCTACGTGCCGGCTTTGATCGACTGGGGTTGGAAGTGACACTGATCGAACCAACCCCCGAGCACATGAACCTGCCGGGCGAGCTTCCCGGACGGCTGGTTTGGTTCAAGACCCGAGAAGGCGTTCAGTAGCAACCGAAGTTACTTCGAACAGACGGAGCGGCTGCCTGTCTCTCTGTCGTACCGGTCTGCAGCCTTCGCGTCGCGGGTGCGTGCCGGTCGGTCGGTGCCGCACGTGTCGACGTGGAGGGCGCTTACTTTGATTACAGGAGTCGACGCAGATCTGTGATCTACTGCTTCACGGCCTGGATCATGGCGATCAGTTCCTCGCGCTGCTAACCGTGTTGCCGGGCGAAATGCACCAGCTCACGCACCTTCGTCACCAAGATCTACGGACCTCCCTCGGGCCGCTTCTCCATCGCCTTCCCGAGCACCCCTAGAGCGAGCGGCTCGCCCCTGAACACCTGGTACGCCGAGATAGGTGGCGCTCACGCCCGCACCTACGAGTCCGTCGTCGTCTCGGTGTGGCGCACCCCCCGGTAGGCGCTTCTTCCAACGTTCCCATCCTGATGGGGAGCGCAGTTCGACGGCCCCGGCCCAGGACACCGGTCGTTCGACACGACGGGGACCTAACGTCGGAAATCACGCCCCTGTTCTGCAACG
>JBEKMZ010000117.1:0-9470 GCA_049523315.1 Acidimicrobiales bacterium | reverse complement strand
ACGGCGTGGATCGACCACTGGAACGAGGAACCCAAGCCCTTTGTCTGGCACAAGAGCGCCGACGAGATCCTCGACACTCTCGCGGCCTACTGCGAGCGGATCTCCGACTCAGGTCACTAGGTGGACTGCTCCCTTTGCGCGCTGGGCTTCTTGCGTCCCCTTCACGGTACGTCTTGCTACTGGCCTGGGGCTAGGGATCGTCAGCAAGGTGGCCGCCCGTCGCGACGACACGGGTGCCGACCTGCCCTACGACGAACCAGATCAGCTGCGCACCGGCATCGAGGAGAACCTTCTTGACGCTCGGTCTGGATCGGCTGGCCGCGGTGAACCTACGACTCGTGAAAGGATCCAGATCCGGCGACCGCTTCGACGCGCTGCTCGCCGCGCTTGTCGAGGCCCGTGAGAAGGACTGATCGACGGGATAGGTCGTGCAGCCCCACTAGCCAGC
This sequence comes from Acidimicrobiales bacterium, assembly GCA_049523315.1. Taxonomy (GTDB): domain Bacteria; phylum Actinomycetota; class Acidimicrobiia; order Acidimicrobiales; family Bog-793; genus Fen-455. Next base: position 9,022 of record JBEKMZ010000117.1, on the reverse strand, counting down.
AACGACGCGTCAACGAATGGAACATCGATGTTCGGCGCACCGGACATATCAACTACCTGCGGCCAGTCGAAGCAATCATCTCTGCAGCCACGGGTGGACTCCTAGCGGCTCTCGGACGCGTGGAGGCAGCATGGTCGCTCTCTACCCCGGCCACATCGCCGCAGTGGACAGAAGGCGCGAGGATGTATCACCGGTGATACACTAAGTCATGACCAACGTTTCGATACGTGACCTACGCAACCACGGCGGTGAGATAATCGACCGTGTTGAGCACGGTGAAGCCGTGCGAATCACCCGTGACGGTCGACCGGTGGCAGAGCTTCGACCCTTGGAAGCTCGCCGGCTCACTCTTCCTGCGATCCTCGAGCGGTTCCGGTCCCTACCGGCAATGGACCCGACTGCACTACGCGAGGACATCGACTCCGTCATCGACACGAGCCTTTGATGCGTCCCGGTCCGGGGGTTCTAGACACGTCAGTTGTCATCTTGCTGGATCAACTCGCCGCCGATGCAGATTTACCCGAGGAGCCGCTTATCACCACGGTCACTCTCGCTGAGCTTTCTGTCGGTCCCCTTGTCACCGATGACGCGTCTGAACGCGCCGTTCGCCTGGCGCGGCTACAAGTGACCGAAGCAACCTTTGAGCCGATCCCGTTCGATGCGCCAGCCGCTCGCGCGTTCGGACGTGTCGCAGCCGAATTGCGAGGCAGCGGTCGCCGTACGAAGGCCCGTTCCTTCGATGCGATTATCGCGGCAACAGCCTTGTCAAGAAACCTGCCGATCTTCACAGCTAACCCGGAAGACTTCACCGGAATTGAGGGGCTCGACGTAGTTCCGATCAGGGCGAACTGACACCTCGCCAACCGGTGTCGCTTCCGCGCAACAATGGCGGTCGTGACCGTCACAACCCGCACCGACTCGTTCTCCTCCGCGATATCTCGCATGCCGTGCGCATCCCCGACGAGCCGAGGATCGTCGCCAGCCTCGTTTTCGACGTGGAGACGGGCGTCGTCCTCGCGTCCACCGTCGCCGGACACGAGGAGCAGGTGCTCCAACAGGCCTGTGAGATGGCTCTCTTGCGGCCAGCGGGCGGGCTTGCTCCGCATCGTCCCGATCACGTCCTCTGCAACCCCGGCCTCACCTCGCTTCTGAAGGCCCAGCTCGACAAGATGAGTCAGGCCGCCCCGTTGCCACCGATCTCCGAGGTGCCAGTCGTGCACGAGGCGGAGGACATCTTCGATTCTTTCGTCGGCCACATAGCCGGCCGACGTGACGCCGAGGAACTTGCCGCGCGGCGCGACTGGCAGCTGCTTTTCGACCACGTCCTCCGCTTCTACGAGCGCAAGCTCTGGAGCAGTCGGGCGAAGTCTTCTTGACGCATCGCCGGCATACTGAGAGATTTCGGGCTGAAGAGGTGACCGGTACCACAGCGGTGCCGGTCCTGCATACCTACATCAGCAAGGTCCGGGTAACCAGGCCCTACTTTGATGCCTCGGCCGAGTCGTCAGAGGAGGAGCTCCTGGCTGAAGTCCCGGAACATCCGGTGTTCCGGCTTACGCAGGCAGCATTAATTGGCTTCTTCAGGGTTGCGGTCTCTGGCGCTGGACAGCGCGGCAGTGAGTCAACCCCCGTGACGTGGTCTGACGAATCGGAACAGTTTGGATCGCCACAAAGCCTTTCACCTCAGTCGAGAGTGCCGACTCCGACGCCGGTTGGCTACTAGGGGCCAGGGGTCCCGGTTCGACTCGGGAGAGGTATGAACTGAAGTTATGGATCACCCACTCGTTCGGAGGCGCGACGTACCTTCCTCGTTGAGAAACAGAACGAGCAGCCGGCGTTAGCGCGCCGGCGCTAAACGGACCGACGTACAGCCTGCATATCGGTGCTCATTGCGAGCGCTTCGGTGACTGACGCCTGCGCCTCGACGCCGCCCGCCGCTCGGGTCGACAACGAGCCGCACGCGACCGCAAACGCGAGGCTGCGATCGAGCGGCCATCCCCGAAGATATCCGTAGATAAACCCAGCGTCGAAGCTGTCGCCGGCGCCGATCGTGTCGATGGGAACGGTAGGCATAGCACCGACGCGCACGACGGATCGTCCGTCACGACTCATGGCACCCTGCGCACCACACTTCACGACGGGGAGCGGCCCAAGGGCGGCGAGCGTCTCGAGTACGCGCTCGTTGATGGCCCCCGATGGAGGAGCTCCCACCTTGGTCGCCACAGCCACTGCTTCGTTCTGGTTGGGGAGGAAGATGTCCGTCTCGCGCAGGACTTCACTCAGCCCCCTTTGCCACCGACCTTCCGGGTCGCCCTGTGGGTCAACCGAGGTGGTGCAGCCTCTGGCTCGGGCCTCTGAAAAGAGAGCCGCGAGACTGGGCGCCAGTTCAGGCAACAGGTAAAAGGAGCCCACGTGAACATGACGCACGGATTCGACGAATGCGCGGCGCACCATCGCTGCCGTCAGGTCGCGATCACAGCCTCGCCAACTTATCATCGCACGGTCGCGCTCGGCCCCCGGTCGCACAAGATGCACGCACACTGCAGTGCTTCGCTGCGGCAACACGACACAAGCAGAAACGTCGATACCCCGACCCTCGAGTTCTTGAAGCATGAATCGCCCCGCGGCATCATCAGCAAATACGCCTACGAAGGCGACGCGAAGACCAAGCCGCGCCGCGCCGCAGGCCATGATCGCCGATGAGCCGCCGACCGTCAGCACGCCACGTTCGACCAGATTGCTCCCCTCACCGAAGGCGATCTCGCCAGCGATATCTCCGAGGATAAGGTCGGGTACCGCGTCCCCAGCGACGAGCAGTTCGACTGGGCCCGCCTCGGGCGGGGCAGCCTCAGCGGCAGCGGTCACGAAGTCCAGTCCCTCCAAGCAGGGCAGTCATACGATCGCCATACCGCTGTCGAAGTCGAAGAAGTGCAGGGCCTTGGGATCGAGCCAGAGTTTCACCCGGCCACCCACGCGCGCCTCGGTGTCAGCACTGAGGCGCGCGATGAAGCTACCTTGGGGGCGCCCGGTTACTCCGGCTTCCCGCGCCTCGGTAGCCTCGATCACTACTTCAAGGGTCGGCACTGGTGCATCGATTGCAACATGCACATCGACCTCGGAGCCAAGGTCCTCGCGCAACTCAACCGTGGCCTCGATCGTACATTCAATGTCCCCGGTATCCATCAACGCCGCGTCCGCAGTCTTCTGTGGACGGATGCCGAGTATCACGCGACGGTCCTCATAGTGAAGGAGGTCGGAACGAGACGCCACCAGGGCCTGATCAACCCTGATGCAGTGTGGCCCAAAACATGCACGCAAGCCGTCGGAATCGCGATGCAACTCCGCCTCGACGAGGTTCATCGTAGGTGAACCGATGAAGCTCGCCACGAAAAGGTTGACCGGTCGTGCATAGAGCTCTGGGGGCGGTGCCACCTGTTGCAACATGCCGAGCCGCATGACCGCCACCCGGTGCCCAAGCGTCATCGCCTCAACCTGATCGTGGGTGACATAGAGCATCGTCGTGCCGAGGTCACGCTGAAGACGGGCAATCTGCGCCCGCATCTGAGCACGCAGCTGCGCGTCGAGATTTGAAAGAGGCTCATCCATGAGGAATACCTTGGGCTCACGCACAATCGCCCTGCCCATTGCCACCCGCTGGCGTTGACCGCCGGAGAGTTGTCTCGGCTTGCGCTGCAGCAGCTCCTCGAGTTGGAGCATCTGCGCCGCCTCGCGGACGCGACGGTCGATCTCCTCCTTGGGCTCGTGGTGAAGCCGAAGCCCGAACGCCATATTCTTGTAGACGCTGAGATGCGGGTAGAGCGCGTAATTCTGGAAGACCATGGCAACATCGCGTTCGCGCGGCTCCATGTGATTAACGCCCTGGTCGTCGATGAGGATCTGTCCAGAACTGACCTCCTCAAGGCCGGCCAGCATACGCAGTGCCGTTGTCTTGCCGCAGCCCGAGGGCCCAACTAAGACCATGAGCTCGCCATCATCGATGCTTAGGTCCAGGTCGTTGACGACCGTAGTCGAGTCAAAGCGCTTGCTCACGTGTTCGTAGCGGATCTTCGCCACGCTAGATCCCCTTCACTTGATGCTGCCCGCCATGATGCCCTGCACGATGTAGCGATTCAGGAGAAGCGCGATAACGCCCGGCAGAGCTGCCGCTAGCACGCCCATGGCAGTGAGTAGCGTAAACGGTTGAATGCGCTGGCCATAGAGCGCGGCCATCACGACGGTGACCGGTTCTGTCGTCAGATCGCTGCTCAGCACTAGGGGGAAAATGAACTGAGCCCAACCCAGTAGGAATACGATGATCGCAGTCGCGGCGATTCCCGGCATCGAGACAGGAATCATCACCCGCCACAAGGCCTTCACCGGTGTGGCACCGTCGACAAACGCCGCCTCTTCGATATCGCGCGGAACACTGGCGAAGTAGTTGTACATGATCCAGATAGCCAGCGGTAAGAAGCCCGACGAGTAAACCAGGACGATGCCCGGGTACGTATTGATCAGGTGCACGTTGGACAGGATCCGGAAGAGCGGAAGTAGCGTCGCGTAGACTGGTAGTAGCAGCCCTGCCAGCACCGTGACAAGAATGATTCGCTTTCCACGAAACTCGAGTCTGGCGAAGGCATAGGCAGCAAACAGGGCGATGACTACCGTGACCACGGTTGCCAGGCCAGATTCGATTGTGGAATTCAGGAATGAGCGCCAGAACTCGTAGCCGATGCCACCGGCGCTCTGGTTAAGCAGGGTCCCATAGTTGTGCACGGTGAACGGTGACGGTACAAAATGGGCGGGCACGGTCTCAGCCCCGTTGATAGACATGAAGCTTGTGTTCAGCGCCCAGTAGATCGGGAAGACCGACCACACGAGGATGAGCACGATGAGCAAGGCACGACCTAGACGACGCGGTCCGCTTCGCCCGCGCATCTAGAACTCCACGCGCCGATACACTACGGCCAGGATGAGCAGGGCCAGCACCATCGTCGCAAAGGTGGCTAGCAGCGAGAGGGCGTATCCCTGTCCGAAATTCAAATTGTTGAAAGTGATCTGGTAGGTTTCCATCATGATCGACGAGCCGCTTGGTGCGGCGCCGTTGAGAACGTAGACCTGGTCGAACACGTTCAAAGACAGCATCAGCGATTCGACCATTGCCACGGCCAACCCAGGACGAATGAGCGGAAGCGTGATACGCCAAAAGTTGTCACGAGGGTTGCCTCCGTCGACACGTGCTGCCTCATAGAGCTCCTGGGGGATCATCTGCAGTGCCGCAAGGATGAGCAGCGCCGCGAGCGGCGCGATTTGCCATACTTGGACGAGCTCGATCAGGATGATTGATGACACCCGACCAATGCCGATCCAGACCTCGTACGAGCCAATGAGACCGGTCGACTTCGCTATGCTATTCAGCACACCGAATGTGGGATCGTAGATCCAACCCCAAATAACGGACTCGACCACTCCCGGGAGCGCCCAAGGTAGTACCACTAGGGCAATGAGGATTCCGCGCCAGCGTGTGCGGCGCTGTAGGGCCATGGCGATGACCAGGCCGAATAGGGTGGATAAGCTAACCCCGACCGCGATATAGAGCAAAGTGTTGATTGCGCTCTCTCGAACAAATGGGTTTTGGATCAACTGGCTGAAATTGGCCAGGCCGGCGAAACGCGTCGGTGGATCCACGGGGTCGACCGTGAAGAACGCCTCTACCGTGGTGATAATCGTCGGGTACAGGCCGAGCACGCCGATGAACAGGACCAGCGGCGAAAGCAACACGTACGGGAGGAAGCGGCCACGTTTCCGCGGCCGCCTCCTCCCTGTGTGTCTCTCTTCGCCGCTCATCATCCAGTGCCGGATGCCCACTTGCTCTTGGAAGCGGCGCCCATCGTCAGATTAGGAGCTCGCTCTGAGCTGGTTGACCTCGTTGGTGATATTGGTTACCGCCTGTTGCACGGACTCTGCGCCAGCGGCGGCCTCATGGATGTTCGTATACACCGAGTTGCTGAACTCGGGGTACCAGGGAGGCGCACCTGGGCCGGGGAACTCGGCACGAGAGGTCTTGAAAAGCTTGATGATTTCGCGCTCGCCTGCAGCCACGACCAGCTTGGTCTTTGCCAGCTGTTCCATGCTGCTCAGTCGAGCAGGTCCACCGAAGGTCGGAACGACATCAGCTGGCCCGTCGAGCCCGGCCCAGATGGCCTGGTTCTTAGGGTTGGTGAACCAGTTGATGAAAGCCAGTGCGCCAGGCACGTTCTTAGCGGTCTTCGGGATGCCAATGCCATCCGGGTTGGACAAGTCAGGAGTCGCTCCCGAGACACCGGGCACCGGGATGTACTCCACCTGACCGACCACCTTAGACATGCTCGGCACGTCGTAGAGAGAGCCCACGTTGCCGGAGTAGTCAGAAAAGACGCTTGCCACTCGACCTTCGGCCATCTCCGAGGTCATCGCCCCGTAGTCCGTGTCATTGATGTTGGCCTTGGGCACGAGCCCTGTCTTGTATGCATTGACCATCCACGCGAGCGCCTTGTAGCCGGCCGAACTCGGTGACGAGATCTGCGGCTTGTAGCTCGCGTTCAGCACCTCTCCGCCGAAAGCAGCGGTGAGTTGGTACCAGTAGGTGGACAAGCCCTCGGCCGCGGCGAACGGAATGTCGAGAGGGTTGGCCAAGACGCCCTTCGCCTTGATTTGATTGAGGTCCTTCGTATAAGCCGTGAGCGTCGTCGGTATGGTCGTTATTCCAGCCTTCTTCGCGATCGTCGCGTTCCACGTCGTAACCGTGAACCCCGCATCGAAGGGCAGCGCGTATTGCTGGCCGTGCGAAGAGAAGCTGGTGAGCTGCGGCATGTCAGCGCTCAGCGACGAGAGCTTGAAGTACGAGTTCAGCGGATAGAACCACTTGGTCTTGTAGTACTCGCCAACCTTCGACCAGTCGACGTCGGTGAGGTCCGCGAAGTAGGAGTTCGACTCCATCGCCGTCGCGATCTTAACCTGTAGGGGGTCCCAGCCAACCTCAACCCAGTTGACCTTGACCCCGGTTTCCTTCGTGAACTCGTTGAGCACAGCTTTTGGCGGTGGCGGATAGTGATAGTCGATAGTGATAGAGCTGCCCTTTACCGGTGTGGGCAAAGTGGCTGCCGCGGCTGCTCTGGCGGTCCTTGTGGCCGCTGCGGTGCTCGCACCGGCACTGCCGCCGTACACGGCAACCAGCCCGGCCATACCGGCGAGAAGGACCAGGCCCAGCCGCACCGGAGTCGCCTTCCGTCCCGCCGAGAATAACGAGGTGAATTTCACCTTTTTTCCTCCTTTTTGGTTTACCTGTCTGTGTCCGCCGGAATGATCACGGATCTCACTCCGCAAAGGATGTCGTCCGGATCGAGCCCTTTGCTCTCTACCAGGGCAACTGCCACACGCTGGGCTACGACGAGCTCGACCATGGGATCGCGCTCGCCCTGAATGAAGGTGGCACCCGTCTTCCGCACCGTTTCGGCCAATCCCGCCGGAGCCGGGCTGAAGGCCCACACCACGCTTCCCGCGTCAATGGCACTGCTCGGCCCGTGGCGGAACTCCGTCGACGGGTAGGCCTCGGTCCAGGCACCGGCCGCTTCTTGCAGCTTGAGTCCTGCCTCACGTGCCAACCCTACGCCCAGGCCGTGCCCTAGAAACACAAACTGGCGTACGTTAGCAGGCTCGACTGGCAGGGGCTCTGCCAGCGCGCCCTCGGCGGCGTCGGCGAGGGGACCGATGTCGACGCCGCCGAGATGCGTGCGAAGCAGTGCGAGCGCAGAGGTCGCGAACCGTGTTTGCATTGGCGAGCGCTCGTCGGCGAAATCAAGTAGTAAAGCGCTGTCGCAGATCTCGACGATGGGGCTATTCGGTGTGCCCGTCACCGCGACGGTTTGAGTGGCTCCGCTCAGGTCTCTTACATAGTCCAGCACTTCTGTGGTCGTTCCGGATCGCGTCAGCGCTACCACGAAATCGTACGAGCGGGGCAGGGCTTCGGAAGGAGTAAAGGCGTCGGTCTCTCCCTGACCCGCCTGCTCCCGAGCCGCGGCCCACGCCTGGGCCATGTACAAAGACGTGCCACAACCGACGATTGCCACGCGCTGTCCGGCAACCGGGAGGTGTTTGCCTTCGGAGCCCGCGACCTCGGCTGCCCGACGCCACATTTGAGGTTGGCTTCTGATTTCTTCCAAGACATAACTCATAAAAGGCATCTACTTTCGGTTTAGTACGGGCCAAACCCGCTAGGGACGAAGATGTTTCTAAATCACCGGGTCCGCTTCGTGGCCGGGATCCACCATCCACCATGACGGTGGTGGCCGGACCGGACGGAAAGGACAAAGAATTGCGACGCTGGCGGGTTCGTGCCGTTCGAGGCATTGATGGTCAGGTCGTAAGTCCCCTCGCTGCCCGACGCTGGTGTTCCCCAAAGAGTTGCCGTGCCGTTGCCGTTATCGGCGAAGAACACACCACTCGGCAAGGCGCCCGTCTCGGTGAGGGCAGGCGTCGGGTAGCCAGAAGTCGAGATCCTGACTCTATGGGGGGTTCCGCAATAGAAGGTCGCTGAGGCGCGCGACCTGATCAACGGTGCAGTGAAGGTCGCCCCATTGAGCGGAGTGATCCGGTACAGCGCCACGCCTTCGGGCGGGACGCTCGCATTGATCGAGCCGGCGGACGAGATCGTGTTCGCCAGCGAGCCGCCGGACACCACCGAATTCATGCCCCAGAGATCCTGCAGCTCGTAGCCATGGGGATCCACGGACAGGGCCGGCATTGCCGGCGGAGGATACGCCGCGCCCGCGGTGTCGGTGGCGACTTTCGTGTTGAATATACCGATTGCAGAGTTGATCGCAGCCACGGTCGTCGAGATGTTCACGTCGGCCGACGTCGTCGTGGTGGTGGTGTTGAACAACGCGATGATCGCGTCCCCGTTGGGCTCCACCTTGGCAAACACCTGACTACCAGCGGCAGGTCCGGGCGTGGATGTCGTGACCTGCACCGCGTCTTCCGCGTCCTG
>JBEKMZ010000116.1:0-9626 GCA_049523315.1 Acidimicrobiales bacterium | reverse complement strand
AGATCAGGTGGGTGGCGAGGTTCATGAGGAAGATCCAGACGCTCATGGAGAGCATCTGCCGGGTGACAGCCCAGCTGGACTTGCCCTCCCGAACCCTCACGCCGAACCGTTTGTGGGAATGGCGGACCTTGACGAGAAAGGCGACGACATTGAGAGCAGCGGTCAATGCGACGAGCGCGACGATGTTGAAACCGGAGAGCAAGAGGACCATCCCGACGCTCACCTGCACCGCCTGGCTGCTGATCCCAAGGAGGCTCATGTAGCGGTAGTCACCGTGGGCCTGGTGCACCGCCGTGTAGATGGCAGAGGGGAAGGAGATGCCGATGCCGAGGGCCGCGATCGCGAGCGAGACCTGGAAGAGGTGGAGATTCTCCCCCGAGACCTTGAACAGGTTGCCGATTATTGGTTCTAGCCCAAGGAGGACCACGAAGACGATCACCCCGATCACGGTGAAGAAAGTCACTGCATTGCGCACAATGGTCGTGATCTCATCACTCGGCCCAGCGTGAGCGCGTTCGGCGACCATCTTCTGCACTGTGATGCCTATGCCAAGATCGAGCACGTTCGAGTACGAGATGATCGACGACGTGAGCACGAGAATCCCGAACCGTCCGTGGCTCATCCGGTGCACGATGAAAGCGGTGTACGCGAACCCGGTCACAGTGATGAAGCCCGTGCTCAAGTAGTTGTAGACGACGCTGGTGACGACCTTGGCTGCCTTCATCGCGCTGGGATCGTCCCTGGCCTGGATTCGTTCGTAAACCTGGGCTCGTCTTTGCGGGATTCGTGGAGAAGGGGATCGTCCCAGGCAGCCGTCCTCACCTCACGGCGCGCGGGACGGCCGACAAGGGCGTGAGTGGCCAAGATGTCGCGGAAGGCGAGCACGTCCTCGCTGAGCTCCATGGTTGAACTCATCTGTGGAACACCTCGGTCGAACCGGTGGAGTAGACGACGTCGAAGTAACGGTCGAGAAATGAGGCAGGAAAGACGAGGTCGACGATCCCGGAGCTGCTGGAACCCCAGCTCCTATGTCGGACGACGTTGGTTGTGGAGGCGAAAACCCAAGCATGTCGGTCGATCGTGAGGGGTGTGATATCGATGAACACCGCGTTTCGAAGACCGGTGAACTGATCCAACCGAAGTTGCCCGTAGTAGTCCGCATAGATCAATCGCTGGCTCGGGACGGAGGCGGCCAACCATTGGACCGCCCTCCGTTCCTGCGAGCTCGGGTAGAGGGCAGAGTAGTCCTCACCTTTGTTTGACAGAATCAAGGAGGGGTTGCCACCGACCACCGGGACGGCAAGACCGGAGTTGCCCACAAAGGCGACGAGTAGCATCAGGCTGAAACCGCCGAACAAAAGGGGTCCCACCCATGTTCGCGACTTCAGGCGCGTCACCACCATTTCGATGAGTGCCGCTTCGAGCAACGCCAGCACGAAGAGGCATTGAACAAAGAGGCGCGATGAGTTGTAATCCGTGGCGAGCGAGCCGCTCAGACGGCTTGCGGCAAGGATGAAGAACGAAGTGAGGCCAATAGCGCCGATCATCCGCGTCAACGGATTGCCGCGACGCCGAAACGCGAACACGAGCGCGCCGATCACAGCGAACGCGTCGATCATCTGTTGTACGAGCAGCTCTGCCGCGTTCAGGCCCGAAGCTATAGCTGGGGCATGATCGGGCACCGATAAAGGTGGCGCTGCTTGCAGGTCGTAGGCGGGGTTTTTTGCGGCGGCAAGTGGAACGATGAAGCGGCTGTGCCCTCTGTAGTAGGCGGCGATAGAGCTCTGATACTGGGCTGGCGATGGAGGCGATTCGCGGAGCCCGTTGAAGTAGGCGGTGATGATGTTCTCGCCCTTGCGACGCCCAGGGAGCAGCTGGATGCCGTTTTGCCGGATCGCCTGCGCGGCAGAGGTGACGTTACTCGTTGAATGAGTTGCGGGCAGATACCAGATCGCCGCCGCCGCCGCCATGACCAGCCCGGCTACGAGCCAGGGGAGGACCGGAATTGGCGTAGTCCTTCCCCAGGACAGCACCACCGCTAGGACAGCGGCCATCAGGCAAAGCAGGATCGTGACATAGGTTGTCGAGTAATGGCACACCACAAGGGACACCCCGAGGACGCAGACGAGTCCAATCTGCGCCCCCCGCCTCAGTGATATGTCCAACAGGGCACCGATTACACCGGCGAAGATCAAGAGAGCGAGTTCCTGGCGAGCGATCTCCGGCTGCTGCTGGAAGAAGTACGACTGTGAGATGACGAGTGCAGCAGCCACGAACGCCGCGCGCCGAGAGAGGAATCGCGTCCCGAGCTCAAAGACCGCGACTGGGAAGAAGGCGAAGAGCGCGGGATATCCCAGCTTGAAGATCAACGCGTCCTGGCCCCCAATAAGGCCGTGAAGTGAGGCCGGGAGCACCGTCACGCTCAGCATCGCCTCGTAAGGGTTCAAGTGTCCGAAGTGCCAAATTCCGCTCAACACTGTCTGGTGCATGTCGAAGTACTCGGCGTTGATATCGAACCCGATGACATAGGCGCTGCGCATGCTCGTCAGCAGCATTAGCGCAAGACCGCTGGAGTAGAGGAGGAAGTGGAGCTGCTGGCCCTCGAGCCTGTTCGCAAATGCCGTTCCGACAGGGATCATGACGCCAACAGCGACGACGACAATGATGGCGAGCAGGTTGCCGTCGCCGTTGTCGAGCCTTGCTGCGGCCGCGATCGAGACGAGAGGCAGGAGCAATGGCCAGATCCACCGCACGTTCCCGATTAGTTCGAAGACATGCAGGTCACACGAGGCCGAAGCCCGACTCCCGAGCATCGCGAGCACTGGCAGGGTTAGGTTCAAACCGACCAACAATGGCCAGCGCCGCAGCGGTTCGTGCACTCCAAGCACGGGTCCGACAAGATCCACGGCGAGAGTGGTGAAGATGAGAACCGCTAGCGAGGCGCACGGCAGATACGCGATGTATCGCCCAACGGACATCGCCGGTATCCGTAGAGCCCGCAGGAGCAGTTGCCCCGGTAGAACACCCAGCAGGACAACAGCCGCCGCTCGCAACAACCAGAGCGAGTTGCCCGCGACCGCGACGTCCAACAGCACGAGCTCGATCAGCCACTTGGCCGGGGCTCGGCCGTGAACCGGGAGCCGCGACCAGGCCTGAGACGCCCAATTGCTCACTTGCGACCGGGACAAGCCAGCCACAATGTAATCCTCGCCGATGAATGCGTGACCGACACAAGGAGCTCGGTGCTCTGGCCGCGGCCCACTGCGCAGTGGATCCGCACCGTCTGGGTCACCGTGTCCTTCTTGTACACGGGGACGACGGAGCGACCTGACGCCAGTCTGAGCTGCGTCCTGCCCGTGTTCTCGGAGACTTTCCATGCCAACGACCGTGTCTTCAGCCCGACGTTGCCAATCGCGAAGCGGACCTCCAAGCGCCCCGAAGCAGGCACGGTCGACGGAAGTGCCTGTGCATCAGGGAAGTACAGCTCGACAAAGGAAGGAGACGAGCGCGTCACGCCCACAGCCTGGAGCGCGGAGTGGCCCAGACCGGTCTGAAGAACGAGGAGTGCGACGGCCACAGTCCCGGCTATCGCAAACGCTCCACCCCGCGCACGTGCCACACGGCTGGCCGCGCGGAAAAAGGATTGACTGGACATATCAAATTGTGAGCTCCGTAGCGGTGAGCCTTGGGGAGAGCGGGTTCTTACAGGAGCGACGACGTGATCCTATCGCACCGTCCCGGAAGTGCTGGCATTCGCAAGACGAGATCCTTACCGTCGCCACAAAATGGCATTCCGCATTGCACCGCGTGCCAATAATGACCTTCGCTGACCTTTGCCAGACTGAGATCACCGATGGGCCTGACCTATCCCCGATGACGCCAACGCCACAGGCCGATTGCGAAACCCACGTTGAGGTTGGCTTCCTCGGCCAGTTTCATGTAGCAGTCAAGGAGTGGCGCCAACGAGCGTTGTCTTAGCGCATTGCGGCAACCTTTCGAGAAGAGCAATTGAGGGAGGAGAAGAGTAGCAATCAACCGCGATCTTCGCCTACTCGACCAGAGGAGCAATACGGCCATCAGCACCGGGAATGGGAATACGGTCGGAGAAAGGTCTCCCCGCTTGCAATAGATCCGTGCTGCTCCCATGCCGTACGAGCGGCAGCGGCGCAGAAGCGCACGTGGGTCAGTGTCGAAGTGGTGGTGAATGACTGCCGAGGGCGCAAAGCGGAGTGACCCTGGCCCACGCTCGTCTCCGACGCGCAGGCAGACATCGAGGTCCTCGCCGCCTTCTTCGCTGCGAAAGCGCTCATCGAAGCCTCCGATTTGGCGCAGCACAGCGACCTGAAACGCACCGTTCGCGGTTGCGAAGGCGTGGACAGCCCGCTCGTCGGACTGCGGGGACAGCGCATTGCGCGACAGGTAGCGACAGAAGCGGTAGGTGACCCGTGTATCTGCCGCCAAGTCGATCTCGAGCGGGGCCAACGGGTTGTTGCGTTCAAGATAACCGCCGAAGTATCCGCCGTCTGAAGCCGGCTCGGCCGTTCCGCCGACTCCGACGACTCCGTCAACGAATCCGTCGAGCAGGCGTTCGGCCCACTTCGGATCGGCTTCGCAGTCATCGTCAAGGGTAGCGACAATCGGAGCCTCCGCGGCTTCGATGCCGGTATTGCGCGCGGCCGCGAGGCCCCGGTTCACGGGGTGGCGGATCACCTTGGCACCATACGCGGCGGCCACCTCGGCGCTGTTGTCGGTCGAACCGTCATCAACGACGATGAGCTGGATGGCTTCCCCCAGGGACTGCAGCCGGACAGTATCCAGGCACCTTCCGAGGCGTTCAGCTCCATTCAAGGTGCAGACGAGGACACTGATGCGGGGAGCACTAGGAGTTGACGGTTCAGAGATCACGCTTGAAGGATTCTCCTCATTAAGGGGGAACGAGCTGTGCACGTCGTCAAACCAACCCTACTGAAGGTTCGGCATCGCAATGCGCCACTACCGAAAGGCCCCTCGAGAGCCCTCTACGGCCCTTGCGAGCTGTTCGGGGAAGTGACTGGCATCTCGCCCCTGCGGCCCGGGTACGAGAGGATATCGACGACGCCGACCGTCCGCCCCGCGAAGTAGGCGGCAATCAGGAGCACGTCTACGACCACCGCGCCGAAGTAGCGACCGCGGTAGTTTGCCGAACCAGACGCGACGAACCTTCCGTGGACATGGCGTTCGCTCGTCGCGAGAAGGTAGACGGGCAGTAGCAGTCGGGCGATCCATGGGTGCCTCGGTCGGGCCAGGCACGAAGTGGCCACGACAGTAAGCGCTCCTGCGAAGGCAATGTCAGGTAGACGGATCTGTCGATAGCGGAGGAGCTGACGCGTGGCGCCCCGCCCGCTTTGGAACAACCATACGACTGATTCGGCCAGCGACTTGTCCTCACGATGCTCGACTTGAAGGCCCGGTAGACAAGCGAGTCGAAACCCTCGATCGAGAAGCTTACGGTTGAAGTCGACGTCCTCTCCTTCGCGGAGCTGCTCGTCGAACATGACGTGCTTGAAGACCTCAGAACGGTAAAGACCGTTATTACCAGTGACCGTGGTCGTCGCTGGCGCCCCTAGCGCAGTCAGCCCGAACCTGTTGTAGAGGTAGGTGACGTCGCCGTCTGGCACCGCGGTACCGCCAACGACATCGTTGTCCTGGATGCCCGCCAAGCAGGTGGTGAGCCACGTGCGTGGCAAACAGATGTCTGCGTCGACCATGGCGACCAAGTCGCCCATGGAAGCGTATATTCCCGCTGCTCTTGCGGCGCCCCGTCCGCGGTTCAGTTGTTCGACTAGTCGCAAGGAGCCATCCTGAAGCTGCATCTCACGCACGTGTTCCGCAGTGGCATCCGTCGATCCATCGTCGACCACGATGACTTCATGCGCGTCTAACCCATCTAGTGCCTTGATAGCCAGCACGCAACGGCGAATGTGGTGCTCCTCGTTGTACGCGATAACCACGAACGAGATCACGAGGCCGTGACCATTTGGTTCCTCATTGGCCCAGGAATAGGTGCTCTATATACCGCTGCACTATCATGCCAGTTGATTCCGGACTTCGGGTGCGCGCATGCAATGACACTAGTCAATGTCCGAGATGAAACAGAGAATGTTTCCGTCGGCATCGGGCGCAGGTCCTCACTATCTCCGCCTGGCCGGGCCATCAGGAGAGCCGTCCCGGCAACGGAGGCCGGCGAAGGCTGAGGCCAAGTAACGGGCAAGCTGCTAGCAGGCGAGCTGAATCCGGGTCCGATCTCGATGGCCCGGTCATGAAGGGCCAGGTCAAGGACTGTTCACTCGAACTGCTGGTCGTGATCCGAGTCGTTATCGGTGGGACAGGGTCGGGCCCAACAGGCCCATCGCGAGGGAGCCCCAATGACTCTACAGGTCGACTACTTGTCACTGTAAGTGGTTGAATACATACGGACAGTGATTAAATCACGGACCCCGGCCGACAGGCGCCCCGTTTGAGGAACTGGTCGAGCCGAATTACATCACTAAGAGTGGTGTTACAAATGCGCTAAGCGCTCAAGAGCCGTATCAAAGCTGCCGATACAGCTCCCATGCGAGGGAACTTGAAGTCTCGGTCTTTGAGGACGTCTGGAACAAGTTTCGACGGAAAGCCTGCTCGGGGCCCGCAGCGTGCTGAACGGCAGGTGCCGGCTATCCGGGCTGCGGAGTACTTCGTCAGCGCAGCGACCATTTACCGGAGACGCGCCCTTGCGGGTGGGCTCGTCTTGGCCGTCGCGCTGGCGGCCGTCCTGAACTCCTCGGTCTTCTCCGGTGCATCTGGGGCAACGTCCCACGCCGGCGGACAGTTGCAGGCTCGAACGGCCCCTGTGGCTGCCTTGAAGTCCCACAGCGCCGTGACCACGTCCGCGGTGCCCAGATCACTCAGGTTCACGAACCTGGCGGCCGCGTTCGGAAAGGCTGCCCACCCGACCATAACTGTCCGCGGACCGATCCAGGTACACGGACCGGCGACTGGTATCTATCGCTTCGGTTTCCCGGGTAGGCGATCCCCGACCACGTCGACACTACCGCCGACAACTACGACGGATCCGCCCACCACGACGACACTGCCGCCGACAACTACGACAGATCCGCCCACCACGACGACGCGGCCGCCGACAACTACGACGGATCCGCCGACGACGACCACCGATCCACCGACCACGACGACGCTGCCACCGACGACGACTACGATCCCGCCTACCACCACGATCCCGCCTACCACCACGGATCCGCCCACCACGACCACGACTCCGCCCACCACGACCACGACTCCGCCGGCTAGCTCGGGGGGCCGCCCGGCGAGCCTGATCCAGGCGGGAGACTCGAAGACCACCTGCATCTCAGATGAGCCAACTGAACTTGCCCAAGACTTGAAAGACACCGGTGTCAACTACAACTGCGTCGAGACTTTCAGCGACGCCGACCCGACATGGGCCGACTGGGTGAGCCCGTGGATCGCCAGCCCCACAGGCGCTCCGTTCGTCAACTGGGTGGCGGCTGACCCGACCCACCACAGCCTCATCGACACCCAGAACCTCATTCCTGACAGCGAAGCGACCAATCCCAACTGGACAGCGGAGTGCGCGGCCGGTGACTACAACACCTATGCGTCGGAGTTTGCCGCGAACATGGTCGCAGCCGGCCTTGGCTACACGGTGATCCGCTTCGGCCATGAGATGAACGGCAACTGGTACAACGACTCTCTCGGAACGACTCAGGCGCAGTGGACACAGTGGGCGCAGTGCTTTGCACAGGAGGTCACGGCGATGCGGGCAGTTCACGGCGCCCACTTCCTCTTCGACTGGAACGTCAACGCCAACTACCGTGACCTTCCTCTCGCGGATATCTATCCGGGCAATGCCTATGTCGACATCATCGGCATCGACCAGTACGACGGCACCGGTGTCACCATGCCGGCGCCGGGTCCGACTCGTTTCGCAGCGCTGGCCGCCCAACCAGAAGGCCTCGACACCGTTGAGGCTTTTGCCGTCGCAAATGGCAAGCCGCTCAGCATCCCGGAGTGGGGGACCACTACTGGCGGTCCCAACGCCGGGGGTGACGACCCTTACTATGTGCGGGGAATGGCAGCCTTCATCGCTAGCCACGACGTTGCGTACCAGAGCTACTTCAACGCCAATGTCGACGGCATCCTGCCTCTCGACCCGTCGGTGGCACCTCTCACTGTCGCCGCTTACACAGCCTCAGTCGGGGTAGGCCAGGCCGGTTCAACCGCGGGAGTGGTCTCGAGCGTGGCAGACTCGACTCCTTTGGCCGTGGTACCCGAGGCGACGAAGGCGATCTTGTTGCCGACCTCGGGTGTGATCCTCGCCGGCGGGTCGGTGCTGTTCACTCGACGGCGTCGCAGGCACAAGTCGTCCCGGTCACAACTCAGATTGGGCGGTCGGGGCGCTCATTCTTCATCTGGGCCCCGCCGTCTGCACCGACGCAGACCATGAGGAGTCGAGACCTGGTCTTTCAAGGGATGGCCTGAGCGCTCCTCGCGGACGGGTGCCGCGGCGCGACGATCAACTCGGATCGGCGGCCTCGGCCGTCCACTGGGACCCGTCCCAGTAGCGCAGCTGTGCGGCCCCCGGCGGAGCCATCGGGTCCCCATACCATCGTGCCGGCGGCGCCCACGCGGCCGTCGGCGGGCCCGACCCGGTCGCTCCCCAGGGCGCAGCCGTGCCCACATACGGATCGCCGACAGAAAATGGGCCCTGCCAGGCGAGCGGCACGACGGGCCTGCGGCGGCGCAGGCGTACGACGCCGAACACGATGAGGCCGATCCCGACGAGGATCATCAAGGTAAAGAGGCTCTACGCGTTTGAGTGGGGAGAGTTCGTTCGGATCCTCGGCGGACTTGGTCGTGATGGCCAGGCGACTCCACCAGCATGAAGTAGAACTCGAAGGCGGTAGTGCTCGAAGCTGACGAAGCCATGGCCGGCGCGCTTGACCTTCTTCACGCAAGGTTGAGCCCTTCGGTCGGTCCGTTCGAGGCTCCCGTTCGATGGTGGGCGAGGATCTCTGACTGCCAGCGCTTGAGGGTGTTGCCGAGCGATCTGACTTCGGGCACCTCGTCGGCGAGGCAGCCGGCGATCGCCTTGTCCAACAGCACGGCGGCGACAGCCGGGTCGTCGGTGAGATAGATGTCACGCACTGACTCCTTTGGCAACCACGCGCCGAGAACAGCGTCGTCTGGGTCACCGAGGCGCAGCCACATACTTGGTTCCCGGTCATGGGCGCAATGTTGGCGCACCAGCAGGCCCACGACGTGGCCGCCTTGTGCTGCCCGAACGGCCCACGACGGCGCTGGCGTACGGCAGGGGTGCTAGGGGTGCCGACACGCAAAAGAAGGGCGCAGAAGCTGCCTACAGGGGCTGAATGTCGATGTCCTCGTAGACGTTTCCGAACTCATCCATTATCAGGTCCTCGACGCCGGACAGGACGAACGCTTCCCAGCGAAATGCCCACGTCGAGTACGGTAGCCGCTAACTGCGCGAGCCGCTCCGCGTCGACGTCCAGGCTCATCGAGAACGCGCCGCCTCGGCCGGAACGAGGCCCCGCCGCATGGCCGTGGACGCC
>JBEKMZ010000115.1:0-9643 GCA_049523315.1 Acidimicrobiales bacterium | reverse complement strand
GCAATGGGGTCCGATCGGAGCGATGGAGTCCCCTCGGGCTTCGACAGTGTGGTCACGGGACGTAGCTGAACACCCGATCGATTAGGTGCGCGAACAGTTCTCCTCTGACAAGAGAGCGCTGGCTTAGTTCTGACGCGTCAGGAACCCGGCGAAGGTGACTCCCGGATAATCAGCTGCCGATCGCGAGCTCCGCGATGGGCCCTCCGCCGAGAACGACACAGTGCAGCGGCGCAGCGCACTGCACTGTGTCATAGGCAGGGCTCTCCCCAGGAATGGAATTGGCCATCTGCGGTACTGGCTGAAGCGCCCAACGCCGTCCACCGTCGAAGCTGGCGAGCACAACGGCTCCCTTGGGACCTGAGCCGGCAGCCACGCACTCTGAGGTCGTCGGGCACGAGACACCCGTGAGTCCGAGGCTCGCGGCCGGCAAGCTCGGGCTGGACCACGTTCGACCACCGTCGAGCGTGACGTAGAGAGAAGGCGCCAAGGAGGGGCCAAAGCCGTATCCGTCGCTCACTGCGACGCACATCTGCTCGGCTGGGCAGGCGATTGCCTGGAGGCCCGAATCGACGGGCTGATCCCACCACGTCCGCCCACCGTTCTTCGTGGCGAGGACTCCATAGTCCCCTACCGCCCAGCATCGAAGAGCACTCGGACATGAGATCGCGTAGAGCCCCTCGGCGTGCACCGGGGTCGGAACGGGCTGATCGACCCAGTGAGCGCCACCGTCGACTGTCTTCACGATTGCGTCGTGGGAGGGTGAGCCGTTTGCATCGATCGCTCCCACGGCGTAGCAGATCGATGAACTCGGACAGGTGATTGCCGCGAGGATGAGAATCTTTGGAAGCGACTCACGGTGCCAGGTCCGTCCGCCGTCGTCGCTGCGATAGAGCGCCGCCATCCAGGGTGTGCCTTCTAGGCTGGACGACGGGCTTACGTATGCTGTCGCATAGCAGATGCCCACGCTCGGGCAATCAACGCCGGACAACGCGAACACCCTGGCTGGTGGCCTCTGTTGCATCCAGTTAAGACCGCCGTTCGTGCTTGTCAGAACCTCCGCCCCACTTGGGTACCCGTCAGGCCCCGAAGAGCTACCGACCGCTACGCAGTGCTTAAGCCCCGGGCACGAAAGCGACGTCCAGGTGGAACCAACTCCCTGAAACCGCGTCGTCCAAGGGGCGTTCGGCGCGCTTGTGGCGATGAGGGCGGCCTCGTTGGCAGTCGAGCCCACGATGATGCAGCTGTTCAAAGCGTCACAGGTCACGTCGAACAGACCTCCGCCGGAGGTGGGCGATGGCGTCGCAGGCTCCTGCCAGCTTTCACCCCAGTCGTTACTCACCGCCACGATCGGCCCCTTAATGTCCTCCCCACCCACCGCGACGCAGCGGCCGGCGGTCGAACAGCTCACGGACGCGAACACACCAGGTCCCGCCGTCCATAGTGAGGAGCGAGACGAAGCCTCGTTTGGAGGAAAGCGCCACGAAGCTCCTCCATCGTCTGTCACGACGATAGCCAGAACCATGCCGCTGACTCCGACGCCGATGCACCGCAGGACGCTCTGGCAGTCAAGATCAGCGAGGTCGGGGAGCCCCTGAGCGCCCATCGGCTCGTGCTGAATCATCCAGCTGTGACCGCCGTTGGTGGTGACCACGATCCCGTACCGACCACCTGTCGCCCAGCAGTGTCCGACCTCGGGGCACGAGAGTGCCCCGGCCCTGTAAAGCTCGGGCTCGGGCCAGGCAAGTCGCGCATTCCAGCTGAGACCTCCGTCGGTGCTTTCGAGGAAGAAGCCACGATCGCCAGAGGGGAGACCAACCGCGGTGGCATAACACACCTTGGTTGTCGGGCAGGCGAGTCCACCGAGGAAGTCGACAAGCGATCCGGGAATCCTTGCGCGCACCCAATGAAGGCCGCCGTCCAAGCTGACCGCTGCTGCACCCGGCGCAATCCCGGAGGACAACGGTATCTCGTCGATTGCGCCGACGGCCACACACCGGCTTGCCGAGGGGCAGACGACGCGTTTGAAAGTGGCATTCTCGAGGCTCGCCACGACCGAGCTCGTCCATCGCTGTCCGCCGTCGTCGGACCACGCCGCCCAACCTTCAGGACCGAGGGCGATGCAGTGTGTTGGAGTTGTGCACGCGACCGCGCCGAACTCCGCCGGATCCAGGTCCGTCGCCGACCAGCTCAAGGCCATCGGAGCGGGGCGTACCGCCTCGGCCGCGACGGTGGGCATCGCGCTCGCGCCAAAGGCTCCCGTGACCATGGCCAACGTGCCAACCGCGAGCCCCACCCGCGACTTGGCGTGGAGGACGGTTAGCGATCCCGTCCGAGCGGGCAACAGCGAGTGCATGGCCCTACGGCGCCCGATCCAACGCAGCGACATGGACAGTGGCCTAGCACCGCGTAACACGCGATTCTGTTCGGGGTCGCTCGTGTCCACCCTGGGACGCTGGAAACCGAATGCACTGACCTGCCGTGCACCCCGCGCCGGCCTGAATGTTGCGGATCAGAAGGATCGGGTGGGTGGGTGGGTGCCCTGTATCACAGCACCCGCAAACTGCGTTAGCTGAGATCGCGAAAGCGAGTATGAGCGAAGAGGTCCCAGCTCAGCTCCAGTGTCGGAGGGCCGACGGCGCGGATCTGCGACTGGCAGTGAAGCGAGACGTCGATCGAGGAGCCCGAGCCTGGCACGATTCTGGCCTAGAGGGGAAGCCTCCGGTACTGCCGACGGGCGACGGCCTCGCCGATTGCATAAGGCCGACCGGGGAAGTATTGCGGACCAAGGACAACGGTTCAATCGACAACGCTACCTTTGGCGAACCAGATGTCCTCCTGCCCCGGCGGATCATTCCTCCACGTAACGAAGTCTCCCGGTATCCCAGCTAGGGTCTCCGAATTAGTGGGGCTACTGGGCTGAGGCTCATGTCTAGCCGCTTCGTAAGAACTCCTTATCTGGCTCAGGACGTTCTTAGCGGCGGACGGAGACCAGAACAAGCCTAGGCAGACGTAGATGCTCGACACCGCTGCGAAGCCTGGTGCCGGAGGGGTCGGGTTCTGTCTCCAGCTTCGCGTCTCACTTGCCAACCACCCTGAATAGGTCGGCCACCCAGGCCTCGTGAGGCAGTCTCTCGGGTTGACACCCGGTCCGGAGAGGAACGCTTGCGGGGTCCAGCCGGACGGGCCGTGGACAACGAGAGCGGCAAGCTCGGCCTTAGTCGGACGGGGGCGTGCTGAGTGCTCGGCCCGCTCGAAGAGGCCTCGGTGCACGCGGTAGGCAGGAAGCTCAGCGCTGCAAAAGCGGCGAGAAACGAGGCTCGCTTGATGGTCACCACTTCAAGAAGCTTCGTAGCCGAAATTTCGCGTATTCATTTGTGCGGGTGCCTGCCCTGTAACACAGCACCCGCAAACTGCACGGAGCCCGGTGGGCTTGTCGGGCACCAGCGAAGGTCGGTCAAGGCCGGCAGAACGGAAGTGGGGGGCCCGCCGGCTCTCGCGTGATCCGAGCAAAGCCCGAAGAGCCTGTTTTCTCTCACTGTCGTCGTGAGAAGCGCTCCGCCCGACGATACTCGCCTGTGTGCTCGTCTTCAAAGTAACGACCCTCAACAACATCCCGAAAGCGCTCGACATCATCCGGCTCGAAGGCGAACGAGTTCTTGCTACTAAGCAGGATCGTGGGATCGAGGCCATGACTGCTGATACTCTCACGTACCTTCTCGGGAGTGATCTGGACTGTCTGCAGTCGAGACTGGTGTCCGTGAACACGTCGGGCGAGTGATATTCGCGTGCGAGCGCCCTCCACGAAGGCTCGTGCCGCGTTGTCAGTAAGCGGCAGTGTGGTCTCAAGTTGACGTCGAATCTCGACGACCGTACTTGGAAGGGCGGTCAGAATGATTTCAACGTCGGAAAACAGCGTTTTGAACGCGCTCGGGCTCAGAACCGCAAGGGTGGTCTGACCAATGACCACATCAACCGGCGGCCGAGGGCGACGTTCGGTCGACTGACGCGTCGCAGGGTCGCTCCGTATTGGAAATATCGGACCCCCGTCTCGAGGGTTATAACGGGATTCGACTTTGTAACGAAGGCCACGAACGATGTCCCAACAGGCCAGCAGATCGCGTAAAAACTGAATCGACCGGTGAGAATCTCTTTCCGGGACAGTTCGTCGAGACCATCGACGCGTCGGACGATCGAGACTAGATCGGCCACGTCGTCATCTGTGCTGGGTGAGCTCGCTGGGACGACAGCAACTCTCCAGCACGTTGCTAATCGTGGCAGTGACCGTTGGCTCTAATCTTTGTCGGCGATCATGTCGATAACGCGTGAATGAGCCTTCTTTCGGGTCGGAAGAGGCGTGGGCCGCTACCGGAGCAGTTCCTGACCGCCTTGGTCGCCTCCGCGGATGACGCCATAATCGGCGAGACACTCGACGGAGTGGTCTTGTCCTGGAACGCCGCCGCCGAACGCCTCTACGGTTACAAAGCGGCCGAGATGATTGGCCGCAGCTTGTTGCCCCTCTTTCCCGAAGAGCGAGCCGGAGAATGCTCGGGCTTGTTGGAT
This sequence comes from Acidimicrobiales bacterium, assembly GCA_049523315.1. Lineage (GTDB taxonomy): Bacteria > Actinomycetota > Acidimicrobiia > Acidimicrobiales > Bog-793 > Fen-455. Next base: position 5,083 of record JBEKMZ010000115.1, on the reverse strand, counting down.
CAAGTCCGCCGGGACATCACTGTTCGGCACTTGGATTCGGAGCGATTGCGAAAGGACGGTAGCCGGGTTCAGGTGACCCTCACGGTGTCACCGGTCCTCGGACCGGATGGCACGGTCGTCGGGGCCTCTTCGATCGCCCGCGATCGCACCGAGATGGTTCGACTGAACGAGGCAATGCGTCAAGCAGAGAAGGAGGCCGCCGAGTCCCTAAGTATCCTCGACACTCTCCAGTCGTCCGCCCCCGTCGGGTTCTCTTTTGTCGATCAAGACTTCCGGTTCGTGCGAGTTAACGAGAAGGCTGCGGCTATCAACGGCGTCTCGGTGAGAGACCACCTCGGTCGGACGATGGCCGAGGTCATCCCCCAGTTCTGGCCACAACTCGAGGCTTCCTACCGAGGCGTCCTTGCCCGCGGCGAGCCTATTCTCAACGTGGAAGTGGCATCAGAAACAGCAGAGGACCCGGGCCGGCTCCACTTCTGGCTGGAGAGTCTTTACCCGATTCGCGTAGACGGAGAGATCATCGGAGTCGGCGCGATTTTTGTTGACGTTACCGACCTCAAGGAGGCCGAGCAAACTCAGAGTGACCTGACCAACGAGCTGCGCTACCAAGCACTGCACGACTCGCTCACCGGGCTTCCCAATCGGACACTCATCCTCGACCGTGCCGAGCAGATGCTCGCTCGTGGACGACGTAACAACTTGGCAACAGGCGCTCTGTTCATAGACCTCGACAACTTCAAAGACATCAACGACACCCTCGGCCATCGTGTAGGCGATCAGCTGCTCGTAGAGCTGGCTCGACGCCTCACTTCGGAGCTCCGTGAAACTGACACTGTAGGTCGCCTTGGCGGAGACGAGTTCGTCGTTCTGACGGAAAGTCTCCCAGCGGTCGGCGGATCAGAGGCGGCAGGCCAACTTGAAGAGGGAACATCGGCAGACATCGTTTCGACCTCGGTCGCCGAGCGCATACTCCAGCTGCTTAGAGAACCGTTCGCCCTTGGTGACAGTCAATCTCTGCACACCGTGACGGCCTCGATAGGCATTGCAACCGGGCCGCGACCCACCGCGGAGGAACTGTTGCGAGATGCCGATGTGGCCCTTTATGAGGCAAAGGCTGCTGGCAAGAAGCGCTACGTCCTGTTCCAACCCCAGATGCGGCAAGCGGTGGAGAACCACGTCGAGCTGCAGATGGACCTCAGCTCTGCTGTCGAACGTGACGAGTTCTTCCTCGCCTACCAGCCGATATTCGAGATCGACACGTGCGCAGTCGTCGGAGTCGAGGCTCTCCTTCGCTGGCAGCATCCCATTCGCGGGATGGTCATGCCTGACGAGTTCATTCCGATGCTCGAGGAGAGCGGGCTGATCCTGACTGTCGGTCGCCAAGTGTTGCTTCGAGCCTGCCAACAAGCTGCTGAATGGCACAGGGCGGGCTACGACTTGTCGATGTCAGTGAACGTCTCGCCTCGGCAGCTCGATTCTCCCGGAGTCGTAAGCGACATCACCGCGGCCCTGGAAACATCCGGGCTCGACCCGCGTCATCTCGTTGTCGAGATCACGGAGAGCACCTTGATGCGCGATCCTGCCAGCACCGTTGAGCGTATTTCACAGCTCAAGGCGTTGGGAATCAGCGTGGCCGTCGACGACTTCGGCACTGGATACTCGTCGCTCGCCTATCTGCGCAGGTTCCCGGTGGACATCTTGAAGATCGATCGCACCTTCATCGCATCGATGGCTTCGTCGGAGCGATCATCAGCTCTGATTCATACGCTCGTGCAGCTTGGAAAGTCACTCGGGTTGGACACCGTTGCCGAAGGGATTGAAGAGCAAGAGCAGCTAGAGCAACTTAGAGACGAGCAATGCGACACGGGCCAGGGCTTCCTTTACGCCAAGCCCCTCAGCCCCCGGGAACTCGAGGTATTCCTCAGAACTCACAGTGTCGCCCACAGCGACGCGGAAAGCGACTCCTCGTCCACATAGAACATCAAGGATCGACACGAATCGAGCCTGGCGCGGAGACAAAGTCCCTCCTGCAAGAGCGGAGGTTGAACGCGGCGACACGCGGAGTATTCCATCGGGTGCCAAATGTGCTGCGCCATGCGGAGCGGTCAAACTCGCCGGACCGACGTTCCGGATCATGTCTGATGCCGGCACGCAGCAACGCTCTCGGTTCACCTGTCCCTTTCCCCTCCAAGCGCCCCGTACGCTCGCGTGATCTTCCCGCCCATGCGCTTGCCGGCGCGGAGGGGGGCAGTGACCTGCAACCGACGGCTACGACCGGGTTCGCATGCTTCTGGGCGAGCTGCGGCAGATGAGCTAACTCAAGCCCTGAACTTTCTCAATCGCCGCAGACATTCGCGCGAACTCGGCGGCGCTCGCGTCTATCGCCCGGATCGCTCGGAGAACTTCTACGACGTCTTCCGTCCTCGCGAGGGTCTCGGCCCCATCCTTGTAGCGGGCAACGCCGGCGGCAAAGTGGCGTTGGGCGTCAAAGTCGGGGATTGGCGGCAACTCTTGGCCACGGACCAGCACCGCGAGTAGCTGACTGTTCGCCAGCTCAAAAGCTGATCGGTTCGAAGTGCCGATGACCGTGAGCACCGTGTCCAACGCCGCGTCCAGCTCTTCGAACCACTCGGTGATGTCCTTGACGACTTGCACGCATGACTTATCGGTCTGTTCGCGGCGCCTAATGAGCGAATCGAGACCTTCGATCTCTGGGGACTCGAAGCAAGCCTTCCCCCGCGCCGCCACGTGGGCGAACGTGGGCGCCTGTCCGGTTAATTCGCGCCCAGGCTTAAGAGCGACGGGATGACGGCGCTGTTGGGCCTGTTAAGCGCCTGTTATGCGAGGCGGGGGATAATTAGTCTCAGATGAACGGCGTAGACGCACCCCACCAGGGACGACCACCGCACTTGTGGTGGGCAGGTCTCCCCGCGCTTGCGCTCGTCTCCATTGCCCTTCTCGCTGCCGCCTGTAGCGGTGGCTCGGCCTCACCTGGCGTCGCAAGCATCGGGTCGACGACAACGACGACGGCCCTTGCGACGGCAACTCAGAACACGGCCAGCCCGGCCGACTACACGAAGGACGTCGCCTACGCCGGGTGCATGCGTACCCATGGCCTGCCGAACTTCCCCGATCCGAACGCCCAGGGCGACTTCTTGTTCTCGGAGGGACCTCACGGCAACGGGGTCGATCCCAACTCGCCCCAGTTCATCTCGGCAAACAAGAGCTGTGAGCACCTGGAGCCGAACGGAGGCGTCCAGACCGCGGCCGATCAACGAGAGGCTCTCGACATCGGCTTGAAGGTCTCGGCTTGCATGCGCAAGCACGGAGTGCCGAACTTCCCCGATCCAAATGGCCAGGGGGATCTGAGGTTCGGGGGCTCTCAACTCGGCGTCAGCAGCGAACAGGTGAATGCCGCGATGAAGGCCTGTCAATCCCTCTTCGATCAATTTGGGGCCATCCCGTAAAATCGACAGGCGCGTCTATAGGCGATGTCCGGCATGCCGTCGATCGCCTGGTCCCACAGCCCTCTGACCGCCACCTACCACCCAACCCCTACGCCGCCACGTGGGCGCCTCTAGGCCGGCCCTAGGTGCCTACGCCCGGGCCCTGGGTGCCGGCGATTTGAGCTCTTGCGCGTACCCCGCGCCCCACGCCTGTCCCCTTCCGTCTCTCGCCTCCTCCCTTTGGCGATTTGGCAAGCAGGAGGCCAAGACGCAGGCAGTCAGCGGTAAAATGATGAACCTGTGTTTGAGCAATTCACCGATCGGGCACGCAGGGTGCTGGTCCTGGCTCAGGACGAAGCACGCCTCCTGGGCCACGATTTCATAGGGACCGAACACATCCTGCTTGGCCTCATCCACGAAGGCGAGGGACTCGCGGCCAAGGCACTCGAATCTCTTGGCATCTCGCTCGAAGCCGTACGCGAGAAGGTCGAGGAGTTCTGGGCGGGTTCTGCTCCAGCGGGATCGGCCCCGACAGGCTCCCCGCCGTTCACGCCACGAGCCAAGAAGGTTCTGGAGCTGTCCCTGAGAGAGGCTCTTCAGCTCGGTCACAACTACCTCGGTACTGAGCACATCTTGCTCGGGCTCGTTCGCGAGGGTGATGGTGTCGCCGCGCAGGTCCTCGTCAACCTGGGCGCCGATCTACCTCGGGTGCGCCAGCAGGTAATCCAGCTGCTCTCGGGGTATTCGGGCCGCGTCGGATCCTCCGGCTTGGCCGAGCCAGTCCCGGCCGCCCGGCTGCGGCCAACTGAGTCGCTCCCGGTGCCGATCGGTGAGGGCTGGACAATCCAGGTCGTGCGGGCCGGGCGGACACCAGCTGCTTTTGCCGGCGCCTATCAAGCAATGGAGCGCCTCGTGACGGAACATGGGGTCGACCTTGAGGACCAGCGGGTCACCGTCAGATCAGTCGAGACCAACGAGGGTCCGGGACTTCGGCTCGTGGTCAGCTATGAATCCGCGGACGACTCAGGAGCCTCGCCTCGGGCTAGGCACGATGAGGCGAGGGGTGACGAACCGCCCGTATAAGCCCGACCCTCCCGCCTCGCCTCCCCGTCGGACTCTCGCCTCCCGCCGCCGGCCTCTGGTCGTCTGCTCTCCGTCCCGCCGGCTGGCTGGCGGGCCGTTGGCCCGCCGCCGCCGCTGGCTGTCCCCGCTTTCCGTGCTCTTTCTGTCCCTTCCCCCTCTCTCCCTGCCGACGGTTGTGGGGAGAGAGGGAGACGGGACCGCGAAAGGCCCGAAAGCGCGGACACGCGGTGCGATTTGCCTGGTGGTGACGGGTGCGGGTGTGGTGTGAGTGGGATCATGCCGGCTCTGCGGCCCGCCTTTGTGCGTCGGGTGCCCCGAGAGGCGCCCACGTTCGCCCACGTGGCGGCGTAGGGCCTGGGTGGTAGGTCAGATGGCGGTCGACGAACGTTGTTGAACTTCTGGCTAAGCCTCGGTCAACTTGATCGTCCCCGCCCAGGTGGATGTGGTCCCGTCTGTCGTCGAGCTGCCATGAAATTGCGCGGCGGCCGTTGTCTTCGACGAGCTGAGGGGGACCACCGTCACGAAGTAGAGGTCGGTGAAGTGGAACTCGGTGT
>JBEKMZ010000114.1:0-9823 GCA_049523315.1 Acidimicrobiales bacterium | reverse complement strand
TTCTACTACATCGCCGACCAGACGCCCATCGTGCCCGAGCACATTTGGTCGACCATCAAGGACCCGGTCACCTATCTCGACCCGAACCCGATCGGCACGGGACCGTACGTCATGCACACGTGCGACGGCGCCAACATCCAGTACAAGAAGAACCCCAAGTACTGGCAGCCCGGGCTTCCCCACATCGAAACGGTGAACTTCCCCTCCTACCTCTCGAACAACACGGCCAATGCCGACCTGGCGAGCGGCGTCGACCAGTGGGGTTCGCAATACATCCCGAACATCAAGGCCTACTACCTGTCGAAGAACCCGAACTACCACATCTGGTTCGCGCCCACCTACAACGTCAACATCTACATCAACCTGACGAACCCGATTCTCTCCAATCTGGCGGTGCGGCAGGCGATGGCCTACGCCATCGACCGCCCGGCGGTCTCCGCGATCGGTGAGTCCGGTTACGAGCCGCCGTCGAACCAGGCGAGCATCGTGAAGCCGACGTTCTCGAGCTGGTACGACGCGGCCCAGGCAGCCCAGTACGGCAACGCCTATGCCTACGACCCCGCCAAGGCGATCTCGATCCTGAAAGCTGCCGGCTACAAGAAGGGCAGCAACGGCATCTTCGCCAAGGACGGCAAGCAGCTCTCCTTCACCATCATCAACAACGGCGGCTACTCCGACTGGGTGGCAGCCGTGAACGTCATCGAGACGGACCTCAAAGCCGTCGGCATCTCGATCACCGCGGACAACCTCTCGTACACGACCTGGCTGGCCGACCTCTACACGGGTCGCTACCAGCTCGCCTACAGCTGGGACTCGGGTGGGCCGACGCCCTACTACGAGCTGCGGGCACTGCTCTACTCGCCCAACACGGCACCGATCGGCACGTCGGCCGCCGACGACTGGGAGCGGTACATCAACCACTCGACCGATGCCCTCTTCGAGCAGTACGCCTCGACGACGAGCGCCGCAGTCCAGCACACGGTCGTCGATGAGCTCCAGAAGGTCATGCTCGAGGACGTGCCGGTGATCCCGGTCACCGAGGCCGTCGACTGGTATCAGTACGACACCCAGCACATCGGGGGGTGGGTGACCCCGAGCGACCCATACGCGCAGCCCAACCAGTACCAGTGGCCCGACTGGGGCGTCGTGCTCTTGCACCTGTACTACAAGTAGCGCGCCGGTTCCAGCCCGAGTTGTAGGGACGTCCGTGTGAGATTCATCAGACGGAGGCTGGCCTTCTTCGTCGTCACGCTCTGGGCCGCCGTCACCCTCAACTTCCTGCTGCCGCGCCTCATGCCAGGCAACCCGGCCGAGGCCCTCCTGGCTCAGTACCCCCACCTTCAGCCTCAGGCGCTCCACGCCCTCACGACCCTCCTCGGAGGCGGACACCACCAGAGCCTCGCCACGCAGTACGCCGACTACTGGAGGCAGGTCGTGACGTTCAACTTCGGCATCTCGATCACGACGAGCTTCGGCACCCCGGTACGGACCATGGTGAGGAGCGCCCTGCCCTGGACTCTAGGTCTGGTGGGCGTGACGACGGTCCTCGCCTTCGTCCTCGGCACCCTCATCGGGCTCGTGAGCGCCTGGAGGCGGGGCACCTGGCTCGACGCTGTCCTGCCGCCCATCTCCGTGATCGGGTTCGCACTCCCATACTTCTGGGTCGGCCTGTTGCTCGTCTACATCTTCAACGTCATCCTCGGATGGCTGCCCTATCAAGACGCCTACAACATCCTCACCGACTCCCCGGCCTGGAACCTGACCTTCATCGGCGACGTGCTGGAGCACGCGATCCTCCCGGGCATGACGATCCTCATCACGCAAATCGGCTTGTGGATCCTTTTCATGAGGAACAACACGATCACGGTGCTCGCAGAGGACTACGTCCGCATGGCCCGGGCGAAAGGGCTCAAGAGCTGGAGGATCATGTGGGCGTACGCGGGACGGAACGCCATCCTCCCCAACCTGACCGGCTTCGCCATGGCACTCGGCTTCGTGGTGTCGGGGGCCATCCTCGTCGAGTATGTCTTCAACTACCCGGGACTCGGGAACCTCCTGCTGCGGGCAGTGGAAGGCCTCGATTACCCAGTCATGCAGGCCCTCTTCCTCCTCATCACGCTCGCCGTGCTGTTCAGCCTGCTCGTTTGCGACGTGCTTACGGCCATCCTCGACCCACGGACGAGAGAGTCCGTCTAGCATCCCGCCATGTCGAAGCCAGGCCACACGGACCGCCCCCTTCCGCAGGATGCGACGAGGTACGACACTGCCGTCGCCAGCCAGAACGGCGGCGACGTCAACCAGCCGGACAGGCCCGCCGAGCGCCGGCGGAGTGGCAACATCTGGCGAGGCCTCCTCCACAACCGCAAGGCGATGGTGGGTTCGGTCCTGCTGTTGTTCTTCCTCGTGCTCGCCATCTTCCCCGGTCGGATCGCCCCCTACAGTCCGAGCGCGGAGATCTTCGGGCAAAGCCTCTCGCCCTCGGCGGCCCACTGGCTTGGCACGACCTCCTTCGGCCAGGACATCTTTTCGCAGCTCATCTGGGGGGCGCGCCAGTCCCTCATCATCGCCTTCGCGGCCGGCGCGATCGCAACGTTCGTCGCCGTGCTCGTGGGAGTGGCGGCCGCCTACATCGGGGGTTTCACCGACGGCATCCTCTCGACCTGCACCGACGTCCTGCTCGTCATCCCTATCTTCCCGCTCTTCATCGTGATCGCCGCCTACCTGCGCAGCGCCGGGCTGGTCGACATCATCATCATCCTCGGCGCCCTCAACTGGTCCTACAGCGCTCGCCAACTGCGCGCGCAAGCGCGCTCGATGCGGAACCGGGACTTCCTCAAGGCAGCCGGGGTCCGGGGTGAGCGCGCCAGTTACATCATCGTGGCCGAGATGCTGCCGTCGATGAGCTCCCTCATCGTGGCGGCCTTCTGTCTCAACGCCGTCTTCGCCGTGCTGACCGCCGCCGGGCTCCAGTTCATCGGGCTCGGCGACCCGAATGCCCAGAGCTGGGGCACGATGCTCTACTGGGCCTATCAGCAGGCGGCGCTCCAGTCAGGGCTGGCCATGTGGGCGATCATGCCGGGCGTCTGCATCGCCCTCTTCGGAGGGTCACTCGCCCTGATCAACTTCGCCTTCGACGAGATCTCCAACCCGGCGCTGCGGCCCGTCCGTCGCATGTCGCGCCGACGCGTGGCTCGGTCCGGACTCGGCCCCGCCGAGGACCGGGATGCGGTCGCCGCTGATGGCCGAGAGAGACCCGCCACCGCTCGCCCATCAGCCGGCGTCTCCTGGAGCGCCCGGGAGCCCGGCGTCGCGCGGGAGACCGACGGTGTGGGGACCTCGTCGTCGTCGAGGCGGCTGCTGGAGGTCCGCAACCTCTCGGTCGCCTACGCCACCGGCGACGGGCCGCTCGTGGCCGTCGACGATGTCGAGCTCGACCTCGACCGCGGAGAGTTCCTTGCCGTCGTCGGTGAGTCCGGTTGCGGCAAGTCGACGCTCGTGTTCGCCATCAGCCGCCTGCTCACCCCGCCAGCCGGCATCATCGGCGGGAACATCGCCTTTCGCGGTCAGGAGATGGCCGAGATAAGCGAAAAGCAGCTCCGCCACATCCGCTGGCGGGACTTCTCGGTCGTCATGCAGAGCGCCATGAACGCCCTCAACCCCGTGATGACCGTGGGCCAGCAGATGCGCGACGCCTGCACGGCGCATTCGGCGATGACGAACGAGGAGATCGCGCAGCGGTCCGCCGAGGTGCTGCGCCTCGTGTCGATCGACCCGCTCCACCTCGATAGCTATCCCCACCAGCTCTCAGGCGGCATGCGCCAGCGCGCCATGATCGCCATGTCACTCCTTTTCGCACCAGACCTCGTCATCATGGACGAGCCAACCTCTGCCCTCGATGTCGTCGGCCAGCGCTCCCTCATGCGCCAGGTCAAGGAGCTGCAGGACCGACTGGGCTTCGCCGTGATCTTCGTCACCCACGACATCTCGCTCGTGAGCCACTTCTCGGACCGCCTCATGGTCATGTACGCCGGGCAGGTGGCCGAGCTTGGCGCCACTTCGACGCTCTTCGAAACGCCACGCCACCCCTACGCCCGTGCCCTGCTCGAGGCGTACCCCTCGATCCGGGGCGAGAAGGTCGCCCTCACCGGCATCGCCGGCTCCCCACCGAATCTGCTCTCGCCCCCTCCGGGGTGCCGCTTTCAGCCTCGCTGTGCCGACGCGATGGCCGAGTGCACCGTCGTCGACCCGTCGATCTACCGGGTGGGCGGGTCCGACGTCCGCTGCCTGCTCTATCGGCAGGCGGAGGCGGGGACGGGAAGTCTCGCCGGCCGTACCGTCCGGGAGGCAGGCGACGGCGCGGCGCTCGTGGGGGCTGTATCGCAGACTCTGTCATCTCCCGAGCCGCTATCCGAGTCGCGCCGCGCTCCAGCGTCGGCGTCTCAGTCGGTCCGCGACGCCGACGCCGAGCTCCCGCTCCTCGAGGTGTCCGGCCTGACCCGGAACTTCGAGCTGCGGGGCTTCCGGTCCAAGAAGATCCTCCACGCCGTGGATGACGTCAGCTTCACGATCGGCCGGCGCGAGATCGTCGCGTTGGTGGGCGAGAGTGGGAGCGGCAAAAGCACGATTGCCCAGCTGCTCGCGATAGTCTACCGGCCGACCTCGGGGGAGGTTCGCTTCGACGGCAAGCTGGTCGGCGCCATCAAGGGGCGGAGGGCGAAGCTGGCGTACCGCGGCGAGGTCCCGATGGTCTTCCAGGACCCATACACCGCCATCAACCCTTCGTACCGGGTCTCGCACGCGATCAGACGGGCGATCAAGCTGCACCGACGGGACCTCGATGCCTCGACCCAGCGTTCCGAGGCGACCCGGGTGATGGAGGCCGTGGGCCTCGAGCCGGCCGAGGCGATGCTCGCCAAGTACCCCCACGAGCTGAGCGGTGGCCAACGACAGCGAATCGGTTTCGCCCAGGCGCTCGTGCTCCGCCCGAAGCTCATCCTCGCCGACGAGCCGGTCTCGATGCTCGACGTCTCCATCCGGGTCGGCGTCCTCAACCTCATGACCGAGTTGCGGCAACGGGAGGGCGTCTCCATCCTGTACATCACCCACGACCTCGCGTCGGCGCGATACACCGCCGACCGGATCATCGTCATGTACGCCGGCCACGTCGTCGAGGTCGGCCCGACCGAGCAGCTCTTGACTGCCCCCCGCCATCCCTACACAAAGCTCCTCCTCTCGGCGGTGCCCGATCCCCGCAGTCCTCTCGACGAATCCGCCACGGCCGACGCCGGCGAGCCCCCGAAGGTCGTGAACCCACTGCCCGGGTGCCGCTTCCAGCCCCGCTGCCCTTGCGCCATCGAGGAGTGCAAGACCGTCACGCCTCAGCTCGGCGAGGTGGCACCGAGCCAGCTTGCCGCCTGCCACGTGGCCCTCGCCGAGGTCCACCGGCCGAGCCTGGTCCCGGCGTGAACGAAGAGCACCTCCCAGGGCCGAGATCTCGATCCAAGGTGAGCAAGATGAAGCCGCTCCGTCTGATCGACGTTGCCGAGCTGCGTCTTTTCGGCGACCGTGTCGGTGGATGGCATGGTCGCTCGATCGGCTCCCGGAGCGGCTGGCTCGTGACCGCGTGACCGACGACACCGTCGCCATTGTCCCTCGTCCCCTCGCCGTCACGGTCGGTCGGGCGGGCACGACCGGCAGCCTGCTCAACGACGGCCTCGTGATCTCGTACGTGCCCGAGCTCGTTCGGGAGGCGCGATGGTTCCGGCAGGTGCTCGAAGCCGGCACGGGATGGCTCGTCCACCTCGCCCCTCCCGAGACCGCGCAAGACGCTCTCATCGAGCTCAGCCTCGACACGCGGGTTGAGCTCCCCGCCGATGTCGCGAGCCGCCTGCATGACCGCACGCCTGAGGCGGCCTACCGGCTCACGTCCTCCGGGGGGCGGGTCGTCATCACGTCCCCCGGAGCCGAGGGATCCTTCTACGCGCTGCAGACGCTTCGCCAGTTGCTCCCCGATGCAACCTTTCGAAAAGCCGGCAGGTCCGAGCCCATCCGGCTTCCCGAGCTGGAGATCGTCGACGCCCCCCGGCTCCCTTGGCGCGGCGTCCTCCTCGACGTCGCCCGCCATTTCATGCCGAAGGCCTTCGTCCTCGAACTGATCGACCTCGCCGCCCTTCACAAGTGCAACGTCATTCACCTCCACCTCACCGACGACCAGGGCTGGCGTATCGCGGTCGAGGGCTATCCCCGTCTCACCGATGTCGGGGCCTGGCGCCGCGAGTCGCCGGTATCGAGCGCCACGGATGCCCGTCCGGACGGAGCGCCCCACGGCGGCTTCTACACGCGCCAGGATCTCGAGGAGATCGTCGCCTTCGCAGCCGAACGACACGTCCAGGTGCTGCCGGAGATCGACATGCCCGGGCACATGGTGGCGGCGATCGCCGCCTACCCGGGACTGGGCAACACCAACGAGCGCCTGACCGTCTGCACAAGCTGGGGGGTGTCGAGCCACGTCCTCAACCTCGAGGACGACACCCTGCGCTTCTGCACCGACGTCCTCGACGAGGTTCTCCGCATCTTCCCGGGGCCTTACGTTCACGTGGGCGGCGACGAGTGCCCGACGGAGGAGTGGAGGACGCACCCACGCGCACAGGAGATCATGCGGGAGGAAGGATTTGCCGACGAGCGACAACTCCAGGGCTGGTTCACCGCCCGCATGGGAGAGCACCTCGCCTCGCGCCGTCGCAGGCTCGTCTGCTGGGACGACCTTCTCGAGAGCGGAGCTCCGCCCGGCTCGATCCTGATGGCGTGGCAGAACGAGGAAAGGGGCGTCGCAGCGGTCTCGGCGGGCCATGACGTCGTGATGGTCCCCCAGGAGTGGATGTACTTTGACCGGTCCGCGTCCGCCGACCCGGCCGAGCCGGTCGGCTTCGACGGGGTGACGACCCTCGAGCAGGTGTACCTGCACGATCCGGTGCCGGAGGCGGTGCCAGCCGCGGAGAGGCATCGCGTGCTCGGAGCGCAGTGTCAGCTGTGGACCGAGCACGTGGCAACGCCGAGGCAGGCCGAGTACCTCTACTTCCCTCGACTCTGTGCGTTCGCCGAGACCGTCTGGACGGTCGAGAGCCCCGTACGGCCCAAGTCCTACGAGGAGTTCGAAGGGCGCCTCAGGCGGCACCTCGGGCGACTCACGGCGATCGGCGTCAACTTCCGGCCGCTCGGGGGGCCCAACCCAGGGCAGGCTCGCTCCTGGTCCGAATCGGCCGCGCACCGCTGAACATGAAGGCGTTCGCTCGCGGAGGTCGAGACTTCGGTGGCGGGTAGACATACCGAGCGATCGTCGCAGAGGTCCATCCGATCCACCAGCTACCGAAAACCGGCAAGATGGTGCGGAGTCTGTCCTTCTTACCGCTCGCGGCAAGGCCGGCCAGGATGACGGCCCAGACAATTGCGCAAGCGACACCGTAGGACGTGTAAGTACCCGGTCGAGTTCTCATCCTGCGATGATTCCAGATCGTTAGGTAGAGCCGAGCGCGCATCCCGTTGGACTTGCTGAACTACGAAGGCCCTCGCAGATGGCGCCCGGATCCGTCGATCGGCATGCCTGCCCCATCGACGCCGGTCGGTATTCGGTGCGGCAATCTGTTCGCGCTCACTTGCCAGCGGCACATAGATGACACTCTGACTGAGCCGACAGCGGAGCGCGCCGGGACAACTCGTCGCGAAGGTCCTTCCGTCGCCTCGCCCGCCACAGAAAGAGCGGCGATGGCGTCACTGGCGCCTTCCGAATTGGAATGGGTCTACCCGGGCGGTGCGAAGAACTCCAAGGCGATATTGTCTGGGTCTCTGAACGACAAGCCCGAACCATAGGGCGCGTCGATGACACCGCCGTGCGCGATGCCAAATGAGTTCAGCTGGCTTTCCCACTGCTCGAGCTCGGCCCGATTCGCGCAACCGAACGCGACGTGGTCAAGCCCCGGCCGCAGCTCGTCGAACGATTCTGCACTCGAGGGGCGAGCATGCTGGTGAATGCCGAACAGCGTGCCGCCAAGGAGCCACACGACGTGGTGGAACGGGCCGGTGTCCTCGTCGAGCACTGGATCGACGCCGAACAATCGCTGATACCAGCCTCTGCTCCTATCAAGATCGGTGACCGTCACAGCAACATGCGCAAGCGCGGGAAACTCGGCCATCACACCCCCAATTCACTAGAGAAATGTTCTGCTAGGTCCGATCGTCACCCTACTGGGGCACTTCCACTTCCGCCACACCCGGGGCATCTCCTAACGCCGGTTCTGGAACGCATAGAATCGAGACAGCTCGTCTGGGACTGGCCTGCACTTGCACCTCAAGGAAATCGCCGAGGCAACTGGCCGCTCGACGGCGTCTGCGTCCGACATCAGACGTGGGAGGTGGACCACACGTCTCGACGTGGGGGGCGCTTTCGGAGCTGGCTGGGACCCTAGCAGGATAGGTTCCAGCCAGAATTACACCCATGACACTTCATCTCGGCGGGAGGTAACGTGCAGCCGGTTAGTCCTGCGGTCTGCCCGATCGTTCAGGGCACGACGAGGACCGGGAACTTCGCCCGGCCGAGCAATTGCCGGGGGACGCCGCCGAGGTGGAGATGTGGATGCGCCGATCGTCCCACGACGATCAGATCTGCCTTACAGGTCTCGGCTAGCAGTTCGAGCTCGATTCCTATCTCGCCGATGCGGCACGTGAAGTCGCCGCCGACATGCGCGAGGAAGAGCTCCCCTGTGACATAGCGGGCGAGGCTCTCGTCGCTCTCCGTGTCGCCCACGAGGGGGACGGGCGCAAAGAGGCCACCGATGGCCGCCGCCCCCGGTAAGTGGGCCACGTAACAGGCGTGAACGCAACCTTGCTCACGCTGAGCAAAGCCAACGGCCATCGCGAAGGCACGGTAGCTCGTGTCCGAGCCGTCGATTCCGACGACGATGCTCTTGATCTCCACGATGCTACTTTCGCGTGACGGGAACCCTCGGTCCGCGAGGAGCCATCCCGGGCAGGTCGGCGGGTTCCGAGGTGGCGCCACCTACACGGCCGACCGCAGGCGTGCGGGCGTGGTGGAGGCCGGCCCTCTGGGCAATCGACTCCTCGTCCACGTGGATGAACTTCTCACCTCGAAGCGCCGAGGCGATCGCTGCGATCACGCTCATGATGACGGCGAAGCCGAGGATGAGCATCAGGGCGCTCTTGAAGGGCGTGCCGATGAGGTGGGGGAAGAACGCCCGGCCAGTGATGGCGGCAGCCTGCCCAGGCGCCAAATGGGACAGCACCGTTGGCCCGAGGAGGCTCTTCAAGGGGTTGATGCCCAAGAAGGCAGCGAAGATGTAACCGAGGGGCGGCAGATGCGAAAGCTGGGTGGCGGCCGCCACGGGGACGCCGTGGGCGAGAAGGCCGCGGTACATCGCCGAAGGCACCCTGGAGTTCAGCCCGACGACAAGCAACGTGAAGAAGAGCCCCATCGAGAGCGGCATTCCGGACTGGGCGAACGTAACCCGCATCCCTGAAGCGGCCCCGCGGTGGCGAGCGGGGACAGAGTTCATGATCGAGGCGGTGTTCGGCGAAGCGAACAGGCCACCGCCGATCCCTGAGACGAACATCACCGCGGCGAAGGGCAAGTAGGAGAAGTTGGCCGGGAAGGCCATCATCACCGCGTACATAGCCCCCGAAACGAGCATCCCGGCCGTGGCGAAGGGACGGGCGCCGTAGCGGTCCGACAACCTGCCGGAAATCGGCCCGGAGACCACGAAGCCGATCATGAACGGGATCATGTAGATCCCGGCCCACAACGGGGTTCTTG
>JBEKMZ010000113.1:0-10087 GCA_049523315.1 Acidimicrobiales bacterium | reverse complement strand
ATCATCTTGAACCCGCTCGGAGTCCCGAGCCGGATGAATGTCGGCCAGGTGCTCGAGGCACACCTCGGCTACGCCGCCCGCTGGGGCTGGCAGGGAGCCGACAAGAAGGTGCTCTCGTCGAACATCGTGCGCGGCACCGAGACCAAGACAAGGCCGAGCACCGATCCCGCTATCTGGGTGTCGACTCCGGTCTTCGACGGCGCCCACTGGGACGAGCGTGAAGAGGCCGGGCGCCACTCGACGATCCAGGAGCTGTTCGAGACCTTGCTCCCCGACACGGTCGACGGGGGCGAGAAGATGATCGGCACCGACGGCAAGGTCACCTTGTACAACGGGCGTACCGGCGAGCCTTACGACAACACGGTCTGCGTCGGCTACGTGTACATCTTGAAGCTCGCCCACCTGGTGGACGACAAGATCCACGCCCGCTCGACCGGCCCGTACTCGATGATCACCCAACAGCCCCTCGGCGGGAAGGCCCAGTTCGGTGGCCAGCGCTTCGGAGAGATGGAGGTCTGGGCGCTCGAGGCTTACGGGGCCGCTTATGCACTACAGGAATTGCTCACCATCAAGTCCGACGACGTGCTCGGCCGCGTGAAGGTCTACGAGGCCATCGTGAAGGGCGAGAACATCCCCGAGCCCGGCATCCCCGAGAGCTTCAAGGTGCTCATCAAAGAGATGCAGTCGCTCTGCCTGGACGTCGAGGTTCTCTCGACCACGGGCGAGGAGATCGAGATGCGCGAGTTGGACGAGGACGTTTACCGGACCGCGGAGGAACTCGGCATCGACATCAGCCGTCCCGAGCGTGGGTCCGACGAGGAAGATGCACGCCGCGCCGCGGAGAGGAGTTTCTAGGTGCTCGACGTCAATGATTTCGACCAGCTTCGAATAGGGCTCGCCACTGCGGACGACATCCGGACCTGGTCGCATGGTGAGGTCCGCAAGCCGGAGACGATCAACTACAGGACGCTGCGCCCTGAGAAGGACGGCCTGTTCTGCGAGAAGATCTTCGGGCCTACCAAGGACTGGGAGTGCTACTGCGGCAAGTACAAGCGCGTCCGGTTCCGCGGCATTATCTGCGAGCGCTGTGGCGTCGAGGTCACGCGTTCCAAGGTGCGTCGCGAGCGGATGGGCCACATCGAGCTCGCCGCCTCGGTTGTGCACATCTGGTACCTGCGCGGGACGCGGTCATGGCTCGCGTACCTCCTCATGGGCACCGAGGCCCGTGAGGAGCTGAAGGCAAAGCAGCTCGAGAAGGTCATCTACTTTGCTGCCTACCTCGTCACGCACGTGGACGAGGAGCGCAGGCACACGGACCTGCCAAACCTCGAGGCCGAGCTCAACACAGAGATCGGCGAGATCGAGCGCGCCCGCGATCTCGAGGCCGAGCGCCGCCTGGCCGATCTCGAGCGCGAGCTCGCCGAGCTCGAGAGCTCCGGCGCCAAGGAGACCGAGATCCGCGCCCGTCAGAGGGCCGTCGAGAAAGAGATCACCGGCGTTCGCGACCGTGCGAACGAGGAGGTCGTCCTCGCGCGGCGTGCCTTCGACGAGATCGCGGGGCTGCACGGCCGCAAGATCATCGAGGACGAGCTCTTGTGGAGAGAGCTGCGCAGTCGCTACGGCGACTACTTCGAGGGGGGCATGGGGGCCGAGGCGATCGCCCGCCTCATCGACCGCCTCGACCTCGACGAGGAGGAGCTCAAGCTGCGCGAGGCCATCGAGCCCACCGACGGTCGGCGTCCGCTCTCGGCCCAGCGCAAGCAGAAGGCCATCAAGCGACTGAAGATCGTCTCCGCCTTTAACCGCCGCGACGAAACCGGCCGGCGGGTCAACGACCCGCGGGCGATGATCCTCGACGCCGTCCCGGTCATCCCGCCGGACCTGCGTCCGATGGTGCAGCTCGACGGTGGCCGGTTCGCGACCTCTGACCTGAACGACCTTTACCGGCGTGTCATCAACCGCAACAACCGGCTGAAGAGGTTGCTCGACCTCGGCGCGCCCGAGATCATCATCAACAACGAGAAGCGGATGCTGCAAGAGGCAGTGGACGCCCTGTTCGACAATGGCCGGCGTGGCCGGCCGGTGACCGGGCCCGGCAACCGGCCCCTCAAGAGCCTGTCCGACATGTTGAAGGGCAAGCAGGGCCGCTTCCGCCAGAACCTCCTCGGAAAGCGCGTCGACTACTCGGGCCGTTCGGTGATCGTCGTCGGCCCGACGCTGAAGCTGCACCAGTGCGGCCTGCCCAAGCTGATGGCGCTCGAGCTCTTCAAGCCGTTCGTCATGAAGCGGCTCGTCGACACCGAGATCGCCCAGAACATCAAGTCCGCCAAACGCATGGTCGAGCGCCGGAGGATCCAGGTCTGGGACGTGCTCGACGAGGTGATCAAGGAGCACCCGGTCTTTCTGAACCGGGCTCCCACCTTGCACCGCCTCGGCATCCAGGCCTTCGAGCCGATCCTCGTGGAGGGCAAGGCCATCCAGATCCACCCGCTCGTCTGCACCGCTTTCAACGCGGACTTCGACGGCGACCAGATGGCGGTGCACCTTCCGCTCTCCGCTGAGGCCCAAGCCGAGGCCCGCGTGCTGATGCTCTCGGCGAACAACATCCTCTCTCCGGCGACGGGCCGGCCGATCACCGTGCCCGGACAGGACATGGTCTTCGGCACCTACTACCTGACGCTCATGGTGGACGGGGCCAAGGGTGAAGGCCGCGTCTTCAGGCGTCTCTACGACGTAGAGCAGGCCTGGGAGAGCGGCAACGTCGCCCTTCACGCCAAGATCAAGCTCCGCCCCGGCCCCGAGGGTTACGAGCTCCCATTGCGGGGAGTCCGCCACGGCGAGACGGCTGTGGTCGAGGTGCCGGACGAGTTCGAGACGACACCCGGGCGGCTGTTCTTCAACCAGGCGCTGCCGGCCGGCTTCGGCTATGTGAACGACGTCATCGGCAAGCGCAACACATCGCTCGCGACGATCGTCGAGCAGATCGCGGCCCACTACTCCAAGGTCCTCGTGGCCGAGAGCCTCGACCGGATCAAGGACCTGGGCTTCCGTTTCGCGACGCGCTCGGGGCTCACGATCTCAATCGACGACGTGAAGACGCCGCCGGACAAGCAGACGATCCTCGACCGTTACGAGAAAGAGGCCGAGAAGGCCGAGACCCAGTTCCGCCGAGGGATCATCACCGACGACGAGCGCCGCCAGAAGGAGATCGAGATCTGGACTTCGGCCAACTCCGAGGTCGGCCGGGCGATGGAGAAGACGCTCGCCACGATCGCCTTCAACCCGCTCGACATGATGGTGGACTCGGGCGCCCGTGGTAACCCGCAGCAGGTCCGCCAGATCGCGGGCATGAAGGGCCTCGTGTCCAACCCGCGCGGCGAGATGATCCCCCGCCCGATCAAGTCCTCGTTCCGTGAGGGCCTCTCGGTGCTCGAGTACTTCATCTCCACCCACGGCGCCCGCAAGGGCCTCGCTGACACGGCGCTGCGCACGGCCGACTCCGGCTACCTCACGCGGCGTCTCGTCGACGTCGCCCAGGAGCTCATCATCCGGGAGCCCGACTGCGGGAGCACTCGCGGTATCTGGATCGAGGGCGTTGGCCCGGACCAGGCGGGCAAGCGCGCCTATCTCGAGACGCGCCTTTACGGGCGTGTCCTCATCGAGCCCGTCAAGCTTTCCGACGGCACGGTGCTCGAGACCGGTCGCGTGCTTCGCGACCTCGAGATCCAGCAGCTGGCCGCTGACCCGACGATCGACCGCGTCCGTACCCGCTCGGTTCTCACCTGCGAGGCCACGCACGGCGTGTGCGCCGCGTGCTACGGCCAGTCGCTCGCGACCGGCCGTAGCATCGAGCTCGGCGAGGCTGTCGGCGTCATCGCCGCCCAGTCCATCGGCGAGCCGGGGACCCAGCTCACCATGCGTACCTTCCATACCGGTGGGATCGTCGGCGAGGACATCACCCATGGCTTGCCACGCGTCGTCGAGCTGTTCGAGGCCCGGACTCCGAAGGGCGCCGCGGTTCTCTCGCGCACCTCGGGCGTCATCCGCATCGACGAGGACGAGACGGGACGGCGCGTCGTGGTCGTCTCCGACGACGGGAGCGAAGAGACGGTGGCGGTCTCCGCAAGGGCGCATCTCGAGGTCGTCGCAGGGCAGGAGGTCAGTCCGGGCGACGCCCTCGTCGACGGTCCGAAGGACCCCAAGGAGCTGCTCGAGATCAAGGGCATCCGCGAAACCCAGCAGTACCTTGTCGAAGAGGTGCAGAAGGTCTACCGGGATCAGGGCGTGTCGATCCACGACAAGCACATCGAGCTCATAGTCCGCCAGATGCTCCGGCGCGTTCTCGTCGCGGAGCCGGGCGACGCGCCCTTCCTGCCGGGAGAGCGCGTCGACAACCAGCGTTACGCGGCGGTGAACCGCGAGCTGGTCCAGGCCGGCAAACGGGCCGCGGAGGGCCGTCCCGAGCTCATGGGCATCACCAAGGCGTCGCTCGCGACGGACTCGTGGCTCTCGGCGGCATCGTTCCAAGAGACCACCCGTGTGCTCACCGAGGCTGCGATCGAGTCCAAGTCCGACCAGCTCTTCGGGCTCAAGGAGAACATCATCATCGGCAAGCTCATCCCGGCCGGTACCGGCATGACCCGCTACCGCAGCGTGGAGGTGTCGACACCGGACGCCGAGCGGATGTCCTTCTGGTCCTCTGACCTCGACGCCGGCGAGCCTGGCGAGGCGAGCACCGACAACCTGGCTTCTTGGCTGCGCGATGTCGGGCGGTCGGCGTTCGGGTCTCCCTACGAGTCGGAAGACCCCTATGCCACCGCCGGCGGGGCCTATGCCAGCTTCGGCCCGACCGACGACATCGAGGTCGCCGAGGCCGATCCACTCGCCGACCTGGGGCCGGCCGAGGAAGGCTCTGCCTGATCACGGCCTACACTGTTTGCCGGGGAGCGGTGACCGCTCCTATCATCGTTGCGTCGTGTGGGCGTGTGTCTGCGCCCACGGCTCTTCAAACGGAAGTTCAGAGAGGTTCGCGTGCCCACTATCGCCCAGCTCGTCCGCAAGGGTCGGTCAACCAAGCGGTCGAAGACGAAGACCCCCGCCTTAAAGGGGGCGCCGCAGCGTCGCGGCGTGTGCACGCGCGTCTACACGACGACGCCGAAAAAGCCGAACTCAGCTCTGCGCAAAGTCGCCCGGGTTCGGCTCACGAGCGGGTCGGAGATCACCGCGTACATCCCCGGCGTGGGCCACAACCTGCAGGAGCACTCGATCGTGCTTGTGCGCGGCGGCCGTGTGAAGGACCTCCCGGGCGTCCGCTACAAGATCGTGCGTGGCACCCTGGACACCTCTGGTGTGCGCGACCGTGCCCAGGCCCGCAGCCGCTACGGCGCCAAGAAGGAGTCCTGAGTTGCCACGCAACGGCCCCCCACCTCGCCGTGAGCTCGTCCCCGACCCGGTCTACCGGTCGGTGCTCGTCACCCAGCTGTGCAACAAGGTTCTGTCGCGGGGCAAGCGCTCGCTCGCCGAGCGCATCGTCTACGACGCGCTCGAGGTCGTGCGGGAGAAGACCGGTGGTGACCCGCTCCAGTTGCTAAAGCGCGCCCTCGACAACGCCAGACCCGAGCTGGAGGTCCGCAGCCGCCGTGTCGGTGGGGCCACCTATCAGGTCCCCGTCGAGCTACGGCCACGACGGGCGACGACCCTGTCGATCCGCTGGCTCGTGGGCTACTCGCGCCAGCGCCGCGAGCGCACCATGGCGCTCAGGCTCGCCAATGAGATCCTCGACGCTTCCAACGGCGTCGGCGCGACGGTCAAGCGCAAGGAGGACCTCCACAAGATGGCGGAGTCCAACAAGGCGTTCGCGCACTACCGCTGGTAGCCGCCCGCTGAGAGCGGCACGCGGGGAGACCGCGCGCTCGGCCCCGCGCCACGGCACGCCCGCGGTGCCGCTTGGCTGACCAAGGCCCGAACTCGGAAAAACCTTCCGCCCCGACCACTACGACTAAGAGAGACGAAGCAAGGCGATGGCCAATCCATCAACCATCCGAGAGTTCCCCCTCGCCAAAACCCGCAACATCGGGATCATGGCGCACATCGACGCGGGCAAGACCACGACGACCGAGCGCATCTTGTACTACACGGGGCGTACCTACAAGATCGGCGAGGTCCACGAGGGCGGCACCGTCATGGACTGGATGATCCAAGAGCAAGAGCGCGGGATCACCATCACCTCCGCGGCCACGACCTGCCGCTGGCGCGACACCTGGATCAACATCATCGACACGCCCGGCCACGTCGACTTCACCGTCGAGGTGGAGAGGTCGCTTCGCGTTCTCGACGGGGCCGTCGCGGTCTTCGACGCCGTCGCCGGGGTCGAGCCCCAGACAGAGACCGTGTGGCGCCAGGCGAACAAGTACCGGGTGCCCCGGATGTGCTTTGTCAACAAGATGGACCGCGTCGGGGCCGACTTCGACCGCACCGTCGCCATGATCCGCGACCGGCTCGAGGCGACGCCGGCGGTGATACAGCTCCCGATCGGCTCGGAGGGCGGCTTCGAGGGCGTCATCGACTTGTTGAAGATGAAGGCCCTCGTCTGGGGCGAAGGCATGGGAGAGACCTGGCAGACCCAGGAGATCCCCGCCCATCTCCTCGTCGGTGCCGAGGAGGCCCGCCACCAGCTGATCGACGTCGTCTCCACCTACGACGACAACGTTATGGAGCGCTACGTCTCCGATGAGGAGATCACGGCCGAGGACCTTCGCAAGGCACTGCGCAAGGCGACCATCGCGAGCGAGATTGTCCCGGTGCTGTGCGGCTCGGCGTTCAAGAACAAGGCCGTCCAGCCCATGCTCGACGCGGTCGTCGACTACCTCCCGAGCCCGCTCGACGTCCCGCCGACCGAGGGCCTCGAGCCCCGCAGCGGCGAGGCCATCACCCGTGAGCACCGCGACGACGAGCCGTTCTCGTCGCTCGCCTTCAAGATCATGAGCGACCCGTTCGTCGGCAAGCTGACCTACCTGCGCGTCTACTCAGGCACACTCGAGAAGGGCACGACAGTGCTCAACTCGACCCGCGACCGCAAGGAGCGCATCGGGCGCATCCTGCAGATGCATGCGAACCACCGCGAGGACCGCGAGGCGGTCCACACCGGCGACATCGTCGCCGTGGTTGGCCTCAAGTCGACGACGACCGGTGACACGCTTTGTGAACTCGCGCACCCGATCGTGCTCGAGTCACTCGAGTTCCCCGAGCCCGTCATCCACGTCGCCGTCGAGCCAAAGACCAAGGCTGACCAGGACAAGCTGTCGCGCGCCCTTTTCGCGCTCAGCGAGGAGGACCCGACCTTCCGCGTCCGCTCGGACCAGGAGACGGGCCAGACGGTCATCTCCGGCATGGGCGAGCTACACCTCGAGGTCCTCGTCGACCGGATGCTGCGCGAGTTCAAGGTTGACGCGAACGTCGGCAAGCCCCAGGTCGCCTACCGCGAGACGATCCGGAACTCGGTCCACAAGATCGAGGAGCGCTACATCCGCCAGACGGGCGGGCGCGGCCAGTACGGCCACGTCGTGATAGACCTCGAGCCGACGGGCCCAGGCGGCGGTTTCGAGTTCGTCGACAAGATCACAGGTGGCGTGATCCCAAAGGAGTACATCCCTGCGGTCGACTCCGGAATCCAGGAGGCGATGAACTCGGGCGTGCTCGCCGGCTTCCCGATCGTCGATGTCCGTGTCACTTTGGTCTACGGCTCCTACCACGACGTCGACTCCTCGGAGATGGCCTTCAAGATCGCGGGCTCGATGGCCTTCAAGAAGGCGGTGCGCGCCGCGCACCCCGTCTTGTTGGAGCCGATCATGGAGGTCGAGGTGGTGGCGCCGGAAGACAATCTCGGTGACGTCATCGGCGATCTGTCCTCCCGCCGGGGACGGATCGAGGGCATGGAGCAACGGGGCGCGAGCCACGTCGTGAGAGCCCAGGTCCCACTGTCCGATATGTTCGGCTACGCTACCGACCTGCGTTCCCGCACCCAGGGTCGCGCAACGTACACGATGCAGTTCGACTCCTACCAGGAGGTTCCCGAGTCGGTCTCGCGGGAGATAATTGCCCGCGTGACCGGCGAGTGAGCGTCCAAGGGGTCAACACCGAAGCGAGCTTTATCGCCCCGGTGCTCCACTGATTGGAGCTGTCGGACCGGGAGGACCCGGGCCGGCGGCCCCCACGGGAGCAGTGCAAGAAAGAATCGAGAAGCAGTCCACCAGATGGAGGCGCCGAGGCGGCGCAGCCCAGATCAAACGGAGCGGTCGGCAACAATGGCCAAGAAGAAGTTCGAGCGGACGAAGCCCCACGTCAACGTCGGAACGATGGGCCACATCGACCACGGTAAGACGACCCTCACCGCGGCGATCACCAAGGTCCTCCACGAGAAGAACCCGAACGTCGCTTTCACGGCGTTCGACCAGATCGACAAGGCTCCGGAAGAGAAGGCTCGCGGTATCACAATCGCGATCGCCCACGTCGAGTACGAGACCGACAAGCGCCACTACGCGCACGTCGACATGCCCGGGCACGCCGACTACATCAAGAACATGATCACCGGTGCCGCCCAGGTCGACGGCGCCATCTTGGTGGTCTCAGCCGCCGACGGCCCCATGCCCCAGACCCGTGAGCACGTGCTGCTTGCTCGTCAGGTCAACGTGCCCTCGATCGTCGTCGCCCTCAACAAGGTCGACATGGTCGACGACGAAGAGCTGTTAGACCTCGTCGAGCTCGAGGTGCGTGAGCTCCTCAACGACTACGAGTTCCCGGGCGACGAAACGCCGGTCGTGCGTGTCAGCGCCCTCAAGGCCCTCGACGGCGATGTCGAGGCGGCCGAAGGTGTTCTCAGGCTCATGGAGGCCGTCGACGACTTCATCCCCGAGCCGGCCCGCGAGGTCGACAAGCCCTTCTTGATGTCGGTCGAGGACGTTATGACGATCACCGGTCGTGGCACCGTCGTGACCGGCCGCATCGAGCAGGGTGTCGTCAAGGTCGGCGACGACGTCGAGATCGTCGGGCTGCGCCCGACCCAGAAGACGGTCTGCACCGGTGTCGAGATGTTCCACAAGCTGCTCGACCAGGGTCAGGCGGGCGACAACGTCGGCTTGCTGCTTCGTGGCACGAAGAAGGAGGACGTCGAGCGCGGCCAGGTCGTCTGCAAGCCGGGCTCGATTACTCCCCACGCCACCTTTGAGGCCAACGTCTACGTGCTCAAGAAGGAAGAGGGCGGGAGGCACAAGCCGTTCTTCAGCAACTATCGCCCGCAGTTCTACTTCCGCACGACCGACGTGACTGGGACGATCGAGCTCGCCGAGGGCACTGAGATGGTCATGCCCGGTGACAACACCGTTATGACGGTCGAGCTGGGCAAGCCGATCGCCATGACCGAGGGGCTCCGCTTCGCGATCCGCGAGGGTGGGCGCACGGTTGGTGCCGGCGCCGTCACCAAGATTCTCAAGTAAGAGAGGCGAAATGGCAGAGGTCCCCCGTCAGCGGATCCGCATCCGGCTGAAGGCATACGACCACGAGATCATCGACCAGTCGACGAAAAAGATCGTCGAGACGGTGCTCCGCACCCAGGCAAAGGTGCGGGGTCCGGTCCCGCTGCCGACTGAGATGCACCGCTACACGGTCATCCGCTCGCCGCACAAGCACAAGGACAGCCGCGAGCACTTCGAGATGCGGATCCACAAGCGCCTCGTCGACATCGTCGAGCACACCCCGAAGACGGTGGACTCGCTGCAGCGCCTCGACCTCCCGGCGGGGGTCGACATCGAGATAAAGATCCAAACGGCCTAGGGCGCGACCGCCTCCCGGCCTTGGGCCGGCCCGCGGTCGGGTGCTATGCTGTGAGACTCGGCGGGCACGTCGTCCGCCGTGACTACGACGAAGTCCGGGAGCGCCCCCAAGGTAAGCCGAGGGGGGACCTTCCGGCGAGACATGATGTGCGCTCCGTTCGGGATGCCCGGACGGAGCGTCCGCACGACAAGGGGCTGTCATCCACAGCCAGTCGGGCGCGAACGGCGACAACGGGTGACGCCATCCGTTCTGTCCGCGA
>JBEKMZ010000112.1:0-10198 GCA_049523315.1 Acidimicrobiales bacterium | reverse complement strand
AGATCATGAGCGACCCTCGATCGGAGCTGAGCTGGCTGACGGACATGATCCCCCCACCGGGTCCAGAAGTACGGCAGAGGGTGCAAGCGAGGCTCGCAATGCTGGTCGAGGCCGACCAGTCTCGGGGTGCGGCCCTTCGCTTCGAAACAAGCCCGCGACGGTGGACAGGGCAGTGGTCCCATCGTCTGGCCGTCGTCTTAGTGGCCGCCGCCATCATTGGGGTGTTCCTTGTCCCTTTGCCTCACGTAAGCCTGTTCCACAGCCTTGTGACCCCGGCGAAGGTGACGGCACCAACCAAACTCCCTGTGGTTGACCTCTCGGCCACACCGAAGGGGTGGGTGCCGGTCGCCTCCGGCGATGCCCAGGTTTCCGTCCCGGCGACCTGGGACGTTCTGTTCAACGTGTGCGTCATCGGGTCATCGGTCGGCGACGTGTACCTCAATCCGAGCGGCGGTTTCTGCACAGCACAAAAACCTCCGAAGGGGAGGACGACCGTCACGCTCCTGCCGGAGACGGACGGTGAGTTTCACGGCTCTCCCAGTTCCTACGGACTGCGGAGCGTCATCAATGGCATCGCGGTGTACGCGCTCTACAACTATGGTCATGGGCCGTATGTAGGAACGGACTACCTGGTTCCTTCGCTTGGCGTCGAGGTGGCGGCCGAGGGTCCCCTCGCTCGAAGGGTCGTAGCCACCCTGACCCGCTCGCCCCGGACCGCCGCTCTCGCGACAGGACCCGCACCCTCGGTCCCGGCGTCATGGCACCAGGTGACCTTTGCCGGGTTGCGTTTCTCTGTCCCAGGGGACTGGGCCGTCACAAGGACTTCAACCTGGAACGTATGCGGACCGGTTCAGGTCGCACTCCCGCAGTCGGTAACGCTCGATACCGACAAGACATTTCAAGCTATGTCCTGTGCCCCTTCCGGAGCATTCCCCGTTACGCCGTCGAACGGCGTACGCGTGGATGCAGGCGCGCAAGGTCCTACCGGGTCATCCTCGCCTACCGGGTCATTCTCGCCAGCGGGTTCCTGCCTCAACCTCGGGGGTCTTAAGGTGTGCCCGAGCAGGACACCGGACTACAGCATCCTGTTCCTCAAGGTCACGGTGCCGGGACGCTCAAAGCCCGTCTACGTGTCCATCGGCTTGGCCGGTAACGGCATGGTGGCCAGGACGATCCTGTACAGCCTGCGACCGGCATCGCCCTCTGACGCCTGCCCGGCGGCAGGTATCTTCGCACCAGGCGAGCTTTTCGGAGTGCAGTTTCTCTCGGTCACGACGGGCTGGACCGTCGGGTCCAACGGAATCCTGGCTACCCGTGACGGGGGTCTTCGTTGGACAGTTCAATACCGAGCCCGGTGCGCGGACCTAAGCGAGATCGACTTCGTCGACGCTGAGCACGGTTGGGCTGTCGGCCTGAGGGATTTGCTCGTCACTACCGACGGCGGTCGGCACTGGCAACAGCTTCACGAGCCCACTTGGCCGATTCGCTCCGTGCACTTTGTGTCACAGACGGTCGGCTACGCGGTCGCGGGCGGAGGTGTCTCCGGAGACCGCAGCCCAATGGCTCCTTGGACGGGCGGGGTAGTGCTGAAGACACTTGACGGGGGGCAGAGCTGGAGGCTGCTGGCCGCCCCGGCCGACGCGCAAAGCGTGTGCTTCTCGACGACTGAGGAGGGCTTGCTCGGAGCCGACGGACGTATCTACCGCAGCCTCGACGGTGGCAGATCATGGTCGCTCGTCGTGAAAGGCGACGGGCCAGGAGAAGACCGTCCCCTCGCCACGGTGCAATGCGTCGGACAAAGAGCTGGCTGGGCCGAGCTTGACGGACCAGGCGGTGAGATGAGCCAATCTCCTCACATCGCCTTTCACAGCGACGGTGGTGCCTGGACGCCCATTTTCGCTGAACAGTATTTCCCCCATCCCGGCGTCGCCGTCTCAGTCGACTCGCCCGGCAGCTACCCAGGGCCTTTCAGCGCTATCGACCCCGACACAGCCGTGTTTATCGACGACTGCGTCGCTTGCGGAGCTGGAACTGCGCCCTGGGCGATTGCCGAGCGAGGTGGCAAGGAGCTGGTGCGCCGCGGCAACGTGGGCTACATCACCTCAACCCTTGGGGCCAGCTTCGTCACATCCCGTTCTGGCTGGGTGACAGGCATTGACTGGGGTGGCTCATCGACTGTCTACCGCCTTGTGCACACGAGCAACGCCGGTCGCACGTGGACGGTGGAGTACACAAGTTGACCCCTCCTCTTCCCGCCCGTGCACTCGCCGGCTCATCCCTTTCGCGGCCTCACGGAACTTCCGGGAACTTTTTTGCGTCTACCGCGTAAGTATTAGTTGGTGCTGACCGGAGATGGGTCGGACGAAGAGGCAGTAACGGAGTTCCCTGATGATGGTGCCGCGTTCACGGAACTCTTCGAGCGCCACTTCGACGATGTCTATCGGTACCTAGCGTTTCGAGTTGGGGAGGTCATGGCCAAGGATCTCGCCGCCGAGACCTTCGCCAGGGCTTTCGCCGGCCGGCGGCGGTTCGAGCCCGATCGCGGTTCGGTGCGCGCGTGGCTGTTTGGGATCGCCCGGAACCTGATGCGGGACCATCGGAGAGATGAGCGTCGCGAGATGGAGACGCTGAGACGAGCCAGCGGAGAGCCACTCCGTCACGCGCCCGACGACGCGGCGCAAGTGGCTGAACGGCTCCGACTTCGCGCCTCGCTCGCTTCGCTCAAGACCGAATGGAGGGAGGTCGTCCTCCTACTTGGGATCGCGGGCCTCAGTTACGAGGAAACGGCCGATCTGCTCCACATCCCCCTTGGCACCGTCCGCTCGCGGTACTCACGAGCGCGGACCCAGCTCATGGCCGTTTTGGGAGACGCGGCTGAAACTGACGTCGCAGGAGGTACAAGATCATGAGCGACCCTCGATCGGAGCTGAGCTGGCTGACGGACCTGATTCCCCCACCGGGTCCAGAAGTACGGCAGCGGGTGGCAGCGAGGCTCGCAACGCTGGTCGAGGCCAACCAGTCTGGCGGTGCGGCCTCTCGCTTGGAAGCAAGCCCACGACGGTGGACAGGGCAGTGGTCCCATCGTCTGACCGTCGTCTTCGTAGCCGCCGCCATCATTGTGGTGTTCTTCGTGCCCTTGCCACATGTGAGCCTGTTCAAGAGGCTCGTAGCTCCGGCCAAGGTGACTCCGACGGGCACGACCGTCCCGAAGGTCCCGCGGATTCAGTTCGTACTGTCAGAAGTTGCCCCGGTCGCTATGACGTTTGTCGACACGGCCCACGGCTTTGTCCTCTCTCAAGGATGCACGAAATCAGTGTGTGAAGCCTGGGTCGATGCGACGGCCGACGGGGGAGAGCGCTGGCAAGCGCAGCCGGCCTTCGTTGCTTACCAGGCGGCTGACAACGTCAAGACGGCTCTGCCCGAAAGCCAAGTCCCGAATCCGGACCGACTCGGCGCTGACGGTCTTGTTTTCATGTCGGCGGAGGATGGTTGGGCCTATGGTCCCGGGCTGTTCGTCACCCATGACGGCGGACGCGAGTTCCGTCGTTTGAATGTGAGCTCACCCGTGCTTGGCGTCGTGGCCTCCGGGGGGCGGGTGTGGGTCCTCGAGCAACGATGTCTCCCTGCGAATCAGAGCAATGACGGCGGTTGGCCGAGCAAGTGCGATCGCTCGGTGTTGCTCTCGGGTCCTGTCGGTGGCGACAGCCTCAGCCCCGTCGGGGGGCAGATACCCGGCTTCCCCTTGGCCCCCGGCGCTATGGACGGCAGCCAGTTCCCGACTGAGATCGTCCACGCGAACTCGATCCTCGCGGTTCTTGCAGGCCCCTACGGTCTTGACGTAACAAACAACGGCGGGAGGACCTGGCGACGTGCCAGCTATCCATGCAAGGGCATGTACGGGGGCAACGTGGTCAGCTCCGGCTGGGGACCCGGCTCGGTCGCCATGGATCCCACCGGGTCGATTTGGCTCGTCTGTGCCGGAGAACCGGGCGCGGGACAGCAGCCAAAGCAACTTTGGCGCTCGCTAAACAACGCGAAGACCTGGCTCGGCCCATATCCTCTCTCGTGGTCTGGGTACGCCGACACGATTTACCCCGTCAGCTCCACAGTGGCCTGGAACTATGGATCCCGGGCTCCTGTTCTTCGGTCGACTAACGGTGGGCACACCTGGAAGGCCCTGCTGGAGAGCGTCTTCAATGATGCCGAGGGCGGGCCAGCGGCCTTTAGCGCCATTGGCACACAAGACGCGTGGGCGATCCCGTCTGACCAGGTCCCGACTGAGGTGTTGCGAACGACGAACGGCGGGCGTTCCTGGCAATCCGTGAAGGCCTCGACAGTTCCTATGTCACTCCCTGCCGTTGACCTCTCGGCGACACCGAATGAATTCGCTCTCAGGATATTGGACGAAGCGAGAGTCCCGGCACACGCACGCGTGACAATCAAAGATGTCTCCGGGTCGCTCGGGCGAGTGTTCGAGACGCCGGGGGTCGTGGGCCTGATCGACCTCCACCGCTTCTACATCGTCGACGAACTGCCTGGCGCAGCCGAAGGTTATGTCGAGGCACATCTCCCGAAGGGCGCACAGGTGACGACCTCGACGAGCTTCGGAGCCGCACCGACGGGTGGGGCACAGGGTTACGCAGTCTCGTTGCCGGTCTCCGGTCCACATGAGTACCTCGCCGAGCTTGCCTACTACTTCGCACCGGTCGGCACCGCGAGCGAGACTGAGATCCGCGTCGACTCACAGACGGTCTGGGAACCCAGCCGATCAACCGGAGAGCTGGCTCCGCCCGGAGGCATCGTCGAGGTGACCGGTTTCACGAAGGTCTCTCTCTTCGGGTCGTCAGGTCCTACCACGGTCCGACTGAGCACCGCACAAGCCAGGAAGCTCAGAGCAACCTTGAATGCCCTGCCTCTTGGACCCCCGGCGACTTGCATGGAGGACGCGCTCTTGTACCGAATCGTCTTCCGTCCGACAAAGGGATCAGCGGCATTGTTCGAAGCAGACGGTTGGGCGTGTAGCGCGGTGGTCCTTGTCACAGAACACGGACGGAACGTGGCCCCGCTTTATGACGCGACCTGTTCGTTGCTACACGCTGTCATCGCTGTCCTCCCCGCCCGTAAGGCCGAAGGCACGCGGCATGCCACCGTGGGCTGCAGGACGAGCTAGCGGGTGCGTCCCAGGTGTCGACGCGCCAGAATCTTCAGCCGGTTGAGTGCTGAGAGCATTGCGGACCCGCCCCGAATCGGCGCTGATCGACCACCGTGCCCGTAGCCGTCGTCGCCTCGCCGGCCGGCAGGAGGCTGCAACCGCAGCATGACGACGGTCGAAGTGGTAGTGGCTCTCGGAGGTACACAACCGGCTATCGTCTTGGACCCAGCCGCGCTTTCCCGTCTGAGCCGCCCTCCTCAGGAGCAGTACTGGTGCTTCATCAAGAAGCTCTTGAGTTTTTTCACAAACGCGGCTTCCTCGGGCCAACCGGCGGGGGCCACGAGCCTCCCGTCAGCTTCGAGGTGATCGACCGTGGCCCAGGCGCTGTGGCTGTGGCCGAGGACGCACTCATCGGCGACCCAGGCTGCCAACAGGCCGAGCCCGTTGGCCCGGTCGCGATTGAAGCCGTTCCACCAAATCGAGGCGTCGCCGGCGACGAGAGCGAGATGGTGCATCGTGACGTCGGCGAAGCCTCCCCGGAGGAACTGGAGCACCCGTATCGGCATCCCCGAGTCGGCGTAATCGGTGAAGGCATAGGCGAAGTTGTTGTCGGCCGTGACGATCAGCGCGTAGTCGCCCTCGCGCCTGAGCGAGGTGCCGGCATTTCCGAGGTCGTCGTCTATAGATGGCCCCGGCCCCGCCGATGACAGGGTCATCGCCCGCACAACGGTGCAACAGTGCGCCCCGCCCGTGAAGAGCCCGATCAGCACGGTTGGCATCGTTTCGCCCGGGAAGCGGGCCAGGCACAAGGCGTCCGAGTTCGGTGCCTGCGGAGTGGTCGCCGCGTCCGCAGGCGGCGGCGCGATGTCCCAGGGGATCACCCTGCCCTCGGCCTGTGCGGGTGGCGCGACTAGACGCGAGAAACGATGTCCGTCCACGGTCACGCTTAGCACGGTGTGGAGGAGCGCCGTGTCGCCACCGGGGACTTCGACGGTCGTTCCGGTGAGGCTGACGGTCACTCGTCCCAAGGTGGTGACGATTTGGACCCGGCGGCCCACCCCGGTAGTCCAAAGATCGAGCTTCCCGCACGAGAGGCCTGGTCCCGCAGCGCTAGCCACGGTTGTCGTCGTCGGTCGGGTCGTGTTAGTGGCTGAGCGGAGGGTCGTGGAAGTGTTGGGGTGCGATCCTGGCCGGGTGGAGTTGGGCTTATTGCCACCGAACAGGTGCAGCTGTGGAAGGGGCGCGATGAACACAGCGATGATCAAGGCGGCTACGGCGAGTGTGACTATGCGTCCCCGCACCTGAACCGCCGATCTCCGGTGGCGGGCGCGGGCGATGTCCTCCGGGCCGAGGTCCCACGGGTGCTCGGCCGCGAACGACGCAGCTTGCCTGGCGAGGCCGTCGATCTCGTTTTTGAGACGGTCGGGGTCGCTATCGGGAGGTTCCACTCGAGTCACCTTTCGCAGGGAGAGGTACGCGGTCCCTACCGAGCTGTTCGGCGACACCGGCGCGGGCCCGCACCAGCCAGACCCGGACGGTTCCCTCGGAGGCACCCAGCTCGGCGGCGATGTCAGTCGTGCTCATGCCGACCACAGCCTGGAGAACAAGGGCGCGCCGCTGGTTAACGGGTAGGGCGCTGATGGCCGAGGCCACGTCGAGATGGCCGACTCCGGGGTCAGGTGAGCTTGAAGGAAGGGCAAGTCCGTGGCGCCTGAGTCGCAAGCGCTGACGTCGCCAGTTGCTGATGGCGAGGTTATGCAGGACGTGGCGGGCCCAGGCCTGCGCGTCGTCCAGATCGCGGACACGGGACCAGTTCTGCCAGGCGCGAAGCAGCACTTCCTGGGCGAGATCCTGCGCCTCTTGGAGGCTGCCACAAAGCAGGTAGGCCTGCCCGACCAGGCGGGGCCGCGCCTCTCGGAAGAAGTGCTCGTACTCCTCGTCCCGTGTCGAGCCGCCCAACTTGGACTCCTTCTCGCGTACCTCACAATAAGGAACACGCACGAGCAGGCCAATTCGCAACAACCCGTATTCGATTCCTACGAGTTCGCCCTCCGACTCCGAGCGGAGTGAGCGGACCGCGTGCTGAATCACCAGTGGTGCTGGTCAAAGGCCGGGAGAGCCCTTGCTGTCAGGTCCGTCGCGCGCCGGAACGGCACCATCGGTTGACCAACGCGACTCGGTGATGCGGATATCCCGAGTTGAAACTACCGTGACTGAGCTTGCGCCGAGCGACCGCCGCCTAGTCCCTAAGCAGCCGCAACACCCCAGCACGATCGTTGACCTGGAGCTTGCGGACGATGGCGGCGACGTGAGACCGAACTGTGACATCGGCCACGAAGAGCCGCCGGCTGATCTCGGCGGTCCCGAGTCCGTCGTTCAAGGCCTCAAGAACCTCCCACTCCCTGTCCGTGAGGCGTGTTCCGCTGGGCAGGCTCCCACGGATACGATGTCGCCCATCTCGAGCTTCGTGCTCTCGAATGAACCGCTTGACGAGCGCACCGGGGACGGCGGCTTCGCCCGAGAGAACCATGCGAAGGACTTTAGGGACCTTGGCCGGATCCTGCCCTTTGAGCATGTAGCCGGTGGCCCCTGCCGAGAACGCCGAGTAGAGATCGGCGTCTTCAGCCGAAACAGTCAGCATCACGATCGAGACCTCTGGCCGGTCGCTTGAGATGATCCGTGCCGCGCGGATACCACTTCCAGGCATGCGGATATCGAGGAGAGCGACGTCGGGCTCGGTCTCGCGCGCCGCACGGATAGCCTCGTTGGCATCGGGTGCCTCGGCGCACACGAGGAAGCCGTCCTCCTCAACCGCCCGGCGGACTACCGCCCGTGTCGGAGCATGGTCGTCGGCGATGAGCACGCGAGGCGGGAACCCTACGGCCACAGGACCTCGACTGTGGTTCCGTGTCCGGGTGCCGAGCGAACTGCGACCGACGCCCCTATTGTTCCTGCGGTTTCGCGCATGCTGGCAAGGCCGAATCGCCCGAACGTGGATGTGCCGGCAGGGTCGAAGCCCACTCCGTCGTCAACGACGCGTAGCACTCGTGACTCATCAGCTTCGAAAACGATGTCGATGCGCCTCGCGCCCCCGTGCCTAACGGCGTTCGTGACCGCCTCTCGGACGATCCTCACAATTGATTCTCGTTCCATTGCATACCTGGTCATGACCCCGACACCCGGATCGACTTCCACCCGCACCTCGACGTCGTTGCCCGAGATCGACTCGACAGTTCGTTCGAGATCGGTCTGGAACGACATTGGGCGGTCGGTCGTCAAAGCAACGATGGCGCGCCGAGCTTCTGCCAGGGCTCGCGTGGCCGTTGCCTGCAACTGCTCGTGCCATTCGGGGCGTGCCCGAACGTCGGGTGGCTCGTATGTGTAGGTGGCCAGCAACGCCAGCTCCTGCGCGAGACCATCGTGCAGATCAACGGCGACATCCAAGCGAGCTTGCTTCCGCACTGCCTCGCCGAGGCTGGACCAGTAGGAGAGAATCTCGCGGACCGCACCTACCGCCCAGGTGACGACCGCAGCGGCTCTGAGGATGTCGCCGGCCCGCAGCCAATCCGGGTTCCCCGCGGGCAGCAGTGCGTAACAAATCATGGCGAATCCGGCGAGCACGCACCCGGTGCCGATCCAGCCAAGGAAAGGATCCGATTGGGCCGAGGCTCGTCTCGAGAGCCGGAAAGAAGCGGCGAAGAACATAGGTGCGTCAACAAGCAACAGGACAGACGCAAGGGACCGGGGCCAAGAGACGTGCGAGAGCAGACCGGCTTTGTCGATTGGTGCCAACCAGACGAGGAGCACCACCGCTGCGGCCGCGGCGCCAAGTATGAGCAGAATGGCGCGCTCGGGATGGCCAGGTCGCCGTATTGACGAATCGTCGCCGAACGGCGAGCGGGCCTCAGCGGCAATCACCAGGAAACTAGCTGCAACAGTTCTCACGACTACCGTCCCCCACAACTCGACACGCTCGCTTACTCCGTTGCCGACCGAGTAGGGCGAAATCAGGTCGGGCACTGTGCCGAACAAAGTGTGAACCCAGGCGAGCAACGCGACGCCGCACAAGATGGCGAGTTCTCCAACGCTGCCTGATCGCCGGAAGCGGCCGAGGGCGAGGATGGCGACGAGGCTCCCGATGAGGGCTATCGAGGTCTCGAGAATTGCGCGCAGCGCCGCTGCTCGGTGGTCTTCGACCGCGGAAGGCGTGGCAAGCGCAGCGATCAAGATTCCGAGGCCAAAGGCGATCGCCAGAGCACTACGAATCCTTGAAGACGTCACAAACGAACTCGGCAAGGTCTCGGGATCTCAGGCGTTGAGAAAGTTCAACACTCTGGACATAGACCCCCCTCCTGCCCTTCTATACCATGAATTGGCAGGAGCGCGCCAGTGGTTCGCGCTCGATGGCGAGGGGGTGAAGGGCGCAGCGGTCCGCCCTGGCTATGGCAGCTGTCTACGTGAGCATTCCGCTGTTTGTCGTGATGATACTGGTCGCCGTGATGCCCGTTCTATATGGGACGTTGAAGCACCGCCAATGGGAGGAGACAGAGCTGGCAAGTTCAGCCAACCAGGTCTCTGTCGGAAACCGGGCCACGCTTACACCAATGCCCGTTACCGCGGCGTCTGCTCCGGGACCGCACAAGCTTGGCTCTCGTGACGAGGCGATAGCCGCACTGGCGCGCTTGGAGCAACTGCGTGACTACTTCGAAACGGAGCTGGAGAGACTCCACTTACATGGGAGGTCGGCTACGAATATGCCGGCGGAAGGGGCAGATTTCTGAGGGCGCCCCAGGCACCCTTCGTGAGGGGTGCCTGTCTGATCCAGTGCCTCGGCGTCGTCTTCAAGCGCTCGCGGCCTTACCAGCCGCAGACCTGCGGAAAATCGAGCGCTTCCACCAGACGATGGAGAAGTTCCTCGAGCAAGGCCCACAGTCCGCCAGGCCATCGCGAGCGAAGTACCCGCCATTGCCCGATTGCTCTCGCGGGCGTTCGCCGACGACCCCATCGAACGGTGGTGCCTGGCATGTCGGGGCTATCGGGCGGTCC
>JBEKMZ010000111.1:0-10412 GCA_049523315.1 Acidimicrobiales bacterium | reverse complement strand
CTCTCGTGCGTGCAGGTGCGACATTCCGAAAGGGGGTGTTGGTCGAGACAGTTGCGAAGCAAGAGGAAGTCGCCGCGTGATCAGCGGGTCGGGCCGATCCACAACTTTTGACTATTCCTCCGACTCGCCGGGGTTGGGGGCGTGTCGCGAGCCACACCAGAACGGTGACTACCAGGATCACGACCATGACTATCTCGATCAAATTTGCGACCAGGCGCGCAATGGGAGTTGCTCCGAGTATGGAAGTCGTCATGACAATCAGTGTCATGACGCCGACCACAACAGCCGCAGCCTGCAGTAGGTCACTTCGCGACCACGACGGCGTATCCGAGGATCTGACTTCGCTGCTAGCAGCAGTGGCGAACTTGCCAGCCGACGCGTTCGCGACTGCAGAACCTCGGTTCGCGTTCGCAACGGCCACGGCGGAGCCCTGTTCGGCGTGGATTCGGCTAGGCAGGTCACTCATACTACGTCCCATCGCAGGGGTCCTCTCTGTTCAAACGAGGGCAAAGCATGCCTCAGAGGTGTGACAGGTCTCGATGTAGACGCCTCAACGCGAGCGTGGTGCGCGTTGCGCAAACGAGAACTGACTAGCAGGCAGCCGCACGACGAGGATCCCCGCTCGGTGGTGGGCTTGGAAGCATCATTGTCACTATGGTGAAGTCTCGACCGCTGACCCGCTCCGAGGTGGGAGGCCTCGCCGACACGCTAAAGCGTTGGATGGCCCTGATCGAGAACGGCGACCTGAGAGCAGGTCCGGCGTTTTGCCACGAGCTCGCAGGCGCCCTTACGGTCCTCGAGGTGGCTCTTGGCCAAGAACCCTCCCTCGTATCAGATTCACTGTTTAGAGATGACGAACGTCCAGAGACATCCTCGAACGGCACGGCCCAGATTCTGCGGTAGAAGGCGCACCCTCATGGGGGGCTCAACATGACGTGCCAGTCAACGAAATGGCACCAGGTCTCAGCTATACAGGCGCCGTGTATCCTGATAGATGACTCATCCAGAGTGACCCGAGGGACCTGGCCCGATGACGATCCGGCAACCGGCTTGAGGCACGGTGCCAACGCCAGGCGATGAGGAGGGCAACATGACCCGTCGACTCTCACCCAACCATCATTGGGTGGCACTGGTGGCGGCAGTTGCAACCGGAGCAGACCAGGTGAGCCTCTGGCTCGCCCTGGCACCCACCGTACGCGCACTTCGTCTCCACGGGCGGGGGAGCCTGCGCACCGACCGTACGCCGGAGAGCTGCCTCATGGAGCAGCTCATCCCGACGAACCGGGAGGTCGTAGCGGCATGAGCGAGGACCTGGGAGTACCGCAGCCTTGGCGCGCAAACGCGCCGAGTTGGGCTGGCGCTACCTGGGACCGCGCGAACGGCGTCTGGCACGAGGACATCTGCGGGTTCGATCTCGGTGACGGCTGGGTCTGCGCCATCGGTTCGCACGCCGGGGCGCACACCCACATGATGACGCCGGAGTGGAGCCGCCCGACCTGCGTTGCTCAGGCGATGAGTCGTAGGTACTATCCGCGGGTCCGGCGCGAGGACGTGGCTTGGGGCTCACCACTGCTCGAGGAGGACCTTTGAGGCCACCGAATTGGCCAGGCCGTGGAGCCTCATTCACGAGTACCGATTCGTCGCGTGAACTGGACGGATGAGTTTTCGGCACCTACAGGTGAGAATTTCCGCTGCTGCAAGCACCCACGCGGGGGCACTACCGCTGCAGGGACCATTGTGGCTCGCGCTCCTTCGGCTTCTCGCAGCACGGGCAACTGAGCGATCCCCAAACACTCTTCCCGGCCGCGTCGAGCTCGCGTCATTTCGCCCTCACCTCACGTCCAAGCGTCAGCAGTAACAATTCTCCGGGCGTTCGCGCTCCCGAAACGCGCTATTCACACTTCGTCCTTACCGTGACTACGTGTCTCGTCTCTTTGTCGTCCAGCTACGCCCCAGACTCTAGAATGAAAACTGTTGACGGACGGCCTCCGCGCGAACAGGACGTGATGCGGCTGTCCCATCGTGATCGCATGCGGGATGTGTTGCTGAAGCCGATTAATGCGGACGCGAGTTCGACCTCGGGGCCAATGAACAAACTGCGCTCCGTCGCGGAGCTAGAGACCAATGTCAAGTTCGCCAATGACAAAGAGCGACTCATCGGGCTTATAGCTGCTCCTTTCGCGGCTGCGATTGCGATCCTTGTCAGTGGCTCTCTCATCGTGAACGATCCACCTGCCCGCTTGAAGAACGGCCAAATCAACACCCTGCACGTGAGTGTGTCGCTCTACCACGACCTGGAAATCGTGCTTATCGCCTTGTCGCTCGTGATGCTCGCGACTGCGATCTGGCGCAAACGTCTCTATCTCGGCATCGCCACGGCCCTTTACGGGCTTGCCATCTTCAACCTGCACTATTGGGGCTTTGGCGTGCCCTTCATCATGGTCAGCGCCTGGCTCTTGGTGCGCGCTTACAGACTGGGGCGAGACCTGCACGAAAGCAGCAGAGACGATGGGTCCGGCGCAGAAGGGAGCAAGTCGAGCGGAAGTGCGGCTGCCCAGAGGTCCCTGCCCAAGCCCAATAGGCGTTACACCCAGAGGCATGCTCGGCGGCCAAGCCGCGAGGTGTGGAGAGTAGGCGCGGATCGCCGGGCACCACGATGGCCTGAAGCCACGTTCCTGGCGCGTAAAGCGTCGTGCCAGGCAGGTCGTCGTTGTGACGTCGCCCTTCGAGCGTGAAGGTTGCCTTGCAGTTGTATCCAGCTACATTGCTCCCACTCCCGCCCATCAGGCCGATGCACCCTGTCACCTTCACCTTGAGCGGCACACCTTGCTCGCGCAGTCGCGTGATCTGGGCGTTCTTCTGAACTCCGGTGGCTAACAGGAGCATGCCGGCGGCGACAAGGGCGACGAGACAAACCAGCTGCCCGGCACGGCGCAAGTCGACGTCCACGCTGGCTTCCCGGAGAGCCGCCACTCGCCTTGCAGGCTCGTCGAGACCTTCCGTCGTCATCTTGGTGTTCACGGCATTTTCTTGCCGGAGGCCACTTGTCTCCTTGTCCGCTTTCGGCAGCACCCCATCAGCTCACCTTGGTAGTTGTTGCCGGCTGCCGATTGACAACTTGCCGATCGTAGCGGCAGGCCTTGGCCAAGCTAAGCCGTCCGACTCTGCGGCCACGAGCAGTGTCGAGGGACGACCAACAAGGCTCCAGCACCTGGCGGGCCGCCAGTTCACACAGTGTTAACGGGGGCGTGACAGCGCGGAAACTCCGGACCAGCATCCTGGTCTCGACAGGGCGGGCCGCCTGCCGTTATATTGCCGCACCCAGTGCTTGAGCACGTCCCGGGTCGGTAAGGCGGTGGGGGGGACGCATTGCCTACGAGAGGAGCACTCGAGCCGTGCACGAGCTGTTAGCCACAGTCCCCGTTCCGTACCCGAGTTGGCTAAACCCGGCCGACAACACTTGGCAGATCACTGCCGCCACCCTTGTCGGTCTGATGAGCCTGCCTGCCCTGGCAGTCCTCTATGCGTCGACCGTGCAGAAAAAGTGGGCGGTGAACGTGCTTGCGATGATGTTCGCCGGGTTCTCGCTCGTCCTGGTCGCCTGGGTGCTCTGGTCGTACAAGATGGGCTTCGGCGCCACCTCGATTGGAGGTGGAGTGAGAAATGGCATACAGACGCAGCTTTCCGGGGTTGGATGGATAAAGCACTTCTTCGAGAACTTTGTCGGCAAACCGGGAGGCATAACCGATAGCGTCGGTGAGCAAGGCCAAGCGGTGTCGGCTGCGAACACCACCGTACCTTTCCACTTCCCTACGTCCTCGCTCGCCTATTTCCAGTTTGTCTTTGCCGCCATCACCCCACTGCTCTTTTTGGGAAGCGTGTTGGGCCGAATCAAGTTCAGCGCCTGGTGCATCCTCGTGCCGCTCTGGTCCACCTTCGTCTACGGCGTGGACGCCTTCTTGTTGTGGGGTGGCGGCTACCTCGCGCAAGAAGGCGCTCTCGACTTCTCAGGTGGCTATGTCATCCACCTGTCCGCTGGCGTGTCCGGGTTCGTAGCCGCTTGGGTCTTGGGTCCCCGACTTCTGCGAGATCGAACACATGCCATACCCAACAACCTCGTTATGGCTGCTGTTGGAGCCGGCATTTTGTGGCTCGGGTGGAACGGCTTCAACGGCGGAGACCCGTATTACGCAGGGGCCAGCATGGCCGCGGCCGTCATCAATACCAATCTCGCCACGGCGGTCAGCGTTCTCGTGTGGATGGCCCTCGATGCGATCGGCTCGAAGGCCAAGAAACCAACGTTCTTAGGCGGAGTGAACGGCATGATCTGCGGCCTGGTTGCCATCACGCCTTGTGCTGGCTGGGTCAACGGTCGCGGTGCGATCTACGTCGGTCTCATCGCCACGACGGTCGTTTGGCTCGCCTGGAACTACCTCTCCAAGGTGCGGCCGTTCTCGAAGGTGGACGACGCTCTAGGCGTGGTCTACACCCACGGCATCGCCGGCCTTACCGGTGGCCTTCTGCTCGGTATCTTCGGAGATCCGAACATGCTCCAACAAGGTTGCGGCACGCTCAATTCGGCGGGACAGGTCGTCAACACACCGCAGTCGACCTACCTCGCCGCCGGAGCTCACTGCGTGCCGTTTTCGGTAGCCGGCCTTATGTATACCGGTTCGGCTCATCAGCTCTGGGAACAATTCAGAGCGGGCCTGTGGGTCATCTTCTGGTCTGCGTTGGTCACCTACCTCTTAATGAAGCTGATCGGCCTCGTGCTTCACGGAGCCCGTTACAGCGACGAGATACTGGAAGTCGGCGATCTCGCCATCCACGACGAGGAAGCATTCCCCGAAGGGATCAGTGCGGAGGACGCTCGGCTATTGGAGGAGGCCCTCGTTGGCGCTGGCCTTGGCGAGGGCACGCCGCCCGACCCCGGGCTAGCGCCGAGCACCCATCCGGACTTAGATGGCTCGCTCGAACCCTGACGCCGATTGCGGCACGACCCGGACGAGGGTCGTGCCGCAATCGTTCTTTCGGCCCTGTCGTCGGGCGACCAAAGGGTGTCTTCGAGCGTGAAGGGTGCAAATATGGACGCGGCACGTCGCCGACAACAGGTCGCGTAGCGTCTAGCAGTCAGCTGACCTCTAACGGAGGGGTATCATTCGGTCTGCGCCGCGAGCAAGATATTCGATCGGAGTAGCGGCTGACGCACGGCCTTAGGGGCACTCCGTCGTGAATAAGACAAACGAAATGTTAGAGCGCTCAAGCAGCGCGCTCGTACTCGTGGACGATGCCGCCGAGAACATCGTGACGGATGACCCTCCCGTCGCTGGTACCCGAATTCGCCGGGCGGGGGAGCGGCTGGTCGAGCTGGAGGCCGCGATGGGGCCTGGCTTCGTTGTAGTGGCGGATGTATTCGGCGAGCTCGGCCGCGCGCAGCCGTCGATGAACCTGCTTTCGGGGACAGGCGCTGACTTCTGGCGACCCATTCGGGACCATTTCTACGAGGTCCCGAGGACGTTCGCCCTGTTCGAAGGGGTTCGGAGTTCCTCAAGAGCCAGGCATCATCGATGCTGGTCTGCGACTTCTTCAGCGTCGACACCGTGCTGCTCCGTCGGCTCTACGTGCTCTTCTTCATCGCTCTGGACACCCGCATGATCCACCTCGCCGACATCACCGCCACCCGCCGGCGCCTGGGTCACCCAGCAGGTGAGGAACTCTGCTTCGGGCTCGCCGGGCGAGCGTACGCACATCTACCCGAAACGTCACGCGATGGCGGGATGCCGAGATGATAAAGCGCTGGGCAACAGCCGGCATGCTCGACGCCGCACGGAGCTTTCGGCGGGTGCAGGGCTGCAACGATATGGCGACGCTCGTCTCTAGCCTTGCCCGTCACGCGGCGAGCGTCACGGTTCAGCGCGATGTCGCAGAGGTCGCGTAAAGGCGTACCGCATTTCCCTCAAATCCGCCCCGAACGCCGAGTCGGCGCTCGGGGCTGGCGGAGGCTCTGGGCGCGCGACGGATCGTTCTGTAGTGGGAGACGTCCTCGGAGTGACAGCCTCATGACTGGTCGTGTCGGTGCGGTGCGGGCGGCGCGGACCGCCACGACCAAGACCGGGAGCGAGGAAGGGAGCCCGACCAGCCCAAACCACGACGGGCGCCACGGCGGCCCGGACAGGGCCGGCCGGGACGAAGGACGCGGAGCACACGGGAAGGAAGGCGCCCCGGCGTCCTCGGCTAGGAGAGGGTGTAGATGACGAACCCGCCGACTCCCTTCGAGGACGCAGTGAGAACGCCGGTGAGCACGGTGTGCGCGACGAACGCCCTCCATGCCGAAAGCTTGGCGTTGGTGTAGGACGTAATCCTCTCTGTGTACTTCTTGCCCTTGCCCGAGATCTGACACGTTGTCGACTCGCTAGTGCCCTTGGTCCCCGTCAAGGTGCCCGAGCCGGTCACGATCCCCGACGCGCTCACCGACAAGGAGTTGCTCGCGGCGTTGAACTTTGGCGCAGGCGCCGGCTCGGTGGCTCCATCCGTTCGCAGTGTTCCCTTTGGTGACGACAACTTGGTCTCCTTGATCACGGACGTCAGACTCTCGGACTTGCCGGACACGTATTCCTGCAGGCCTGCTGCCCCGACCGTGCCAATACCTGCAGACTCTTCCCAGGAGGCGGCCCCGAAACAGGAATCGGGGATGCAGGTGCCGACGGTGAGCATGTTGGTACCGGTGCTAAACGACACCTTCTTGCTTGAGAGCGTGAGGTTCTTCGGTGTCGTGCCGGTGACCAGGTCCACTGATCCGCTCAGTGTGCCCGTGTAGACGGTGGCACTACTCCCATATGAGCAGGCGGTGTCCGTCGTCTTCTTCGTCGGAACGAAGGTGACGTCCACCGACGCCACCGGTTCCAGGCTGCTGCCCGACTTCAACGTTGCGCCGCCCCCGGAGTTGACAGTGAAGGTGCCGGATGTTGCGGGCGAGACCGACCACGAATGTAATTCGAAACTCGTCCCCACCGACCGCTCGATGCCGATGTCGAACGTTAGTGGGACACCTGCCCCTTCGCTGGTGGCGCC
Source organism: Acidimicrobiales bacterium (assembly GCA_049523315.1). GTDB lineage: Bacteria > Actinomycetota > Acidimicrobiia > Acidimicrobiales > Bog-793 > Fen-455. The sequence continues at coordinate 3,341 of JBEKMZ010000111.1, read as the reverse complement.
GACAGACAGCTGCCAGGTATAGCCATCGCCCTTCAGGCTTGCGGTCCCGCTGAGGAGGTCGGCCGCCTCGGCGATCGTGGTCGCGGAACTCCCTCGTGGCGCCGCAATACTCGCCGGTGCCGCAGCGAACACTGCGACCAGCGGCGCCGCCAACAGCGCTGTAATCGCAAGGATTCGTGGAGCGCGCCGGGCCCGGCCAGACACCGTTCGGATCAAGGTTCTCGCAGACTTCATCGGGTCACTTCCTTCATCGGTGATAATGCGAACTCCCACCAATGCAACCACCTTGACGGCTAGCGCGTCGAGGGCCGATGAAATGTGGCTAGCAAGGCTGGCCGGGGTCCCCCGATGTCGAACCAGTTGTAGATGACCTTGGCGAGTGTTTCGCGTCGGGTTTCGTATTCCCAAACCGAACGGGATGAAAGCATCCGCCCACTCCGAGCACGGCCCCCCCGAGATTCTCGGCCCGTACCGGACCGTGACCACAGACGGCGCGGGTGGCGCTTCGTGCCTCGATCAGGCAGCGGATTACTTACGCTCCTCTTTGCTGACCGCCACCTGACCTACCACCCGGTCCCGGCGCCGCCACGTGGGCGAACGTGGGCGCCTCTCGGTCAACACATGCGGGTGCTCGGAGTGACAGGTCTGGAACACTGGGAGACATGAGGCTCAGCCAGTCACAACTCGAAGCCGCTGCTGGGCACCTCGCGTACGAGATGAGGATGACGGCGGCGCTGTACGCCTGGACTCTCAAGTTCGACAACGAGGGTCCCGCGGACCTTAAGAACGCGTGCCTCGAGGCAACGCTTCTGCATGTGCGGCTTCTCATCGAGTTCTTAGCCGGTCGGCCAAGCACAACTGGGAGGAAGCGGCACCCGGCGGATATCGAGCCTCACGACTTCGTACGCGAGTGGAAAGAGGCAGCAGTGCTGGACGGCTATTTGGACATTGCTGACAAGTACCTTGTTCACATGTCGCTTGAACGAGTGCAGGCTGTGCGCCCCCACTCATGGGCGCTCGAGCGCATGATCGACGCATTGCTGTTCGAGTTCCAACGCTTTGCGAACACTGCTGAAGGGGAAGGCAGCCGGTTTGCTCCGACATTTCGCGCTGCCCTCGTCGAGGCGAGGCATCGCAGGTCCCACCCACCAGTGGCGTGGCCTGATCTTCCCTCAAGGCCGGGTATCGCGGCGAAAGTCCAGATCGCAGATCGTCTGTAAGCCTCTGATTTCCCCGACAAAGGTGAAGGTATCCGCCTACTTCGAGTTCCCCTTCGGGCGGTGGCGCGCCCGCCCGCAGAACCGAAACCACGCACTACCTTGCCGGCGGCTCGAGCGCAAAGAGCTTCGCGTGGACGAGCCAGCGGGCCCGGCCAGGGGCGGGCGGTAGACTGGCGAGGACAGGGAGAGGTGTTCCGCCCGAATGGTGATGAACGAGCTCGACTGGCCCGATGTGGGATTCGTTCGTGTTGAGGTCGAATCATCCGCTCAATGGTCGAACCTTCGTGAACTACGTCCCCTCTTCAGCCGGCAGCCATACGGGGATTGGTGCCAACTCTTTTCTAAAGGCTGTGAAGAGGACCCCAGTATTAAGTGGAAAGACGCGGGCTTTGCTCGTTGCAAGCCCGCCGACGTCAACCTGGTGGAAGAGCGCTTCCGCGTCGCGACTGCCAGTGCGAACACGATCTTCCGCGAGGTTCTCGCCCGGGTGTTGGAGAATCAGCCAAGAAAGGCAAGAGACTTGATCGCTCTCGAAGCCTCTCTGGCTGCGAGCGACAACGGAGATGGCTGCTTCTGCAACTTCTGAACCCGGGGGCAGCGCTCTTTTGTGTGTGACGTTCGCAGCCATCGAAGCGGTGTCGGGCATGTCGATCCGCACGCTTGCCCCAAGATTCCTGGCAACCCCAGCGGAGGACACCGGGTGGAGTGGGGGTTCACGTCGGCGGACCGACGGCGGCTCTGCGACTGGCGGAGGAGCGGAGCGGATTCAGGACCCTGACGAGTACCCCGGGCCGATGCGGAGTGACGCCGTGCATGTCTTTATGGCAGATTGGAACTGCGGGGTGTTGTGGTCGATGCTCTCGTTTCCCCGAGGTTGATGCCATCGTTCGGATCGGGATCGGGATCGGGAAAGTTGTGACCCCGTGTGTCCGCACGCGTGAGTAACCTGGTAAGAGCGGGCAGTGTCGAACGTACGCCGGCTGTGCAATGTCGACCGACCCGAGGGGGGTGCGTGATGGTCCGACTATGCACCGCAGTGGGACCAGTGAACCTGACGCATCCGGGCGGCCATAACTACCAAGCGGACCGCATGCACGCCGTGTCCTTCGACGCCGAAGGCAATCCGCAGCCCGAAGCGATCTGCGGACTTCCCTATCGCCCGGAGACGTTGGACTTGGAGGCGCACTGGGAGGAGCATCCGCCGTACCTCGAGGACGGCCTATTGGCACTCCACGACCAGTGCGTGAACATCGTGAGGCTGGGTCACGGGTAGCCGTTAAGTCTTGTGACCGGCGCCACACGATAGGAGGCCCGGAAATGCAGCTCTACGCGATTCACGCAGAGACACGGCTTGTGCCGAACATAAGGGGACAGCCAGCCGCATGGGTTGACCAGTATCACCTCGTTGTGCTCGGAGGCGACATCGATGAGATGTAGGAAGCGCTCAGTCTGCCGCGAGGCGGTCGATCCTCAGCCATCGAAGCCATTGAGGGACTGGCTCACGCTCACAGAGGAAGAGCGTTGCCGCGCATGTGATGAGGAAGCGGGCGACGACGCAAGAAGGCTGATCGAATTGCAAGCCAGCTCCAAATGGGAGCAGTCATAAAACCCCAGGTTTCGTTTCTAATGGCCGTCCTCCTCGAGGAGCTGGTGAAGAAGTTCGACGAGGTGTTTCCTCCGTCAGGCGAGTAGCCTCACCGGCAAGAGGGGACGGCCCCACTGGCCTTCGGGTCGGTGGGGCCGCTTCGCGCCCGACCCTGAGTGTTCACCCGATCTTCAGGCCGGATTCACCGGTTTCTCACGAGATATTGAGGCAGCAGGCTTATGGTGTTGGTCATCGACCGGTGCCTGGGCTCGCTGTGCACCAGCAGGTCCAGGCATTGGCTGATCGGCGAGGACCTCTTGCCACGTGTCTCCCACGCGAATCGGCCCGCTGCCTCCGTACCCCAGGGTGGCGGGCCGCTTCGCGTCGATATGGCAAGACTGACAGTCGGTGAGCCGCCTAGTGGTTCGTCGCTGAAATAACTATGGTGGCTAGAATGCGAGTATGCCGACGATCACCGCCGAACCACTCGCTATGTCCGACGAGCAACGACAAGCCCTCGGGGTGATCGCTCGCTC
>JBEKMZ010000110.1:0-16306 GCA_049523315.1 Acidimicrobiales bacterium | reverse complement strand
TCGAAGCTTCCGCCCTCTGAGGCTTTGGCACCGGTCCAGGCGACATAGCCGAGGACACCTTGAGCGGTCACGCAGAACTTCCCGGTCCCAGTCTCGTTGGGAGCGCCTGTCACCGAGAGGCACGAGAGTGAGTAGCCGTTCACCGACATCGACGAGTAGCTTGTGTGTGCACCCTCCGCGCTGACAGCGGCCTGGAAGTACGGGAGGTACTCCTTCGGCTCATAGAGCGCGAACAGCTCTGCTTGCGGAGTGCTCGCTCCCGCACTAAAACACGTCGAGCTCGCGGCGGACTTGGAGCATTCGTAGCTCTTTGTTCCGAGCGTGATGAACTCGAAGGTGCCCGAGGTGGTGATCCCCTCGAAGAGCTGGTCCGGCGAGCGCTGCGCGATCGTGAGCGTGGTCAGCTCCTTGCTGGAGCTCGAGGTGATCTTGTAGGTCGCCAAGAACGTCGCGTGCTCACCGGATTGGAACTTGCCGAGCAGACCCGACGCCAGCGAACTGGCCGATGTAGTCGTCGTGGTCGAGCTCGTGGACGTCGTCGTGGTTGAGCTCGTGGCAGCCGTCGTCGTGGTCGTCGAAGACGCCGCTGGCGCGGAGGTGGTCGTGCTGTTGTTGCCCGAGCTCGAGCTGCCGCAGCCGGCTGCCAAGACGGCCACGGTCACGAGCAGGGCAGCCCCCGCCACGCTACGGCTCAGCGTGAAGCTCCTCGCAAGCTTGATCATCTTCATCCCCTAACCCGTTTGGGTCGCCCGCGAGCAAAGGCGGCAGGCAGCCGCCATTACAGCTGCGGAAGACAACTATAAGTGCCTGATGGAAAGGCTAGCTCACCAGGGACTCGTCTCCGCGCTTTGTGGCGCGTAGCCGGTCTCTAGACGACGAAGTACTTGGCCAGCGGGTGATGGCAGACGATCGCGAGGGTGGTTTGCTCCGGATAGAGCTGAAACCCCTCGCTGACCGAGATCCCGATGCGTTCGGCCGCGAGGAGCTCGACGACTTTCGCGTTGTCCTCGAGATCGGGGCAGGCCGGGTAGCCGAAGGAGTAGCGGCCACCACGGTGCTGCTGACGGAACAGGCCTGTCAGAGTCGCGCCGTCCTCGCCGGCGAAGCCCCATTCCTCCCGAATGCGGCGGTGCCATAGCTCGGCGAGGGCTTCGGTCATCTCGACCGAAAGCCCGTGGGTGACGATGTAGTCGCGGTAGCGGTCGGCGCCGAACAGCTCGGCGGTCCGTTCGGAGGCCCCAGAGCCGACCGTCACGATCTGGAATGCGGCGTAATCGCGCGCTATGGTGTCAGCCGGCCTGAAGAAATCTGCGATGCACAGGTACGGCTCCTTGCGTTGGCGCGGGAAGCTGAACCTCATGCGCTCGCTGCTGCGGGTGTCGTCTGTGTAGACGACGAGGTCGTTGCCCTCGGCGTTCACCGGGAAGTACCCCCAGACGACTTGGGGGACCAGCAGGCCATCGGCCTTGGCCTCGTCGAGACGCCCCCTTAGCTCGGCGCGGATCCGCTCTTTGAAATCCGCGTCGGCCTCGCCAGCCTCGGGCCGGTAGCCCCACTGATTGCGGAACAGTGCCGTCTCGTTCAAATACGAGGCGATGTCGTCGAGGGGAATGCCCTTGGCGATCCTGGTCCCAAGGAACGGTGGCTTGAACAGCTCGTTGTCCGTGCCGACCTCTGGCGAGCGGTTGGGGAGTGTCCGCGGATCTATCTCGGCCATCTGCTCGCTTCGTCTCGGCGGGAGCTTGCGACCGGAGAGCTCGGTGCCGAAGCTCGGGTCGTCTACCCCGCTCCGCTTGATCTCCATCAGCCGGTCGAGCAGGTGCAGGCCCTCGAAGGCGTCCTTCCCGTAAAAGACGCGGCCCTTGTAGATGCCTCGCAGGTCCTTTTCGACATACGTGCGCGTGAGGGCGGCACCGCCGAGGATGACCGGGTAGTCCGATTTGCCGAGCCGGTTCAGCTCCTCGAGGTTGTCCCGCATGATCAGCGTCGACTTTACGAGCAGGCCACTCATGCCGATCGCGTCGGCCTTGACCTCCTCTGCCTTTGCAAGTAGCTCGGACATGGGCACTTTGATGCCGAGGTTGTGGACCTCGTAGCCGTTGTTGGTGAGGATGATGTCGACCAGGTTCTTGCCGATGTCGTGCACGTCACCCTTGACGGTCCCAATGACCATTCGGCCCCGGCCTCCCGACTCGGTGCGCTCCATGTGCGGCTCGAGGTGGGCGACGGCCGCCTTCATGGTCTCGGCCGAGCTGAGCACGAAGGGGAGCTGCATCTGGCCAGAGCCGAAAAGCTCGCCGACGGTGCGCATTCCCGCGAGCAGCATGTCGTTAACGATGTCGAGGGCCGGGTGCCCTGTCACGAGGGCCTCGTCGAGCTCGGCCTCGAGGCCGTTGCGGTCACCGTCGACGATGCGTTGCTCAAGGCGGCGTTCGACCGACCAGCCGGAGCGGTCCTCGATCGCGGAGTGCATTGCCGCGCTCTCGCCCTCGAAGGCGGCGATGAGCGCGGAGAGCGGGTCATAGCCCTCGCGACGCCGGTCATAGATGAGGTCCAGGCAGATCTCGCGATCGGATTCCGCGATCTTGTGCAAGGGCTGGATCTTGCCCGCGTGCACGATGGCGGCGTCCAGGCCGGCCTGGACACATTCGTGCAGGAACACCGAGTTGAGCAGCTGGCGCGCAGCCGGCGCCAGCCCGAACGAGACGTTCGACAGGCCGAGCACCGTATGGACGCCCGGCAGTTCAGACTTGATCCTCGAGATCGCCTCGATCGTCTCTATGCCGTCGCGCCGGCTCTCCTCCATGCCCGTGGACAGCGGCAGGGCAAGGGGGTCGAACAGCAGGTCCGATGGCTCGAGGCCATAACGCCCGACGGCGAGGTCGTGGATCGACTTAGCGGCGCGTAGCTTCCAATCGGCTGTTCGCGCCTGGCCGTCGGTGTCGATGCAGGTACATATGACAGCCGCGCCGTAGTCGCGCGCCAAGCTGAGGAAGCGGTCGAGCCGGGTGCCGGGCGCATCCCCGTCCTCGAGGTTCACCGAGTTGAGCACCGGTCGGCCGCCGATCCACTGCAGGGCTGCCTCGGCCACCGGGGCCTCGGTGGTGTCGATCACGAGCGGGATGGAGGACTGGGTCGCGAAGCGTTGCGCCACCTCTGTCATGTCGCCGACCCCGTCCGCACCGGTGTAGTCGACGCATACATCGAGCAGATGTGCACCCTCGCGCGCCTGGTCGCGGGCCATCGTCACGGTCGTCTCCCAGTCGCCTGCGAGCATCGCTTCGCGGAAGCGCTTCGAGCCGTTCGCGTTCGTTCGCTCGCCTATGACGAGGAACGAGAGCTCTTGCTCGAACGGCACCGAGACGTACAGCGAAGCGGCAGACGGCTCGTAGGCGGGCGAGCGAGGTGCGACTTCGAGACCCGCACAGGCCTCGACGACCTTCGCGAGGTGTTCCGGAGTGGTTCCGCAGCACCCGCCGATGATTGAGACCCCGAGCTCGCGGACGAACACCGACAGGTGCTCGGCGAGGGCATCGGGCGTCAGGTCGTAGTGCATCTTTCCATTGAGAACCGAGGGCAGCCCGGCGTTGGGCAAGGCCGATATCTGCGTGCGCGCCTGTTCGGAAAGAAAGCGGAGTGCTTCGTACATCTCGACGGGGCCGGTAGCGCAGTTCATACCGATGACGTCGGGCTTCATCGCGTCCAAGGTGCAAAGCGCGGCACCGATCTCGCTACCGAGCAGCATGCGGCCCGTGAGCTCGATCGTCACCTGCACCTGGATAGGCACTTCGCGTCCGGTGTGGCGCATCGCGCGGCGGGCGGCCTGGATGGCGGCTTTGGCCTGGAGAAGGTCGTAACAGGTCTCGATCAAGAGCAGATCGGCGCCGCCTTCGAGAAGGCCGCGGGCGAGCACCTCATAGCCGTCCCGCAGGTCGGTGAAGCTGACCTGTCCGAGAGTGGGGAGCTTGGTCCCCGGTCCCATGCTGCCTGCGACGAAGCGTTGTTTGTCAGCGGTCGAGTAGCCACTCGCGACTTCCTTGGCCAGGCTCGCCGCCGCACGGGCGAGCTCCTCGGCGCGATCAGCAATCTTGTACTCGGCAAGTACCAGTGGCAGGGTCCCGAACGAGTTGGTCTCGACGACGTCGACCCCGACGTCGAGGAACGACCGGTGAAGCTCCCGGACAACGTCGGGCCGCGTGAGGCACAGCATCTCGTTGCATCCCTCGAGGGTCTCGCCGCCGAAGTCGCGCGCGCTCAGCTCGCGAAGCTGCAGATTGGTCCCTGTCGCGCCGTCATAGATCAGGACGCGCTCGCGTGCCGTCTCCAGGTAACCCTTTGCGGTGATCACTGAGCACAAAGCCTACCTGGGAGGCCCAGTCGCCCCCGTACCTTCTGTGCAGGGATTCCGGCAGCCGCCGGAGGTGGCGTCGGGGGAGAGGGGGGAGGCGGACCCGCGCCGCGAGCAATCCCGGGCCACCGCACTGTGCCATGTCGAAGTCGATGCAGCGCCTGATCGTCCTGGCGAAGGGCGAGTTCTGGCCCAGTCGATCGCCTGGGCCTAGCGAACGTGCCGTCTCCTCGACGTCGAGCTCGACTCCCTCGGGTGAGTCTTCGAGCCGGATCGTGAAGAGGCGCTAGAGCCAGGTCGTCGACGGTACAACCATGACATCGGAGACTAGGCGGAGCGGCGTCACGTCCTCCGGCGTCAGCACGGGTCGGGGACGAGCGAAGCGGCGCTGGAACTCCCGCCGCTGCCTGGGCAGCGCGCCGCCCGAAGCGGTACCAGTCCAGGTCGGCGCGGAGCTTGCAGAGACCTCTCAGGTACCTCTCAGGTACCTCTCAGGTACTCAGGTACCCGGGGCAGTCGCAAGGTTCCTTGGGGCAGATGATGCAAGCGGAGGCGGCCAGACTCGTCGCCTCGGTCGGGCGGAGGCTTCGGCGGACCGAGGGCCTTCCGGGCGTTGTTCCGCTCGACGAGGTCGGCGGGTCGGTCGTAGCCGGTGCGTTTCAGAAAGGTGTAACTGGCGAGGCACCTGTTCCGGGCGAGGATCCAGCCGCCGCAGTTCGGGACGATGCAGACGGTCACCGAGGCCGTGGCGGCCTGGGAGCTTTGGGTGCCTGTCGGATGACTGGACGCGCCGTCGCACCCGTGAGCGAGATCCGGAGGCGGGGCAGCGCCGGTTGGTCCTGCAGTGCTCGGCGGCGTTCCGAAGCAGCTCGGCGGCGATCTCCGGCCATTTCTGCTTGACGGCGACCTGCAGAGACGGCCGTACTCGTCTCACGTCGTAGCGCGGCGAGCGATCGGTGGGCGGATTGTCCCTGTGTCGACCGTTGCGGGACTCTATGAGGGCGAGAGCGTACGGAGACGACTGTCGCTGAGCTCGACGGGAGAGGACGCTATTGGAGCGGGGACAACGTCCTCACAACCGCGCCGAGAGGAATGGGCGGCGTTCCCAACTTCGGGTTGAGGTTTCGGTTAAGGCTGTAGGCCACATCGGTTGCCGTCAAAGGTTGGCCATCCCAGAACTTGAGTGCACGGCCGCCCCTTCCCGAAGGCGCCTGTCTAGCAAGCTCAGATGGCGGTCATTCCGCCGTCGACCGCCCAGAGCGCGCCGGTGACGTAGGAGCTTCGATCGGAGGCAAGGAAGGCGATGACCTCGGCCACCTCCTGAGGCATTCCGGCCCGGCCCATGGGGATTGTCCGGACGACATCGTCACGTTCCGCTGGACTCATGTACTCGCTCAAGGGCGTGAGTATGTACCCCGGCACGATGCCGTGAACTCCGGCCTTACTCGCGGAATACGCGTCGAGTCCGGGTGATCCGCCGTACTGACCGGTGGGTGAGCATGTGCATACGACCGCGCCACCTTCACACTCGAGAAGCGCCCGGATCCCGTATTTGCAGACAAGAAACATTCCCGTGAGGTTGACCTCGACAGTTCGCGTGAAAACCCGTAGAGGCAATCGGTCAACTCGGTCGTCTTCGTTTGTCATCTGGATGCCGGCGTTCCCAACGATGATGTCGAGACCGCCCCACTCCGTGACTGCAGCCGCTACGGCATGTTCCACGTCTTCCTCGTCAGTGACGTCGCATACAAGCGCAAGAGCTGCTACGCCAGCGTCGGCGACCTCTGCGGCAATTGCTTCAACACCTGAGGCGTCGATGTCGAGCAGGGCGACCCTGGCGCCTTCTCTCGCGAATACTCGTGCCGTGTCGCGACCGATGCCGCTGGCACCGCCGGAGATCACCGCGCGCTTGCCATCTAGCAGTCTTTCCCGGGTTGAGGTCATGGGGCTACCCGCCAGATCTGATGAGCGAATCGGTGGACCATTGAGGCATCAGGCGTCGGGGAACGCGCGAGCGGGGATGGAAGCCTGCCTGCGAGCCTCTTTATCGGGTGTGCCACTTCAGAGAAATTTAGGTTGTCTTTGGCCCCCGAGGCAAGTATGCTGGCCGCCGAGTCAAATAGCGCAGAAGGGGACGACGCTAAGTCTGGGACGACCAGAAGGCTGACCGGACATCCTCTTTGGAGGTCGACAAGCGGACCGGCTGGCTGTGTTGGTTTCGTTCGAGTTTTGGCGTCCTCGGTCATGTCGTCTCCAAGCCGAAGAACGGAGAGAGATGAGTCTGAGAGTGCATTTTCTCCCGGTTGGCGATGAAGCTGGTCCAACGCCGGCTCCCTATGCACTCTTCGGGGTAGATCTCGAACGTGACGTCAATCGTCGGCCGAGTGGTTGGGCTGATGACCTCAGTGTGAACGGGACGGTCATGGCCGGCCTGCGCTCACCGCTCACAATGTGGCTGATCGAAGGTGGTGGGGTCAACGTTGTGGTCGACACGGGATGTTCGCGCGGGCGTGCCGACACGGACTCAGCGCTCGACCGTAACTCGATCTGGACCGAGCATCGTCCGGAATGGACCGTCGAGGCCCAGCTGGGCACTGTCGGCCTTGCTCCTGAAAACATTGATGTTGTCGTCAACACGTGCTGCCATTTTGATCATATCGGCAACAACGCAAGGTTCCCGAATGCGACCTTCTTTGTTCAGCGCTCGGAGTTTTATCTTGGAATCCGTCCGCCAGAGTGGGCTCCGTATTACTACCCAGAGTTCGCATACAACCTCCTCGACATCCGCGATCGGCTGGAACTTCCTGACGGTGACGTCACGATCGCCGCGGGCGTCACAGCTCACCGCCTCGGGGGCCACAGTCCGGGTACTCAAGTAGTCGTCGTCGAAACGGATGCCGGAAGAGTCTGCCTTCCCGGTGATCTCGTGCCTTTCTACAAGAACCTGGAGCTGAACTGGCCGAGTGGCATCTTCTTCAACATCAACGAAGTGATGGCAGGTTTCGCCTGGATGTCCGCCCACGCAGATTTGATTATTCCGCACCATGACTGGGGCTTCCTCAATCATCACCCGAGCGGCGTCATCGGGTGATGCGATCATGCTGTGAACTAGCTGAACCGGACTGGGCTGCTCGGTGATTTGACTCCGTCCGGAACTACCGTTGAAAGAGGGAGATGATGAGCGAGAGAGAGCAGGACGCGAGGCTGGCGGGTCTGGATCCGCGGCGGTTCTCAAGGAACGAGTTCCTCAAAGGTGCCATGACACTTGGAGTTGGCGCCGCAGTTACAGGTACCGTCCACGGGAACCGTTGGTTGTCCTCTCTATCAGTGAATTCAGTGCAGGACAAGCCCAGTAGGGGCGGAAAGCTTAGTGTCGCCTACATAGGCGGTGGCTCGAGCGAAACCCTCAATCCCAACGCCCCCGTCGCCGATATCGATGATGCCCGTACGCTCAACCTGTACGAGACCCTGTTCCGGCTTAACAGCGACCTGGAACTGGAGTACCTTTTGGCCGAGTCGGTGGAGCCGAACTCGGACGCGACGGAATGGACGATCCGCTTGCGCTCGGGAGTAACGTTCCACGACGGCACTCCCTTCACTGCTGACGACGTCATCTATACGTTCAACAGGATCGCGAACCCGAAGAACGCCGCTAATCAGCAGAGCCTTCTGAGCACGTTGGTCGACGTCCCTGCCATAAAGAAGCTGGATGCCCGGACTATTCGGTTGCCACTGAGAAGGGCAAATGTGTTCGTCCCGTACTTTCTCTACGACGATTCCTTTTCGATCGTAAAGTCAGGATGGGTGAACTCCGATCCGCCGAACGGGACCGGTCCGTTCGTGTTCCAGTCGTGGAAGCCGAGCCAGTACAGCGTGTTCACCAGGAATCCTCACTACTGGCAGTCGGGGCTTCCTTACCTCGACGAGCTGGAGATGGTCTCAATCCCGGACCCGACAGCGCGCTTCGACGCTCTTGTCGGTGGCGAAGTCGACGGCATGGAGAGCTTGAGTTATTCGCAGGCGACCAGCCTTTCTCACACAGGACAGGCCGTCGTTCTCCGGGCGGCTGGATCCAATATGGTCCCCATCTATATGGCAGTCGATCCTTACCCATTCCAGGACGTTCGGGTAAGACAAGCTATGCGTCTGATCGCCAGTCGCACACAGCTCGTGGAGGAGGCACAGGAAGGATACGGGCAGATCGGCAACGACATTTTTGGAAAGGGACTGCCCGGTTACGACGCCCTGATTCCGCAACGGGTCCAAGACATCGAACAAGCCAAGTTTTTGCTCAAGAAGGCTGGTCGCGAGGATCTCAACATACCCCTCTACTCCTCGACGGTTGCAACAGGCATGCTCGAGTCGGCAACGGTCTTCGCGACCGAAGCGAGCAAGGCGAATATCACCATCACCGTCAAGGAGCTGTCGGCCGCGATCTATTTCGGACCCGTCTACCTGAAGCAGAACTTCGCTCAGTCGGAGTGGTTCACGGTGCCGCTCATAACGCACTGGTCTCAGTCCATGGCCCCCGGAGCTGAGTTCAACGAGACTCACTGGCATGATCCGCAGTGGGACAGCTTGTATACCCAACTGCTTGCCGAGAAGGACCCTGGCAAGCAACAGGACCTCGAGTACGAACTTGAGAAGATTGAGTGGGAAAGGGGCGGATATCTGGACTGGGGCTTCTACCCCTTGCTCGACGGTCTCGCTCACAACGTACGAGGAATCAGCCCGAGCAAGTGCTTCCCCCTCGGCGGCGGCGTCTTCTCTCGTGCGTGGCTTGCTACCTGAGATTAGGAGCGCCCCGGCTAAGGGATCACCCACTCCTTCGAGGAGGCACGGGTGACCAACGGAGACGATCTGAACGCGAGTTCGGGTCGGTCCCATCCGCTCGGCCGGATGATCCTGCGAAGGGTCGTGACAGGAATCGTGCTCGCTCTGCTCGCCTCCGTGCTCATCTTCGTCGGCACCGAGATCCTGCCTGGGAACGCTGCTTACGCGGTCCTTGGCCGGTATTCGTCGCCGAGCGCACTGAAGGCCGTCAGCGTCCAGCTCGGCCTGAACAAGCCTGCCTATGTTCGTTACCTCGAATGGCTGAACGGGGTATTTCACGGGAACCTCGGCCAGTCGTTGACAGCACATGAGTCGGTCTCGGCGTACATCAGCGGGCGCTTCGAAAACACCCTGATTCTTGCAGCGGTCACCATGGCCGTGCTGATTCCACTCTCGGTGCTGCTCGGCCTTGCCGCGGGGGTGCGACAAGGCCGGCTCACCGATCACCTCATATGCGAGCCGGCCCTCACGATGATTGGGATCCCGGACTTTGTCGTCGGCAGCCTTCTGGCAGTCCTATTCGGCGTCGTGCTGCACGTGTTGCCTCCGGTCTCGCTCGTGTTGCCAGGATCCACACCACTCGGAGACCCAAGTATCCTCGTTCTCCCGGCATTGACCCTCATCTTGATCGGCTATGCGTACATGGTCCGCTTAGTCAGGGCCGGCATGAGCGAGGCAATGACTTCCGGGTACGTCGAGTGGGCGCGCCTCAACGGCCTGCCTGAACGCAGGATCATCACGCGGCACGCCTTGAGGAACGCTCTTGCCCCGACGGTGCAGACGACGGCCCTCACGCTCCAGTGGCTTATCGGTGGCATCTTCGTCGTCGAGACGGTGTTCGCCTACCCGGGCATCGGTCAAGGCCTTGTCCAAGCCGTGCAAGCCCGGGACATTCCGACTGTTCAATCAGTCGGCCTGATCATCGCCTTGATCTACATCGGGATCAACATTGTTGCCGATGTCATCGTCATCCTCCTGATCCCCAAGCTCAGGACCCAGGCGTGACGATCGCGGTCGACCGCCCGCTTCGGCATCATTTCCGTTTGCCGAGGTTTCTCAGCCTCTGGTCGGGTCGCGTAGGGCTGGCGCTGTCAGGGCTGCTGATCGCACTGATACTCGTAGGTCCCCTCGTGGCCCCATACGGCCCTACCGAGATCGTCGGGCCGCCGTTCGTGTCGCCGAGCCCACGGTTCCCTCTGGGAACTGACGTACTCGGTCGGGACGTCTTGAGTCGGCTCCTTTGCGGAGGCATGAGCGTGTTGGTGTTGGGGGGCCTGGCGACGCTGCTCGCTTATGTGTGTGGTGGAACCATCGGTCTCGTTGCCGGGTTCAACAGGGGATGGCTCGACGCCGCGTTGATGCGGTTGATGGATGTGATCCTCGCCATCCCCGCCCTTCTCTTCCTCCTTGTCCTCATCACCGGCGCCGGATTCGGCGGGGTCGTGGCTGTAATTGGAGTCGCGACGATCCAAGTACCTGGGATCGCCCGGATCATCCGCGCCGCGACCTTGGACGTTGCCGTCAGCGGGTACGTCGAGGCCGCGTCAGCGCGAGGTGAGCATACGACTTACATCTTGTTCCGAGAGATACTGCCGAACATCGCCGCGACAATCGTGGCTGACGGCGGGACAAGGCTGACAGTTTCGATTCTCTCGATCGCGGCACTCACCTTTCTTGGTGTCGGGCTCCAGCCTCCTGCCGCGAACTGGGCTCTCATGATGACTGAGAACAGGCCCGGGCTCACCTACCAGCCGTGGGCAGTAATAGCCCCCGCCCTCGCCTTGGCCGCTCTCACCGTGGGCATCAACCTGCTCGCGGACGCGTTTGCCCGCAGCCTCGGACATTCGAGTACGAGCAGCCAGCCGACGTCATGACCTCGACACTCGTAGTTGAAGAACTCCAGGTCTCGGTGGCAAGAGGGGGTCCGGCCATCGTCGAGGACGTGAGCTTCTCGCTCGAGCCGGGCGAGGTGCTCGGCGTGGTTGGCGAGTCCGGGAGTGGCAAGACCACGATGGGGATGGCTCTTCTCGGTCGGGAGCGACCCGGCACGCGCGTCACCCACGGCACAGTCCGCGTCCTGGGGACCGACATCCTGCGCCTGCCGGAGAACGAGCGCCGACCTCTCCGGGGCAAGCTCATTTCCTACGCGCCTCAGGAGGCTGCTACGGCCTTGAACCCGTCTCTCAGGATCGGGAGCCAGATTCGAGAGATCCTCCGCGTTCACGCGCCGGACCGCAACACTGACAGCGAGGTGACCTCTCTTTTCGCTGCCGCCGGGCTGCCAAATTCTCGTAGGTTTCTCCGGCGTTTCCCGCACCAGCTCTCCGGTGGCCAACAGCAGCGGGTCGTGATTGCCGCCGCGCTCGCGGGTCGACCCGCCATCGTCGTGCTCGACGAGCCGACGACAGGCCTCGACGTGGCCACACAAGCTCTGATCCTCACGGAGATTCGCCGCTTGCGAGCCGAGCTCGGGATATGCATGGTTTACATCTCGCACGACCTCGCCGTCGTCGGCGCGATTGCGGACCGTGTCATGGTCATGTACTCCGGCCGGGTCGTAGAGGCGGGTCCAATCGGTGACGTGCTTCAAACCCCGAGGCACCCCTACACACATGGTCTGCTCTCCTCGGTCCCGGACTACGACGTTCCGAGGCGTCTCCGGGGCATTGCCGGAGTCGCTGTTGGGATCGGCAACCGCCCCGCGGGGTGTGCCTTCGAGCCCCGTTGTACCCAGGCCCAAGCAGTTTGTCGGGAGGCCGTGCCAAAGCTCGAGGAAACCGTCGATGG
This sequence comes from Acidimicrobiales bacterium, assembly GCA_049523315.1. Taxonomy (GTDB): domain Bacteria; phylum Actinomycetota; class Acidimicrobiia; order Acidimicrobiales; family Bog-793; genus Fen-455. The sequence goes on along the minus strand of JBEKMZ010000110.1, from coordinate 4,338 downwards.
GCGGAGTGTGCGCTGTTACTTCTCACAGCTGACACCTCCGCTCAAGCGGGAGCCGATGGTGTCGGCCTCGACGCGAACCGACACTGCGGCACTGTTGGAGGTGAGCAATCTCACCGCTGAGCACCGCTCCGCTGCGGGCCGTACTGTGGCTACCCACGACGTCTCGTTCACGATCCAGCCTTCGGAGGCCGTTGCCCTCGTTGGCGAATCGGGAAGCGGGAAGACGACCATCGCTCGCTGCATCGCCGGTCTCCATGTCCACGCCACTGGTCAGCTGGCCTACGCGGGTGCGTCTTTGCCCTGGGGGACGCGGACACGACCCCGAGACATCCGCCGCCAAATTCAGATCGTGTTCCAGAATCCCTACGATTCCTTGAATCCGCGCCGGACAGTACGCGCGCAGGTGGCGCGCCCAGCAAGAATGCTCCGGAGGCTGTCGCGCGCCGACGCGATTCGCGAGGCGGACGCAATGCTCGAGCAAGTCCGTCTGCCACCGGGGATCGGTTCTCGCTTCCCTGACGAGCTGTCGGGGGGCGAGCGGCAACGAGTCGCAATCGCCCGGGCCCTGATAACCCGTCCGAACCTGCTCGTTTGCGACGAGATCACATCCGCGCTCGATGTGTCTGTTCAGGCGGCGGTACTCGAGCTGCTCATCGATCTTCGTGCTCGCCTCGACCTGGCATTGTTGGTCATCTCCCACGACCTAGGCGTGGTAGCGAGCATCGCGGATCGAGTGATCGTCCTCAAAGATGGTCGGATCCGGGAATACGGTCGGACCTGGGAGCTACTCAGCTCGCCGCAGGATCCGTACACAAAGATGCTCCTGCGAAGCGCACCCCGACTCGTCCGCAACGATGCAGGCGGAGGCGCTCTCGACGCCATACCAAGCTGACGGGAGGCCGTGACCGATGGCCAACAAGAGCCGCTCCGCAGCCGTCAATGCCGATGGCTCAGATGCAGACAAAGCAGAGACCCGGGACGTCGAGTCCCAGGGAGCGTCGGCGCTGGATCGGCGTGCCCGTATCCTTGAAGCTGCGTGTCGTGCCATCGCTCGACAGGGCTCGCGCCGGGTGCGGCTTCAGGACATCGCGGCCGAAGGGGGCGTTTCGAAGGGACTGCTCCACTATTACGCGCAGTCGCGCGAAGCCCTGCTTGCGGAGGCCTATGCCTTTGGTGACCGTCGCCAGCGTATCCGCGCCCAAGAGGAGATTGCGGTCATCCAGGACGGTGCGGACCGGCTTCGGCACCTGCTGCATCTCTACTTCACCAAAGACGCCCGCGTGTGGGAGGACTGGCTCTTGTGGTCGGAGTTCTCCGCCAGCGCCGTATTCGATACTTCGCTACAGCCCGCCATGAAGAACTCGTTCGCAACATGGCTTTCGTGGCTCGAGGAACTCGTAATACGCGGCATCCAGGACGGCTCGATCGTCTCTGACCAGGAGCCCGCCGTGATCGCGCTCAAGCTGGCCGCGCTCGTCGACGGGTTGGGCCTTCAGATGGTGCGGGGGTTGATCGACGAACAGCAGGCTAGATCCACTCTCGGCCTAGCGCTCGAAGATTTCGGTATTGCGGAGACCCAGCGGCTGGCTGAAGCTTCGACCGCCGCCGAGGTTCAAATCACGCTGGGCCAGGCGCGTCAAGCCCTTCGTCGACTCGAACGACTCCTCGTGCCTGGCGAGCTCGGGGCCCGTATCGGTGCTGAACGCGCCCAGCGCACGGCGGGCGACAGACCGAACTGACAGCGAAGCGAAAGGAGTCTCACAAAGTGCTTGACGGCCCGTCCTCACGCCCTGCCACCAAGGGACCGCTTCGAGTCCATCCCCACAATCCTCGGTACTTCGCCGACTCCTCTGGGCGAGCCTTGCTCCTTGCGGGTTCGCACACCTGGGCAACCCTGCAAGAGGCAGGCCCGGTCGATCCGCCTGAGCCGTTCGACTGGCCTGGCTGGCTCAAGTTCATGGTCGAACACGACCACAATTTTATGAGGCTATGGACTTGGGAGAACGCCAAATGGGGTTCATGGTGGGATGGGGATTACTACTTCTCCCCGGTCGCGTTCGCGCGTACCGGCCCGGGACTGGCCAGGGACGGAAAGCCAAAGTTCGATTTGGCGCAATTCGACGAGGAATGGTTCTCGCGGCTGCGAAGGCGCGTCATTGACCTTCGCGACCGCGGCATCTACACGGCCGTGATGCTGTTCAACGGCTGGAGCGGTGGCGACAAGCCGTACACGCCGCCTGGGCCAAATCCCTGGTTCGGCCATCCATTCCAAAAGGACAATAACGTGAACGGGATCGACGGTTCGTCACCCGACGGCGAGGGCCGCGAGTGGGTTCACACGCTTCGCAACCCTGACGTGGTCAGACTGCAGGAGGCTTACGTGCGGCGAGTCGTCGACACTGTCGGCGACCTAGACAACGTCATGTTCGAGATCGGCAACGAACACGAGGGTACGCCCGCCAACAACGCCTGGCAGTACCACATGGTGAACGTGGTCCACGAATACGAGGAGTCAAGACCTCTCCAGCATCCCGTGCTCATGACAGCGCCCTGGCCGAACCCGGACAATGACCTCTTGTTCGCCAGCGCTGCGGAGGCTGTATCGCCGATGCACTGGACGGGCAGGCACTTCGATCATTGGCCCTATGATCCCCCTGCCCGCTATCTGGGCAAGGTCGTGATCGCGGACACGGATCATCTCTGGGGAGTGGGAGGTCACGCCGACTGGGTCTGGCGAACATTTACCCGTGGTCACAATGTTCTGTACATGGATCCATATGGGTACCTACACATGGATCCAATTAATCCAGACGGTGACGAGGGTGCGCGAAAGGCGATGGGTAGGTGTTTGGCGCTCTCCCGCTTGGTCGACCTCGCTGAGATGATTCCGCAGCCTGACCTTACGAGCTCCGGCTTTGCGCTTGCCGCAGAAGGACGTGAGTACATCGTGTACCACCCTTACGGGGATCGGTTATTAGTCGATCTCGTAGGCATGGATGGGCCGGTGAAGATCGAGTGGTACCACCCGGTCGACGACCGTGTGGACCGCGGGCCGGATCTCGCCGGAGGTGGAGTCGTTCCCCTCCGACCGCCTGACGCTCAGCCGTGGGCCATACATTTGGCTCCGGCCGAGCGTTAGATAGCCGAGATCCGATCACCTCGGCAGCTTGTCAATGTCACCGCAAAGATTTCCGATAGAAAAGGAGAACAACATGAAGCTTACATTGCCGTTCGGCACCCTCGGACCCATGGTCACCCGATTCGTGCCGGGCGGTAACTGGCCCGAACTCGTAGGGGAATCCACTATCGATCGCGTCCGGAGGGCGGTCGATGGCCTTAACGACCATATCGACGGGTACGAGTTCTATTACCCGTATTCCCTGAATGAGGGCAACCTCGACGAGATTCGGAAGGCGCTCGGAGAGCACGACATCTACATACTCGCCAACGCCCTGCATCCCGACCCGCGTTTCAAGTGCGGCGGTCTTACATCCCCGGACCCCTCCACGCGTGCCGAAGCCTTACGCCGAACGCTCGCCTGTGCCGACCTCGCTGGCGAGGTCGGCGCCAACATGATCGTCTGGCCAGGCAATGAGGGTTACAACTACCCATTTCAGATCGATTACCAGCAGAGCTGGGCCTTCTTGCTGGACGCGCTCGGTCAGACGGCTGAGCGTTGTCGTGACCACGGCATCCGCTTGTTCCTCGAGGCAAAGAGCTCTGAGCCGGCACTGAAAGTTCTCTTGAGGGGCGTGGGTGTGGCCCTCCATGTGGCCACGACGCTGCGATCTCAAGGAATGACCAATGTTTCAGTCAACCTGGACTGGATGAACGTCTTCATGAACGGGGAGAGCATTGCCGAATCGGCCGCACTCCTCGAGTCCCAAGGAATGCTGGGCCATCAGCACGCGAGTTCGGGATGGGGAGTGCTTGACGACAAGACGATGGTCGGCTCGCTCAAGTTCATGGAGACGCTCGAGCTCGCGGTCGCGATGCGTAGCTCTTCGTATTCGGCGAAGGGCGGGCGCCTCGGCTTCGACATCTACCCGTATACCGAGGACGGTGTCGCAGCAGTCCGCCGAAGTGTTGAGCAATGGCGAACGATCGAGACGATCGCCGCTCGTGTCGATTTGAAGGCGCTTCATGATGCCCAAGCATCACACGACGCCGTGAAAGCATATGAGGCCGTGTATGCTGCCCTGCAGTCCTAGTGGTCCGTCGCTGAAATAACTATGGTGGCTAGAATGCGAGTATGCCGACGATCACCGCCGAACCACTCGCTATGTCCGACGAGCAACGACAAGCCCTCGGGGTGATCGCTCGCTCGACATCGCTGCC
>JBEKMZ010000109.1:0-10545 GCA_049523315.1 Acidimicrobiales bacterium | reverse complement strand
GTTCGCAAGCGCCACGGGTGCCAGCTCCGGGAACGGTGGGAACTTCCTCATCCCGAATGGCACCTTCGTCGTCGAGCTCGTCATCTTCCTCGTCGTGCTCGGGATCATCGCGAAGTGGATACTGCCTCCCCTCCAAGAGGTCGCCGAGACGCGCCGGACCCGGGTCCTTACAGCCCTGCAGCAGGGCGAGGAGGCCCGCGCCGCGGCCCTAAGCGTGCTCGCGGAGCGCGACAGTGTGCTCAGCGAGGCGAGAGTCCAGGCTCGCGCAATCATCGACCAGGCCAACCAGGGCGCGGACACGGCCCTCGAACAAGGACGGGCACAGGGCCAGGAGGAGTACGAGCGGCTCGTCGGAGCCTCGCGCCAAGAGATCTCGGCCGAAGGCACCCGGGCCCGTCAAGAGCTCGTCTCGCAGCTCGACTCGCTCGTCGTGTCAGCAGCCGAGCGAGTGCTCGGCAACGGCGTCGACCCTGCTCGCCACCGTGAGCTGATCCACGAGGCGGTTGCGGCCGCCACCCGCGGCGCCTCGAGCGGAGGAGCGAGCTAGAAGTGGCTTCCTATCTCGCCGAGGTCTTCGGCTTCCTGCTGTTGTTGGCGTTCACCTACCGCTACGCCTGGCCTTTGCTGAAAAGGCTCATGGACAGCCAAGCCGAGTCGATCCGATCGACTCTCGCATCATCGGACGCGGCTCGCGACAACGGCCAGCGCATGCTTTCGGAGGCACGCGACGCCCTCGAGGCTGCGCGCTCGGAGGCCGAGGTCATCGTCGAGCGCGCCCACGAGACATCTGCCCAGCTCCGCCTCGAAGGGGAGCGTCGCGGGCAGGAGGAGCACGACCGGCTGGTCGCGAGCGCCGCGGCCGAGGCGCAGTTCGAGCGCCAGCGCGCCCGGGAGGAGATCACCCGAGAGATCGGGGCCATCGTGATGGCCGCGACCGAGCGTGTCGTCGCGGCCGAGGTCGACGCCTCGCTGCAGCGGGCGTTCATCTCCGAGACGATCGACGCCGCCGAGGCGATGGCATGAGGGACCTGTTGCGCGGCTACGCGGCCGCGACCTTCGAGTCGGCCGGCGCAGCCGGCCGTTCCCGTCGGGTCGCGGACGATCTGGGTGTCTTTTCGCGTGTCCTTATGGACTCTGAGCCGCTGCGCGGCGTCCTCACCGACGTGGCTGTGCCGCCCCGGGCACGGCGCGCGGTCGTGCACGATCTCCTCGAATCGAAGGCCGCACCTGAGACTCAGGCGCTCGTGTCCTGGGCCGTACTGGTGGAGCCTCCCGCCGAGCTCCCGCCGGCGGTCTTCGCTCTCGTGGAGCTCGCCGACGAGACGGCCGAGGCTCTCGAGGCGGGCCGTGCGCGCTTCGCCGATGCCGAGGAGCTCCTCGGTGGCCGCAGCGCGGTTCGAGACCGGATCCGCGGCTTCGCCGACCGCTTGTTCCAGGAGGTCGACCGGATGGAGAACATCGACGAGCTCGAGAACGAGGTGGTGTGGTTCTCGCGCATCGTCGAGTCGAGCCGCGAGCTGCGCCAGGCTCTCGGCGACCCCGCCAGGCCCGTCCCGCAGCGGGTGGCTCTCGTCTCAGATCTGCTGCGGGTCAGGGTGCAGCCCCGTACGGCCCGGCTCGTTGCCTACGTCCTTCAAGCCGGCCACATCCGTGACCTCGTCGGGACGCTCGAGTGGGTCGCGGGCCTGGCCGCCGAGGAGCAGGGGCGGCGCGTCGCAGAGGTCCGCTCCGCGGTTGAGCTCGACGATGCGGAGCGCCGCCGGCTTGCCGAGGCGCTGACGCGCGCGGTCGGGCGTCCCGTCGAGCTGCGTGTGCAGGTCGAGCCGTCCATGATCGGCGGGATGGCGGTCACGATCGGCGACAGCGTCATCGACGGATCCGTGCGTCACCGCCTCGACCAGCTTCGCGAGACCCTCGCCCCTTCGGCGGGCTTCCAGGCCCTGGAGGACCGCCCATGACCGATCCCAGACAGAAAAGACGACAAAGGATCCCCACAGATGCCTGAGCTCACGATCAATGCCGACGACATCGCTGCGGCGCTCCAGCGCAACGTCAGCGAATTCACGGCCGGGACCGAGGTCGAGCAGGTTGGCCGTATCACCGAGGTCGGCGACGGCATCGCGCGGGTCACGGGTTTGCCGGGGGCGACCGTAAACGAGCTGCTCGAGTTCGAGAACGGCTCCGTTGGCCTCGCCCTCAACCTCGACGAGGAGTCGATTGGCGCGGTTGTGCTCGGCAACATGGAGGGCCTTGACGAAGGCCAGGTCGTGCGCTCGACGGGCAGGATATTGTCCGTGCCGGTGGGCGACGCCCTCTTGGGCCGGGTCGTGAACCCGCTCGGCGAGCCCATCGACGGAAAGGGCCCGCTCGGCGACACCGTCGACCGCCGACTCGAGATCCAGGCTCCAGGCATCGTCTCGCGCCAGCCCGTGTCCCAACCGCTCCAGACCGGCATCAAGGTAATCGACGCCATGACCCCGATCGGCCGCGGCCAGCGCGAGCTCATCATCGGCGACCGCAAGACCGGCAAGACGACGATCGCGACCGACACGATCATCAACCAGCGCGGAGCCGGGGTGAAGTGCATCTACGTGGCGATCGGCCAGAAGGGCTCGACGATCTCCCAGACGGTCGCCACCCTCGCCGAGCACGGCGCGCTCGACTACACGGTCGTCGTCGCCGCCCCGGCCTCCGAGCCTGCGCCGTTCAAGTACCTCGCTCCCTATGCCGGTTGCGCGATGGGCCAGCACTGGATGGAGAACGGCGAGCACGCCCTTGTCGTCTACGACGACCTCTCCAAGCAGGCCGAGGCCTATCGCCAGATCTCCTTGTTGCTGCGGCGCCCCCCGGGTCGCGAGGCCTACCCCGGTGATGTCTTCTACCTCCACAGCCGCCTGTTGGAGCGCGCCGCGAAGCTCTCCGACAAGATGGGTGGCGGATCACTCACGGCCCTGCCGATTATCGAGACCAAGGCGGGTGACATCTCCGCCTACATCCCGACGAATGTCATCTCGATCACCGACGGCCAGATCTTCCTCGAGAGCGAGCTGTTTTACTCCGGGGTACGTCCGGCGTTCAACGTCGGGAACTCGGTCTCACGGGTGGGTGGCGCGGCCCAGATAAAGGCGATGAAGTCCGTCGTCGGCACGCTCAAGATCGACCTGGCGCAGTTCCGCGAGCTCGAGGCCTTCGCCACCTTCGGTTCCGAGCTCGACAAGGCCTCCCAGGCTCAGCTCGACCGCGGCTACCGCCTCACCGAGCTGTTGAAGCAGGGCCTCAACGTTCCGATGCCGGTCCAAGAGCAGGTCGTCGTCATCTACGCCGGCGTGCGCGGGCACATCGACGACGTCCCGGTCGAAGACGTGCAGCGTTTCGAGTCCGAGCTGCGGGCCTTTATGCGGGCAGGCCACGCCGATATGCTCGCCGAGATCGCCTCGACGGGGAAGTTGCCCAACGAAGCCGACCTCGAAGGGGCGATAAAGGAGTTCAAGCGCGGCTCCGGGTCTTCGCCAACCTCAAGCGCAGGCGATGCCGGGGCCAAGCCCGCGCAGGCGTCCGCTTCGCCGGTCGTGGCCGACACCGGGGCCGTGTAGGCACATGGCAGGCGGTCAGGAGCGGGTCCTTCGCCGGCGCATCCGCAGCATCGAGGCCACGAAGAAGATCACGCGCTCGTTCGAGCTCATCGCTGCGTCGCAGATAGCGCGCGCCCAGGGGCGCATCGCCGGATCGCGGCCCTACCTAAGGGCGATCTCCGACATTCTGGCCGAGACCGCCGCCGAGAGCGGCAGCGCCACGCGCCTGTTGGGGATGCCCGAGGCACCGCAGAACGTCCTCGCGCTCGTGATCGTGGCGGACCGGGGTCTGGCGGGCGCGTACAACTCGAGCGTGCTGCGCGTGGCCGAGCGCCTGATCCGTTCCGGGGCGGCCAGGGGTGAGAGCTACCGCGTAATGGCGATCGGCAAGAAGGCTCAGGCCTACTTCCGCTTCCGCCACCAGCCCGTTGAGCGCCAGTTCGTCGGCATGTCCGACCGGCCGAGCTTCGAGGATGCCCGTCAGGTCGCGGCCGCGATCGTGCCCCTGTTCCTCGACGGCGAGCTCGACCTGGTCCAGATCGTCTCGACGCGGATACGCTCCGCGAGCAGCCAGTTCGTCGAGACGCGCCAGCTCCTGCCCGTGCTGGCGAGCGAGCAACCGGCTCGCGCGAATGCGGGCGCGGCGCCCGGCGAGGCCGATCCCGGCGAGGCCGGTCCCGGCGAGTTCGCCCCGACCGGGCGCGCCCGGCTCGGCTTTTTCGAGTTCGAGCCCGACGCCGAGAAGCTGCTCGCCGCGCTCATCCCCCAGTACGTGGAGGCCGCCATCTACGGGTCCCTGCTGGAGGCGTCCGCGTCGGAGCATTCCGCGCGCCAGCGCGCCATGTCGGCCGCCACTGAGAACGCCGAAGAGCTCTTGAAGACTCTCCGCCGGGTCATGAACCGGGCTCGCCAGGACACGATCACGACCGAGATCATGGAGATCGTCGGCGGTTCCGAGGCGCTGCGCGCCGCCGGAGGCGTTGCCCACGACCTCAACTACCCACAAGCCACAGAGGAGCAGACCGTATGACCACCGTTGCCCCCGACGCTCCCGAGGCACGGCGCCTCGAGAACGGCCGCATCGTCGCGATCGCAGGTCCGGTCATCGACGTCGAGTTCCCACCCCACGCTCTGCCCGAGATCAACACCGCTCTCGAGGTGTCGCTCGTGGTCGACGGCGCGGAGGTGCTCATCACAGCCGAGGTCGCCCAGCAGATCGGTGAGGGCCGGGTGCGTTGCATCTGCCTCAAGCCGACCGACGGGCTCGCCCGTGGCGCCAGCGTCTCCAACACCGGCCGCGGCATCACCGTCCCGGTCGGTGACGCCGTCCTCGGCCACGTCTTCAACGTCATCGGTCAGAGGCTGGATGCCGGCGAGATGGGCGAGCCCGACGCCTGGTGGGAGATCCACCGCCCGGCTCCCGACTTCGACACCCTCGAGCCACGCCGGCAGATGTTCGAGACCGGGATCAAGGTCATCGACCTCCTAGAGCCCTACGTGCAGGGGGGCAAGATCGGTCTGTTCGGCGGCGCCGGCGTCGGCAAGACCGTGCTAATCCAGGAGATGATCCACCGGGTTGCCCAAGAGCACGGAGGTGTGTCCGTCTTCGCAGGCGTCGGCGAGCGCACGAGGGAGGGCACCGACCTCTGGCTGGAGATGCAGGAGTCCGGCGTCATCAACAAGGCGGCGCTCGTCTACGGACAGATGGACGAGCCGCCTGGCGTACGCCTTCGTGTCGCGCTCTCGGCCCTCACGATGGCGGAGTACTTCCGGGACGTGAAGAACCAGGACGTGCTGCTTTTCATCGACAACATCTTCCGCTTCGTGCAGGCGGGCTCCGAGGTGTCCACGCTGCTCGGTCGTATGCCTTCGGCGGTGGGTTATCAGCCCACGCTCGCCGACGAGATGGGCGAGCTGCAAGAGCGGATCACCTCGACCCGTGGCCACTCCATCACCTCGATGCAGGCGGTCTACGTCCCCGCCGACGACTACACCGACCCGGCCCCGTTCACGACCTTCACGCACCTCGACGCGACGACAGAACTCTCCCGCCAGACGGCAGCCCTCGGCATCTACCCGGCGGTCGACCCGCTCGCCTCGACGAGCAACATCCTCGCCCCCGAGGTGGTCGGTGACCGCCACTACCAGTGCGCGCGCCGCGTCCAAGAAGTACTGCAGCGTGCCCGTGAGCTGCAGGACATCATCGCCATCCTCGGCCTCGACGAGCTCTCCGAAGAGGACCGGCTGAGCGTCACGAGGGCGCGGAAGATCCAGCGGTTCTTGTCGCAGCCCCTATTCGTGGCGGAGGTGTTCACGAGCCTGCCCGGCATCTACGTCCCGATCGACGAGACGGTGCGCAGCTTCGAGGCGCTCGTCGGGGGTGACCTCGACGAGGTGCCCGAGCAGGCGTTCTTGAACGTTGGCGGCGTCGACGACGTGATGACCAAGGCCAAATCCATCGAGCAGGGCTGAACCCACCGATGGCAAACCTGACGCACGCCGAGCTCATCACCCCAGAACGTGTCCTGTTCTCGGGCGAGGCCGAGGCGGTCGTGATGCGCACGGACGGGGGTGACATCACCTTTCTCGCCAACCACATGGACTACATCGCCGCGCTCGATATTTGCGTCGTACGCTTCGAGGACGTGCGAAGCGGCGCTTCAGCTTCGTCCGGCCCCTCACCCTCCGACAGCCCAGCGGCCGGGCCTCCCCACCGCGAGTCCGGCACCGAGACCACCACGGGAGGCGAGGTCAGAGCCGCCGTTCACGGCGGCTTCGTGATGGTCGCGGACAACAAAGTCACGATCATCTCGGGTGTCGCTGAGCTGGCCGAGGAGATCGACGTCGCCCGTGCCCAACGTGCCCTCGAGGCGGCGGAAGCCGCCGGCGGCGATGCCCAGTCCGGCCAGGCCGCCGCCCCGGCGGTGGCGGCCGCGGGCCTGCAGGCGATCGACGAGAATGCGCTCGACGCGGCCGCGCTCAACGCCGCGGCTGCCCGGGCTCGCGCCCGGATCCAGGCGGCCGCCCAGCTCAAGGCGAACCTGAGCCACCTCTGAGCGGGAGCGGCAGGTCCCCGCCGGGGTGTTGCCGTAAGTTCTTCCGCATGCGATTCGCCTTCAAGACAGCCCCGCAGAACACGACCTGGGCCGACATGCTCGCCGTCTGGCGTGTCGCCGATGACATCGAGCTGTTCGAGTCCGGCTGGACCTTCGACCACTTCTTCCCGATCTTCTCGGACTCGACGGGACCGTGCCTCGAAGGCTGGGTCACCCTTACGGCCCTCGCGCAGGCGACCAGCCGCCTGCGTCTCGGGACGCTCGTGACCGGGATCCACTACCGGCACCCCGCCGTGCTCGCCAACATGGCGGCGACACTCGACATCGTCTCGGGCGGCCGGCTCGAGATCGGGATCGGGGCCGGTTGGAACGAGGAGGAGTCCGGTGCATACGGCATCGACCTCGGTTCGCCCAAGGAGCGCAGCGACCGTTTCGAGGAAGCCTGTGAGGTCATCGTCGGCCTGCTCTCAGAGGAGACGATTTCGTTCCACGGGGCGTACTACGAGCTGGCCGAGGCTCGCTGCAACCCCAAGCCGCTGCAGCGGCCGCACCCGCCGATATGCATTGGCGGCAGCGGCGAGCAGCGCACGCTTCGCATCGCGGCACGCTTTGCCCAGCACTGGAATTTCGTCGGGGGCACGCCGGAGGAATTCGCCCACAAGCGCGAGGTGCTCCACCGCCACTGCGCCGAGATCGGGCGCGACCCGGCCGAGATCCTGCTCTCGAGCCATGTGCGCTTCCAGGGCGATCCCGCCGCCGCGGCCGCGAGCGCGGCCGCTCTCGCGCAGGTCGGCGCCGACCTCGCGATCATCATGCTCCCGCCGCCGCACAGAGCCGAGGTGCTCGAACCGCTGGCCGACGCCCTGGCAGAGGTCGGCTGATCTGTGCCTCAAAGGCGCCGGCTCACGGTCGCGCTCGTGGTGACCGGCCCGGTCGCGAACGAGCTCGATGGCCTGCGCCGGGCGCTCGGGGCCACCTCCCTGCAGCGGATCGCCCCGCACCTGACTCTCGTCCCCCCGCTCAACATCAGCGAGGACGATCTCGAGGAGGTCCTCGGCCACATCCGTGCTTCGGCCCGCAAGAGCGCCCCGATCGCCATAGAGCTCGGCCCGCCGGCCACATTCTGGCCGCGCACTCCCGTTGTCTACCTCGAGGTCGGAGGTGACCTCGAGGCGTTGGGGGACCTGCAGCGGGGCCTCGTCACCGGCCCGCTTGCCCCTCCACCGGAGCGCAGGACCCGCGAGTTCGTGCCCCATCTCACATTGGACCAGCGGATCGAGCCCAGCCGGTTGCGCCACGCCCTCGAAGCACTCGCCGACTACCGGGCGACGCAATGCTTCGAGCGGTTGAGCGTCCTCGAGCAGGACGCCGATCATCGCTGGTGGCCGATGGCGGATGCCGCCCTCGGCAGGCCCATGGTGGCCGGGCGGGGCAGCTTGGAGCTGGAGCTCTCCGTCGTAGGCCAGCTCGATCCTGTCGTGGCCGCCTGGGCCGAACGCGAGTGGGACGCCTACTCGAGGGAACACTACGGACCGGAGGTCGCAGCGTTCGAGCGCTATGCGATCGTCGCCAGGGTCGAGGGCAGTCCTGTCGGCCTTGCCGAAGGTCAGCTCACCGGCTCGACGCTGAGGCTCGGCCGATTGATCGTGAGCCCGAGCTGGCGCAGCCAAGGCGTGGGGTCGCACCTTTTGCGGGCGGTGGAGCGCCTCGGCACCGAACGTGGTTGCGTGCGGGTCGGCCTCGAGGCGCTGGCGGGGAGTAGGGCGCAGCAGTTCTACGCTGGGCGTGGCTTCGTCGTCACGGCGAACCTCCCCCACTGGCGAGAGGAGCGGGACTTCGTCGTCATGGAACGTACGCTCAGCCCGCAGGCGGCCCCCCGCCCCTGAGCGCGCGGGCGATCCCTTTGACGAGTCGGTCGGCCGCCTCGTCGGGGTAGATCCGCTTTTCTTTCAAGTCCACGAGCAGGCCGGAGCTCGAAGAGCTGGCGACAGTTGCTCTAAGGGCGGTCTCGAAACGTCCCCTCGCGATCCTCACCGTTTCGTCGCGCGCCCGCTCGGCTCGCCTCAGGTCCAGTTCTCCGCGCCTTTCGAGGTGGTCGCGATGCGAGGCGATGGCGTCCCAGAGCTCGGGCACGCCCTTTCCTGTCGTGGCCACCGTCTCGACGATTGGCGGCGTCCACTCGAGGCTGCCCGACAGCTGCAACATGAGCCGCAGGTCGCGCGCCGTCTCGCTTACGCCCGGCCGGTCGGCCTTGTTTATGACGAGCACGTCGGCGATCTCCAGCAGCCCCGCCTTGTTCGCCTGCACCGAGTCCCCCCAGCCAGGGTTCACGACGACCACGACGGTGTCGCAGGTCGCGGCGACCTCGATCTCGACCTGGCCGACGCCGACGGTCTCGACGATCACGAGCGGCCATCCGGTCGCGTCGAGGAGGCGGACCGCCTCGGGGACCGCCGCGGCGAGACCGCCGAGGTGCCCGCGCGTCGCCATGGAGCGGATGAACACCGCGTCGTCGAGGGCGTGCTCTTGCATCCGCACCCTGTCGCCGAGGATCGCACCCCCGCTTAAGGGCGAGGACGGGTCGACCGCGAGCACCGCGACCGGACTCGCGAGGCGCTGGCGCACATGCGCTATCACCGCGCTCGTGATGGTGGACTTCCCGGATCCCGGAGCGCCGGTCAACCCGACTGCATACGCGGTCCCCGCGCGCCGGAACGTGAGCCCGGAGAGCTCACGGCCCTCCGGCCCGTCCCGCTCGACGACAGACAGCAGGCGCGCGAGAGCGCCGCGGTCCCCCGCCTCAGCGGCCTGGAATAGCTCGGTCGAGCTCGAGCCCTGGCGGCTTGGCCTCACGGATCCGAAAGCCGCTCGATGTTCGCGCCGAGGGAACGGAGGCGCCCGTCGAGATCCTCGTACCCTCGGTCGATGTGCTCCGCGCCGCTCACGTGGGTGACGCCCTCGGCGGCGAGTCCGGCCAGCACCAGGGCCGCACCCGCACGGATGTCGGGTGCCCGGACCCGAGCCCCCGAGAGCTTGGGCACGCCCCGGACTATGGCGTGATGGCCCTCGGTCTTGATCTTGGCTCCCATCCGCCTCAGCTCGTCGACGTAACGGAAGCGGCCGGCGAACAGGTTCTCGCTCACGATCGCGACCCCGTCGGCTATCGAGAGCAGCGTCACGAGGAGCGGCTTGTAGTCCGTGGCGACGCCCGGGTAGGGAAGAGTGGCGACGTCGACCGAGCGAGGGCGTCCGTGCGCGACGGCGAGGAGTCCTTCGTCGGTCGGCGTGAGGACCATGCCCATCTGGCCGAGCTTCTCGAGGAGCATGTCCATGTGCTCGGGGCGGGCCCCCTTTAAGAGCACCTCACCACCGGCGAGGCCGACCGCGGCGACGAAGGTCGCAGCCTCCACCCGGTCGGAGATCGCCCTGTGGTTGGCTGGCCGGAGCTCGTCGACCCCCTCGACCTCGATCCGGGAGGTGCCGGCCCCGCTGATGCGTGCCCCCATCTCGGTCAGCATCGAGGCGAGGTCGGATATCTCCGGCTCCCTGGCGGCGTTCTCGATCACGGTTGTGCCCTTGGCGAGCACGGCGCCCATCAAGATGTTGTCTGTCGCCGTGTGGCTCGGGAACTGAAGGACGATGTGCGCGCCGGAGAGGCGGTCGCAATAGCCCTCCACATAGCCGTGCTCGGTGACGAAGGTGGCGCCCAGGTCCTCGAACGCGCTCAGGTGGAAGTCGATGGGCCGGTAGCCGAAGTCATCCCCGCCGGGCATGGAGACCCGGGCGGTGCCGTAGCGCGCGAGCAGAGGACCGAGGACGACGATCGACGCCCGCATCTTCTCTACGAGCTCGTACGGTGCGACCGGGGTCACGTCCTTCGGGACGGTGATCTCGAGATACCCGCGAGGGCCGCGGCC
>JBEKMZ010000108.1:0-10559 GCA_049523315.1 Acidimicrobiales bacterium | reverse complement strand
CACCATGGCGAGGGGACGGTCTTCTCCTGGCCCGTAGCCTTTCAGGGCGAGCGACCAGGATCTGCCACCGTCGAGGCTGCGGTAGACACGTCCGTCGGCTCCGAGCCAACCGTCATCAGGCGTCGAGAAGCACACGCTTTGCGCGTCGGCCGGGGCGTCAAGCAGCGTCCAACTCTGTCCCCCGTCAAGCGTCTTCAGCACGACCCCGCCCGTCCAAGGAGTCATCGGGCTCCAGTCCCCGGAGATACCTCCGCCCGCGACCGCGTAGCCGACCCTCGATGACACAAAGTGCACGAAGCGAACAGGCCAAGCGGGCTCGTGAAGCTGTTGCCAGTGCCTACCGCCGTCGGTAGTGACGAGCAAGTCCGTCAGGCCGACAGCCCAACCGTGCTCAGGGTCGACGAAGTCGACCTCGGTCAGGTCAGCGCATCGGGCTCGGTATTGAACTGTCCAACGTAGGCCGCCGTCATCAGTAGTCAGGACCTCGTTGGACCCGACAGTCCAGCCGGTCGTGACCGAGAGAAACTGCACCCCGAAAAGCTCGCCTGGTGCGAAGACACCTGTCGGGCAGGCGCCAGAAGACGACGCCGGCCGCAGGCTGTAGAGGATCGTCCTGGCGACCACGTTCCCGAGCCGTAACGGACGAGATGTCGATGTGACCGTAGCCATCGATCTAGAAGTGGAAAGGGTGCAGAGTGCCAGTGTCAGAGTCACCGTCACCACCACACCCAATCTGCGCACCGTCGCGAGGTCTAGCACCGGCCAGAGGATTCGCGGTGTCGCGCTGGGTAGCTGCTCCAAGCGACAAGGTTGCCCCCTGCTTGGGCGGCGTTCTCACCTCGAAACGCCGACCAGGTCGGCCGGCTGGTAAACGGGCGCTCGCCGAGTGAGACAGCGCCAACCCTGGTGTTGTTTACGACCCGGAGCTATTCCGGCGGGACATGTGGCCCAGGCTTCGGACGGTTCCAATTTCCGAGATCGTCGAGGCGATCGGTTTCCTCCGCTTCGGACATCCGACGTGGGAAGAGGACTCCGCAGGTCGGCCTGGTCTGGGTTAGCCGCGCTGGCGCCCGACGCACGGCAACGGTGACCCAACTCAGCGGGGAGGGGCGAGGAACAGAGATGATCCTCTAACATGTGGGTGGGAAGACCGTCCCGATCTGGATCAGGTGCCCGTCACCGTCGATCAAGGAGGTGGGCCGATGAAATCTAAACCTCACAGTACTCGGCGCCCTCCGACGCGGCCGAGGAGCTGAAGACGGCGGGAAGCTGACCTCTTGTGGGCGTTTCCCGGACGGCTCTCGGATGCTTTCGCTCGGCAAGGGCGTAGGGAGCTGACGTTCCCCTGTCTGACCGCATCGCCAATCGTCGCAAGACACACGACGGTTGTCCTTCTGATCCGTTAGGCGCGTAGCTCTTACGCACGCCACGACTCACTGCCCAGATCGGCCGCTCCACGAAAGGAGGGAGATGATGCCCGAGCGCGCCACCCCTCTTGCGAGAATCCTGCAGAGGGACCCATCGAAGGTGGGGACCCTTCCTAGGACTAACCCGGTAGCCGAGAGCAGTATCGACACGTCACGCGATCTCGGTGCTGTCCTTGATGAGGAACATGTCGGCGACATCGAGGGCGCCTTCGGGACAATCGCGTTCGGCGACACTGGGGCACGGCGTTCCTGGAGGGCCAAGGTGCTCACCCTCCTGGCGATCGTCGGTCCGGGGCTCATCGTCATGGTCGGCGACAATGACGCCGGCGGAGTCGCCACCTACGCCCAGGCTGGCCAGAACTTCGGCACGCACCTGCTCTGGGTACTGCTCCTGCTGATCCCAGTCCTCTACGTAGCCCAGGAGATGGTGCTCCGCCTCGGCGCGGTGACAGGTGTCGGTCATGCCCGTTTGATCCTTGAGCGCTTCGGGAAGTTCTGGGGCGCGTTCAGCGTGATCGACCTCTTCGTGCTCAATGCCCTCACGATCGTCACAGAGTTCATCGGCGTGTCGCTTGCCGCGGGCTACCTCGGTGTGCCGAAGGTCCCGGCGGTGATTCTTGCCGGCGTCGTCATCATCGTGGCAGCTAGCACCGGGAGTCTCCGACGCTTCGAACGGACCGCTTTGACACTGTGCATCGGCTCGCTTGTCGTGATCCCGCTCTATGTGATGGTGCATCCGCCAGCCGGAGAGGTCGTGCGCAACTTCGCCCTCGTGAACCTGCCAGGGGGCCCTTCACAACTGTCGAACGTGATGCTGCTCATCATCGCCATTGTCGGGACGACCGTGGCACCGTGGCAGCTTTTCTTCCAACAGTCCTACGTGATCGACAAGCGGATCACGACTCGGTTCGTGAACTACGAACGCGTCGACCTCATCCTCGGCATCGTCGTCGTGATAATCGGGGCGGGGGCGTTGATGGGCTCGTCGGCCGCGGCGTTCGCCCACACCCCGCTATTTGGCCAGTTCATCGACGCTCGTCACGTCGCCGATGGACTCGCACAGTATGTGTCACACGCGGCCGGTGTTCTCTTCGCCATCATCCTCTTCGACGCGAGCCTCATCGGCGCCTCAGCGATCGGGCTCTCGACCGCCTATGCGCTGTCGGACGTCCTCGGTCTCAAGCACTCGCTCCATCGCTCGGTCCGGAGGGCGAAGGGCTTCTACGGCGTGTTCGCCGGACTCATGGTCGTTTCCGCAGCGCTTGTGCTCGCGCCGGGAGTGCCGCTTGGAACCGTTACCGAAGGGGTCCAGACCCTCGCTGGAGTGCTCCTTCCGAGCGCGACGGTCTTCCTCTTGCTGCTGTGCAACGACCGAGAGGTACTCGGACCGTGGGCAAACTCCACGAAGACGAACGTTGTCGCTTCGATCATCATCGGCGTGCTCGTACTGCTGTCACTCATTCTCACAGCCGCGGTGCTATTCCCGAACCTCTCCGGTCCCGACATCGAGATCATCATCCTTGTAGGAGTTGGCCTTGGTCTTGCGATCGGGGGGTACCTCATTGCCCAGTCACGCCGACGCCGTGCAGCAGTCCTCGCTTCGAGACAAGTAGCACCTCTGAGCAGCCGCGATCTCTTGTCGCTGCGGACTACTTGGCGAATGCCATCGCTAGCGTTGCTGGAGCGGCCCGTCATGTCGAGGCAACGCAAGATCGGGATGCTGACTTTGCGCGGCTACCTGCTTTTCGCCTTCGTTCTCGTCATCGTCAAAGTCGTCGAAGTGGCGGTCGGCAAGTAGGCGAACGTGACCATACTGCCGGATTTGGGGACCGGGCCTAGTGGGTTGTCTCCAAGCTTTCGATCGCGTCGAGGATGGTCTTCAGTCCACCCTCCGTATGACAATCCAGCAGCCTGAGGGTCTCTTGGATACCGTTACGCGCTTCTTCCACGTCCTCGAAGGTCTTCGCGGTACGAGCGTCTGCTGCCTCGTTCTGAAGATTCTGGCCGACCATCAGCCCGCGCAGAAGGATCAGCTGGAAACACGTGCTTAGTAGCCAGGTCGCCAGCAGCTCGAAACCGAAGCCGGTAAAGAAGGCCGACAGCACCCAGCGCCTCGGGAGGTCAGCCCATCGCGGACAGAACCGAGGGCAACACCGTCAATGTGAGCAGAAGGAATCCAAAAGCACGTCATCGTTCCGACGTTCGTCGTCAGCCACAGAGCGATCTTCTTGTTGAAGCGCTGGTTTTTACGCGCCACGGACACGCGGTGCACGGCCGCGTTAGTCGACCACCTGCCGACCGACACTGCCTACTTTGGCATTGAATCCTTCAACCGCCTTGACCTCACCGACCAGACCCTTGAGGCTAACAACGCGAGCAAGCTAGTGGTGAGTCTTGATTGGGCCATTCTGAGTAGACATGAACATTCAGGGTACTTCCCGCCTTCACAATGAAGGGGTGTTCGTCGGTCCTGTCTCTCTCTTCTTGAAGGCGGCCCCCCGGCACGTCTAGTGACGAAGCGGGCCTCGTTCTAGCGCGTCACAGTCGTGATTGCGGACGACCCGCGGATGACGGTGGCCTCGACCTTCGCCGGGCAAATCGCCAAGGTATGGCTCCCGAGACGGTTCCCGGTGAGGCTCTCCAGCCGTTTGGAAGTCGCTAGCAATTGGCAGGCTGGAAGACTAAAATGCCACCCGGCCGCGGTCCGCCAGTAGCGGCCGCGTATGCCTGCGTGCGAGTTGAGATATATGCGCCTCAGAAGAGGCGCCACGATCCTCCGAACCTAGGTCGCTCCGGACGTTTCCTCTGACCGCAACAAGAGAAGGGGAGGCATCATGGGCGCCAGAAAGTTACCTCGCGTACTTCTGACTGCCGGTGCGGGAGCGATGTTGGCAGCGATTCTGCTTTGTGCAACCTCGGGGGTCCCTGGTGCAGCCACGACCGCTTCGGCTCGTGGCGCCCGCACCACAACCTCGGCCGGCGCCACTACGCTCTACGCCTACGCAGCCAGGGTTGCCACTTCGCCTACAAGGTGCCCCCGGACCACCACTGCCTTCCAGCCGTGCGGGGGTGCCACTTCGCCTACAAGCTGCCCCCGGACCACTACTGCCTCCCACCAGTGCACGCTGGCAGATGCGCTCTCACTCGCCAAAGCCGGTGACACCGTGGCGCTCGCCACACCCGCCAACGTGGGGCACTACCTCGGCAACTGGTCGGTGTCCACCTCGGGCACCTCGTCTTCGGCCCCTATAATCATCAAGCCGGCGCCGGGCGTGACGAACCCCGTCCTCGACGGCAACCGCGGCGAGCCGACTGGGTGCGAGACCAACACCTGTAACGGGCCGGTCCTCACCATCGGCGCGAAGGAGGGCGTCGACGTCTACGACCTCACATTTCAAAATGGCTACAACGCCGTCTCTTCCGGCGGGGCTATCAGTAACCTCGGCGGCAGCACGCTCAGTGTTTCCGGCTGCACGTTCTCGGGGAACACCGCCGCCGTGAACGGCGGCGCCATCGCCAGCGCTGCCAACTCGGGCGGCACCGGCGCCCTTAGTGTCTCGGGCTCCACGTTTGTGGGAAACACCGCCGCCGTGAACGGCGGCGCCATCGACAACGGGACCGCCTCGGGTGCTCCCGGCACCCCAACCGCCACCCTCCGCGTGTCGGCCTCCACTTTCTCCGGCAACTCGGCCATCGGCAACAGGAAGGCTCCCGGCGTCTTGATCGCCTACCCGATCGGCTACGGCGGCGCCATCGACAATGAGCCAACCGGCACCCTCGCCGTGTCGGGCTCGACTTTCTCGGCCAACACCGCCAAGAACGGCGGCGGCACCATCAACAACTCCCACCTGCTCTGGGCCGCCGCAGACATCTTCAACGGCCCGTGCCACGAAGCTGCCGGGGCGACCTGGAACGACGAGGGCTACAACGTCGGGAGCGACGCCACCTGCCTGAAGGCCAGGACCGGTGATGTCAGCCACGGTGCGGGCCGTCTCGGGCCCCTGGCCTACAACCTTGGTCGGACCGAGACGATGCTGCCCCTAGCCGGCAACAAGGCGGGCGGCGTGGTCCCGCTCAACACCAACGTGAAGCTCAACGGCCGCTCCGTCAAGCTCTGCCCGACGATCGACCAGCGGGGCTTGGGCAGCGCTCCCGGCAAGACGTGCAACGCCGGGGCCGTGCAGTGGACTCCCCCTAGCTCAAGGTGGGCGGCAAAGCTGCCCTGCCTGGCCCGGTCGGCCGAGACACGCGAGGGCCAAGCCCCGGTTAGCCGGGACGAGCTACAGCGCATGTGTGACCACCGTGACGTCTAACAAGAAGCGGGTCTCGACGGGCTTTGCCACTGAGACCTTGAACTGCGAACGTCCCCTGGCCGCGGCCGGGGGACGTTGCGCGCCACGGGTTTATTGAGTCGCTCTGGTGCACATGACGATCTCGACGGCAGCACCTGACCATCCTGGAACCTGTTCGCACGCCGCTCGGAGGCCGTCGAGAGTTGACTGCACTCAGCTCGCTCGAGCGATGATGCCTTCCATCTCCGAAGATGAAAATGCCCGCAAAGTGTTGGAACGGATGTTTCCAGCAGCCCCCAACTTGAGCAAGGCTGCCACGCTGGACTCCTCGTCTGGGAACTCGATAATCGTGACCAGGTCGTACTCACCAACGGTCCAGACCAGTTCGCGTACCTTGCCCCCGCTCGCCTCTATTAGCTTCGTGAACTCTTTCGCACGCTCAGTGCTCTGACGGAAGCTCTTGACTCCTTGATCAGTCCAGTTGAGAAGGGATACGTAGGTTGGCATTTGCGATTCCCCCTTTTGGTCTGCCCCGCTCGGGACAGAACCGTCCAGATCATACGCGTAGGGTGTTCTCCTCGCGTAAGGGAATCACACCGTCACGCCTTCGCGCCGCAGGCGCCAGCCTGTCCTCCCTGGGCTGACGTCGGGTGTGGGGAAAGAAGGGGACGAGACCGCGAAACCGCCGTCGGCGCGCACAAGACCTGGGTGGGGGTGGTGGTGGGGGTTATGGGGCACCTACGTACGCCCGCGTGGCTGGCGTGGGGGTTAACTGCTGACGCTTGCCAACGTCTTGGCTCTACTACCGAAGGTATTCACGATCGGTCTTCCGGGGTCGACGAGTTGCTGTCCACCCGGTTACCCCGGTGATCCGCCACAGCTCTTGGCCGCGGCCGCATACTGGGGCGAACTCACATTGATGCTTGGGGACGAGCTGCCGACCGGGGCTGTAAAGCTGCCGTTTGCGTTGGGATCCGGAAAGTTCGTAATCCCGTGTGCACGCATGCACTGCGCGATCTTGAGCATTTGCTCGAGGTGCTGCTGTATCTCTGTGGGGGTCTGGACGACCCCGGCCGCGAGCGCTTGCACATGACACTTGTTCGTCGCTGCCTCCATCTGCGGTGACAACTTCTTAAACCCCAGCTTGTTGAGCTCACCGTTGGAGTACGGGGGATCTGGGAAGCCCGGGAGGCCGTGCTTGCGAACGCACACAGCAAAAGCGGTCAGTGTCTGCAACTGCTGGGCAGTAAGTGTCGAGGAGCCGCTGTTGCCGGCCGCCGCTCCCGCCACAGTGGTTGAGGACGACGCGCCCACGTTCGCTACGCCAGGCGAGGTCGAGTCGCCGCAAGCGGCGGCGAGAAGGGCGAGGCCTATCAGGCCGAATGTCAGGAAACTGGCTCTCGTAGCTCTCATCCGGGTGCCCCGAGCGGGGCGAGCCTCTGACAGGTTCTCTGGGCTGTTTGGAACTGGGGCGAATTCGGGGCGACGCCGTTGAGGGTGTTGCCGCTGCCGTGGCTGCTCACGGTCGGGTCCGGGAAGTTCGTAATCCCGTGCGCGCGCATGCATTCGGCATTTTTCAGCAAGCGTGCGACCGCCGCCTGGATCTGGGCTGGGCTCGGCGGTCCGCCATCTGGGACAAGCCGCTTGCATGTCGTGCTCGCCGAGATGAACTGCCGAGAATGCTGATTGATGTTGCGACCAGTGCCGAACGAGACGTTGTGACTCGTAAGAACTGGGTCAGGAAAGGCTGGTTCGCCATGGGTGCGCGGCCACTCTGCGTAGGCCAGTTGCGCCTCGTAGGCCTGCTGGAGGTCCGCCTCGTCATTTGAGGAGGCCGTGCCGAGCGCGCTGGTCGTCGAGGTAGTCGCGCCGATGCTCGCGACTCCAGGCGAGGCCGAGCCGTCGCCACACGCGGCGGCGACAAGGGCGATCGAGATGAGCGCAAGCGACACAAGACCTATCCGCCACAAGTGCGGTCGTCGTCCCTGGTGGGGAGCATCTACGCGGTTCATCTGACACTCATTATCCACCGCCCCAGATAACAGGCGCCTAACAGCGCCGTCAGCCCGTCACTCTTAAGCCTGGGCGCGAGTCGACGGACGGGCGCCTACGTTCGCCCACGTGGTCGTCGCAGGGGCCGGATCGTAGGTCAGGTGGCAGGCGGGCGCTACGGTCACCAAGGCCTAGCTGAAAAAATCGGACTCCCCGAAGCCCGTGGTCAGCCTCAGCCCCAACGCATGCAGTATCGCATTTGACCCCTCCGGCGACCTCTGGCAAGGCAGCCAAGGCGGTTTCGCGTACGAGTGGGCCAAGGCACAGCTCACCAAGTCGGGCTACCCGACCTCCCGGGTCACGATCTCCTCCACCAGCCTGGACGATCCGTGCCGGCCCACCTTTGACTCCGCCGGAGACATGTGGGCGGCCAACTACAACGGAGTCACAGTCGTCGAGTTCACCAAAGCCCAGCTCGCCAGATCTGGGTCCCCGACGGCACGGGTCACGATCAATCCAAATCCCTCCTCGTCAGAACCAAACGGGTTGGAAGATCCAGGCGACGTTGCCTTTGACCGCACGGGTGCCCTTTGGGTGCCGAACGCGGGCGCCGAGGCGGTGGGCGAGTTAACGAAGGCGCAGTTGGCCAAGTCGGGCTCACCGGTGCCAGCCAGGATCATCATCGGGCCGGCTACAAGGCTGAACTGGCCGTGGTCTCTCGCCATCGAGCCGTAGGCGCGAGAGGGACCGACCTGCGTAACGGGCCTCCCTTTGGTCGGTTTCCGCCACGTGGGCAAACGTGGCCGCGCTGTTGGAGCTGGCGACGCCGGCTCCGGTCACTGTGAGGCAGAATATGCGGTTCCTGGGGACTTAGCGTCGCGCCGGGAAGGCCAAGAGCCGGCCTGAGCGGTCCACACCGGGTGTATCCGACAAGCTGCGCGTGGTCGACAGCTCTTGAGGAAGACGAGCGGGTATCGAATCTAGGGAGGTCGGGCGACAAAGAAAAAATCCCTGTACGTATCGAATGCCCAGATCGGAAAGCATCTCGAACTCGGCTTTCGTTTCCACTCCTTCTGCGATGATCTCGGCGCCGAGGCCCGCGGCAAAGCTCACAAGAGCATTGGCAAGAGTGATACGGACAGGATCACAGTTGATGCCCGAAGTGAGTTCCCGATCGAGCTTGATGAGGTTCGGGACGAGTTTCAGAATGTGGGCGAGGCTCGAGAAGCCGGCCCCGGTGTCGTCGATGGCCAGGCGCACGCCCATGCAGTACAGGTGCTCGAGAGCGCTCGAGAGTCCCTCGTAGTCGTCGACCCTCGCCTCTTCTGTCAGCTCCATGACGATGCGACCGGGGTCGGAGGCGGCCAGGAGCTTGCGAAGCTCGTCGGAGACCATGGCCCGGGGACTGGCGTTCAGACACAGGTCAATACCGGCCGGAAGGCGTTCGAGGCAGCTGAGGGCACGTTGCACTGAAGTCAGTTCGAGTTCCACACCGACGCCCATTTCGTGCGCCTCTGCAAACCAGAGGTCAGGGGGGCGACTCGGCTGTCCTGAGAAGCGTGCAAGCGCCTCGACTGCGAAGCATTCACCGGTCGTGATGTCGAACACCGGCTGGAATTGGTGCGTGAGACCGCGACCTCTGAGGAACCGGTCGATCCAGCTCCGAGTCTCGACCCGGGCCATTGCTCCTGGGTTCAGCACGTTGACGACGAACCGTTCCTCGACCTCCAGATCGTCTCCGGACTGCAGAGACGCGTTTGCTCTGTCGAGTCCGAGCTGGGAGAGCAAGGTGTCGGTGACACTGGCCAGATCGAAGGCAACTGCGATGACGACGCTTATGAACTCGGCGAGACTTGTGAGTGTCGCCACATCTCGTTCGTTGAAAGCGTCCGGACGGAGGGACGAGACGCAGAGCACTCCGACGGTTTCGCTACGACGCCACAGTGGGACGCAGACCAACGACTGTGTCCCAGTCGCTCGCGTGAAGTTGAAGTCGACACAAGGGTCGTGCTGCGCGTCATCAGATCGAAGTGTCTCACTAGTTCGAAACGCGAGTCCGGACAGGCTCCCATCCACTGGGATCCTCTTGCCGATGTGCTGCTCGCTGTTTCCGGCGCCGCACTCGAAGGTGATCCAGCCCGGCTCGTTGACGACGCCGACCAGGACGCCGTCGATCCCCTCTACGAGGTTCATCGCCTCGTCGGCGACCCTCTTCATCAGCACGACGGGGTCTGCCGCGCGCCTGACTGCGTCCTCTAGACCAGTTCGGTCGATCAACCCGGACCCATCCTTGACGCCACCTTCAAGGCTCTCGGCGTTCTCCCGCTGCCGACGATAACCCGACACGAGAGCGGCTCTCGTGCTGCGTTTATCGGCCGTGCACACGGTCGGCTTGAGAGACTTAGCGCCCAAGAAGACCCTTTGGTGCTAGGAGGAGGGTCATCTAGGGCCGAACGCCCCTATTTACTCATAAGGCGACTCGAGCCTGCCGACATGTCTTAGGTGCGAGCCGTGAACCGGCACCCGCGTGGAGGACTTCTCTGGAGCAGCCGGTGAGTCTCAGCACTCAGGCCTCGGGAGCAATGCACGCTACCAGCCGCAGGCAACGGCACGGAACACAACGATTGCTGTCGCCCTCATGGTCGCCACGGGCGCCGTAGTCACCTTTGACCTCTACCTCTTCGCTGCGTCGGCGATTCGCTGACGCGAAACGGCCCGCCAACCTGAAGGTGGCGGGACGTTTCGCTGGGGAGGACACAGAGAGAACAGCTCCGTGAAGGTCCAATGCCTGGGCTTGCTCTTGAGCTAGGCAAGCCCAGGCACACCGATATCAACAATCAAACCCTAA
>JBEKMZ010000107.1:0-10731 GCA_049523315.1 Acidimicrobiales bacterium | reverse complement strand
AGCGGGGGCTTGGATGCGCGCGCCCGCGAATCAAGTGCACTGGGCTCCACCACAGGAAAGAACCGTCTTCGGCTTCGCCGAAGGCTCTTGACACGAGGCGCTCCTTCAGGAACGTCGATCTGGCGGATCACAGGTCAACGACTTGCAGAGACCTTGCCAACCAGATCGAACGATCGGGCTTGCCTGAAAGGTAGAAGTCCCCCGCGCGATCGCAGTTGGCGTCTTGGCAACCACCCGATCTGGACGGGTTCAGACCCAACTCGCCGTGAGCAACAGCGCTGCCGTGACTCTGAGCAGAACCGGACATATCTTGAAGAAGATGACCGTGGTGCGGGCTCCCGTCGTCGCCGTCAGCAGAGCGACTGCGAGAAGCATGATGGCTGAAGCCCGATAGATCCAGTCTGCGAGTGCCCGGTGGGAGCTGCCCGAGGCAGTGGCAATGACTACGACAGCAGCGATGAACCACATGGTCATCGCCTCGGCAACCCACTCTTGGGTGATGACCAAGCGGTTGTCACGGGAAGTGTCGCTGTAGCCACGGACGACTCGCATCGTGGGCAGGACATGAGCCACTCCCCACAGGCTGACGACCCCGGCCGCGACATAGACAAGCACAGCACCCATACCGACATGGTGCGCTGTCGTGCCTGCGGCACCAAGGGTCAAAGGACCTCTAGAGGCTGATGTTTGGTCCGCGCAGCGCTCGTCGCACCCGAGGAGATGGCCTGGCAAGACGACGATGCCAACTTGATAGCCTGCTCAACTCCGACCCATTCGACTAACGACGCGCCGGTTTGCCGGCCAGTGAGCCGGTGTGACCTTGCGCCCGACCGCCTCGAACTTCCTCTTGCCGAGAATGCGTCTGCTCGCAACGAGTTAGTTGCCGGGAAGCCCAAGTGACGCCAGGAGTGCTTCGACGCGCAGTTTGATCTCGTCTCGGATCGGTCGGACCGACTCAATGCCGCGCCCCGCGGGATCGGTGAGCTCCCAATCTTCGTAGCGCTTGCCGGGATAGAGCGGGCACGCGTCCCCGCATCCCATGGTGATCACGACATCGACGGCACGAACGACCTCATCGGTCCACGGCTTCGGGAACTCCGCCCGGATGTCGATCCCGACCTCATCCATGGCCTCAACGACGGCGGCGTTGATCTCCGAGGCAGGCTCTGAGCCTCCCGAGTAGACGACGACACGATCGCCGGCGAGGTGGCGCATCCATCCGGCAGCCATCTGCGAGCGCCCGGCGTTATGAACGCAGAGGAACAGCACGCCAGGAACCACAGACGGCAATGACCCTTCCACCTTCGCGAGAGCCTGAAGTCGTTCGCGCGCGAACCGCTCGGTCAAAAGCGGCAGGAACGCAGTGGTCTTGGCCGTCGGCAGAAGTTGGTCCATCGAGTCGACGACAAACCGTTCGATTGTCTCAGGTCCGAACACCCCTGCGAACTTGGAGGCGAGCCTTCCCGAAACCTCGTGGACGAGATGCTGCTGGTCGTGCGGAAGGTCGCTCAGCTGTCGAGTAGCCACTGTCCTTCTCCTTTCTCTGTCGTGAATTCAAGAGCGCCTAGCTGCTCGTCGAAGTAGGTCGGACGCCGGAGTAGTGCCGTCGGGCCCATAGCGAGACGTACACCAAAGAGACGAGGACCGGAACCTCGATGAGAGGACCGACGACGCCGGCGAGAGCTTCGCCGCTCGTGACCCCGAACACGCCGATGGCGACTGCGATCGCCAGCTCGAAGTTGTTGCCTGCTGCCGTGAACGCCAAGGTGGCGGTCCGCTCGTAAGGGAGCCCGAGCGCCCTGCCAAGCGCGAAGGACCCGAACCACATGATGGCGAAGTAGCCGAGCAACGGCAGGGCGATGCGGGCAACATCGGCTGGCCGCGACGTGATGGTGTGGCCTTGGAGGGCGAAGAGGATGACGATGGTGTAGAGCAGCCCGTAGAGGGCGAACGGGCCGAGACGGGGCAGAAGCTTGGTCTCATACCATTCCCGACCGCGGGCGCGTTCGCCGAAGGTGCGGGTGAGGAACCCCGCCACGAGGGGAACACCGAGGAAGATTGCGACCGTCTCGGCGATCCGTCCGACCGACAAGTGCAAGCCGACGGTGCTGAGACCGAGCCAGCCAGGTAGCACTTTGAGATAGAAGTATCCGAGGAGCGCGAAGGCAACCACCTGAAACAACGAGTTGAGGGCCACCAGCACCGCTGCGGCCTCCCGGTCGCCCCCAGACAGGTCGTTCCAGACAAGGACCATGGCAATGCATCGGGCCAGGCCGACGATAATCAGCCCGGTCCGGTAGGTGGGCAGGTCAGCCAAAAACAACCAGGCCAGTGTGAACATGACAGCAGGGCCGACCACCCAGTTGAGCACCAGGGACGCGACCAGCATCCGCCGGTCTCGAGTGACAGAGCCAAGTTGGTCGTAGCGGACCTTCGCCAGCACCGGGTACATCATCACCAGAAGCCCGATGAAGATCGGCAGTGACGTGCCCGAGGTCACCTGGATGGCGTTGAGGTGTGTGTTCAGACTCGGGATGGCCCGACCAAGGCTGATGCCAGCACCCATCGCGAGGATGATCCACAGGGGCAGGAAGCGATCGAGGAATGACAGCCGGGCGATGACCGGCGCCTCCGGCGACACGTTGGTCTCTGGACGTTGGGACACGAGGTCGCTCATTGCTCGTCCCGGCCAGATGCCCCGGTGCGGTGTCGGCGAATCAGCAACACGAGTTGGCTCCGACCTTGAGGGCGAGCTGGACTCGGGACAAGATCGACTGCCACTTGCATTCGTATCCATAGATGCGTTTATAATGGTCGATGCATCCATGGATGTCAATGGGAGAGGAAAGCGATGGCCAAGCGAAGTGCTCTGATCGACACCGCAGTCGAGGCGTGCTGTCCGTCTGTCTTTGCGACCCCGCTCGATGAGGCCGGTGCGCTCGAACTGGCGGCAGGCTTTGCCGCTTTGGCTGACCCCGCCCGACTCCGGGTTATCTCGATCCTCGCCGCGGCAGAGGGGGGCGAGGTCTGCGTGTGCGACCTCGTCGAACCACTCGGCAAAGCTCAGCCGACAGTGAGCCACCACTTGAAGGTGCTCGGCGATGCGGGCCTTGTCGTCGGCGACAGGCGGGGCAAGTGGGTCTGGTACTCCCTGGTGCGCTCTCGCCTTGCGGCCCTTCAATCGGCACTTCAGCTCCTACCAGATAACGAACGTGCCCATACTTAGGAGGTTGTGAAATGGTGAACGACGCTGATCTTCGCGAAGAGGTCCGAAACCGGTATGCCGAAGCCGCGAGCACTGTGATCGCCGGAGCCAGTAGTGCCAACGACTGTTGTCATCCTGGCGAGACCTGCGCGGAGTCGGGCCACGCCACCGCACCCGAGTTCTACGGGCAACTGGCTGAGGAAGGGCTCCCCGAGGATGCGGTGCTGGCGAGCCTGGGCTGTGGCAACCCCACGTCTGTCGCAGACCTGCACGCAGGCGAGACGGTGCTCGACCTTGGCTCGGGGGGCGGTATCGACGTGCTGCTGTCGGCCAAGCGTGTCGGTCCGACCGGCAAGGTGTACGGACTCGACATGACCGACGAAATGCTCGCTCTCGCGATCAAGAATCGTGACGAGGCTGGCGCTACCAACGTGGAGTTTCTGAAGGGCTACATCGAGGACATCCCGCTTCCCGCGAACACTGTCGACGTTGTCATATCAAACTGCGTCGTCAACTTGTCGATAGACAAGACCAGAGTGTTCGCGGAGATGCACCGGGTGCTCCGTCCGGGTGGCCGCATTGGTATCAGCGACGTCGTCGCTGACAACGAGGTCACGCCGGCAGAGCGAGCCGAGCGCGGAAGCTACGTGGGCTGTGTCGCGGGCGCGCTGTCGTTCGAGGAGTACGAAGCGGGCCTCCGGAGCGCTGGGTTCGAGGACATCAGCATCATCTCGACGTCCGAGTACCTATCCGGGATCCACTCCGCGATTATCAGGGCGACGAAGTCACCGAAGGACCCGGTCTAGTCCTCTCCCCGCCCGTCCGCGGTTCCTTTGACGTGCACTCGGCTGTCGCTCAAGACGCCGACCGGCGGCGCGCCATAACGACGCGCAAGTTCTCCGTCAGACCATCGACGGGCCCGCAGATATTCGGCGATATGGGCGGTCGGAACACACCAGCTCATTTGATCGACGGACCACTAGCTCTCTGGCTCGACGACTGCAACGCCTCCGCCGACCGGCTTGATGTTGACGACCACGTAACGGTGGTTCGTCAGTGTCTCGCGACACCCGGCGCATCCGAACGGATCGAGGCCGAGCATGATGTCGAACACAGCCACTCCAGGCGCGACCGCTTGGGTCGATACGTTCCCGATCTTGCCGCACTCCGGACAGGTAAGCGTTTGTTCCGCCAAGTTGATCCCTCACTCTCGTTTTGTCACCGGCGGACCGTGCGCGGAAATCTCGCGGACTTGAGCGGACCGAGCACAGGAAACAGCTAGGTCTTCCAAGAGGTTAGACACCAGACACCCGGTACGTCCTGAATCGGCCACGGGGCGGACGAAACGGCGGGCGTGACGCCGAGGCACCCCCCCCGGGGGGTTACGAGTCTCGACCTGGAAGGCAGGAAGTCGGGGCAGGAATAGGACGACGAGAAGAGTCGGCCCAGCGGCCAGCGCTTCACGATGCCGGCCAGGCGGGTGGACGTTCGGAGCCCATGGCACTCCTCGCACGCGACCTCGGCGGGGAACTCTGTCGAGCTGCCTCCGAACCGGCTCTCCGACACCCAGTGGGTGCACTCGAGCTGGACGCTCTGGTCGGTTGTCTTCACAAGTTCATCGTTCCTTTCCTAACGGGACGGCGCTCCTATGGGGTCCTCCACCCGATGGTATCGGGGCCACAGCACGCCGCGACATCCCGCCCAGTCTCGGCTCCGATCAAGCGGTTCGCTTGCCGACAGGGTTTCGTCTAGCTGGCAGCTCCGATGGAGACGAGCCAGTCAAAAGCCTCCTGGTCCATGTTCTCCCACTCCGCCTCCGAGAGCACTCTCAGCACTCGCGTCGGAGCGACGGTGGCTCCCGATTCCGGGCACTCCCAGTCGTACCGCTTGAGGGTGGCTGAAAGCGACCGACCGGGATGAACTATTGCGACGGCGTGATGGCCGCAGCTGAGCAACACGACACCGAAGGAGTGCTCACCCTTGGGGCCAGCAACCCCAGAGCCGTACGCGCTCCTTGCAGCGCCTGGGATACGCACGACGCTCTTGCAGCGGCGACAGCGGGTGCTCGTGCGTGCGGCAGCCTCGAAGCTGTAACTCCAGCGTGGACAAGTGATCGTGGTCATGGCTCAATCATGGAGCTGGTTGGTGCATCAAAGCGAGCAAACCCAGCGTTTGTAGGGGGTCGGCGGCAGGTCCCGGTTGTAAGGGTGCTGGCGAAGCAAGACCCCCCAATGCGGTGACATGATGCCTCCGTGCCGTGCACCCCAATTGATGTAGCTCCTCCGACTCTTGAGCGACTGCGAAAGATGAGCAAGCTTCTCGCCACAGTCGATGAGCCCTTCGACCGAACTCTCGCCAGTGGCCGGGCGGACATTGGCGAGGTTTGCGATCCGGCAAATCCCTTTCACGCCCGCCTAATGAGAAACTGGCTGAACAAGTGGCTGTGCCGTATAGGCCTTCCCGGAGCCGATGAGCCGGACGACTTTGCAACGAGCCTTGCGGCATGGTGGCACGGAATCGAGCCGACCCTTCCGTCGCCCGAGCTGACGCTCGCCAAACTCTCCCCCTCCCAGTTGGAAGCGATCGCTGGCACATTCGGTGATCTCAAAACTCGGCTGGCCTTTCGGAATCGCCATGGAGTCGAAAGGTCCATGGGTTCGACTGCATCAGCAAAGGTCCTCTACTTCGTCCGACCCCTGAGCGTCACGGCGTGGGACGACAGGATTGCTGGCCACGTCGGATGTGATCGCAGCTCCAAGGGCTACCTTCTCCACCTCGAGAAGTGCCACGAGTGGGCTCAAGATGTTGTGCAGGCTGCAGCGGATGAAGGTATCCCCGAGGACCGGATAGGCCTTGAAATCGGACGCCCTGACTCGTCTGTCGCGAAGCTTCTTGACGAATACCTCTACCACGTGATCACGCGACGGTGGCAGATCTGACTACCGAGGCCGCATAGCTGAGTCGGGGAGGAGTATCCGGTCCATGGTCTCGCAGCACTCATGCGCCCGCCTCTTCGTCGATGACACTGTCTCCGATGAGCTGGATCGAGGGGGCGTCCAAGTTGAGCTCACCCTCCTCGTACGAAGCGATCCGCTCCAGGGCAAGTGACACCGCGCCTGGGTCGACATCGCAGCCGAGGAAACGTCGCCCCGTCGTCAGACACGCCAGTGCTGTTGTCCCGGAGCCGAGGAACGGGTCCACCACCAGCTCACCAGGATGGGCTGCCATCTCGACGAGGCGAACGAAGGGACCGACAGTCTGCTGCCATGGGCGGTCGCCCGGCGCCTTCTCGCCGCGACCTTCCGCCATAAGGGCATCGACGATCGTGGTCCGCACGTCATAGGTGCCGGCCGAGAAGAAGGCCACCGGACGCCAGCGTCTGAAGATCATCCTGCGGCGAAAGACGGTGTGCCTGCCGGGTAGGAAGACGGCACCGGTCCAGACGTACTCGAGGTGCTCTGCGAGGCGGTCGAAGTGGTCCGGAAGCCAGGCCTTGCCGCAGTAGGCGACACAGAGCCGGCCGGGCTGAGAACCCTTGCCGCCACCTCGGAGAGCGCGGAGTAGCTCGGCAGCCCTTCGCGGACTCACCGGTCCACGATGATGACAATCTGACGACAACCCGAGGGCTCGGACGACCGGGTTTACCTGGTCATCTCATTGATCTCGTAACACCCAGCTCCTAGAAGACCGAAATCGGCAAATGCTGGTAGATGCATTTTGGTTGAAGAGTGCTATGTTCGGTGGTGCGATCTCGGATTTCTACTGATACCGAGCTCGCATCGTCCGTTGAGGCCGGGGAGCGAAGCGCCGCTAGGCTGAGGCTTGGGCAATAAAGGTCCAAGATTTCTTCGCAATATGTGGCTTGCTTCTCGTACGTTTTCCTTTCAAATGGACGTTTCCGCGCTTCACCCAGCAAAGGAGCCCTGATCATGGGCACGATTACTACCAAAGATGGCACTGAGATCTACTACAAGGACTGGGGCACCGGCCCGGTCGTCATGTTCTCGCACGGCTGGCCGCTGAGTTCCGACGCCTGGGATGGCCAGATGCTCTTCCTGGCGCAGAACGGCTACCGCGTGGTCGCCCACGACAGGCGCGGCCATGGCCGTTCGAGCCAACCCTCGATGGGCAACGACATGAACGGCTATGCCGACGATCTCGCCGCAGTGATCGAGGCACTAGACCTAAATCACGTAACGCTTGTTGGCCACTCCACAGGAGGCGGAGAAGTGGCCCGCTACATCGGCCGCCACGGGACGAAGCGGGTCGCCAAGGCTGTCCTGGTTGCCGCGGTACCGCCGATCATGCTGCAAACCGCTGCGAATCCGGAGGGCCTACCGATGAAGGTCTTCGACGACCTGCGTGCGGACCTTACAGCTGACCGCTCCCAGTTCTTCAAGGACCTGGCGACACCGTTCTACGGCGCCAATATGCCGGGCGCCAAAGTATCTCAGGGCCTGCTTGATCAGTTCTGGCTTTGGAGCATGCAGTCTGGCCTCAAGGGCGCCTTCGAATGTATCAAGGCCTTCTCCGAGACGGACTTCACCGAGGACCTTAAGAAGTTTGATATTCCGACGATGGTCCTGCATGGCGAGGACGATCAGATCGTCCCTGTCAGGGACTCAGCCGTAAAATCGGCCAAGCTAATCCCGGGTGCACAGGAGAAGTACTACCGGGGTGCCCCGCACGGCCTGACAGCCACGCACGCGGACAAGTTCAACGCCGACTTGCTGGCCTTCTTGCGGAGCTAACAGGAAAGTAGCGGGACGCGAGGATCGACGCCCTTAATCGGACGCCAATCCAGCGGGGATCTGGGTCCAGGCTTCGACGACCTGCACAAGTCGATCGCATCGCCTGCGACCCGGTCCTCGGTGGCCCTGTCCGGGCCGACCGGGGCGGCCGGCGGGGCGGGGCGACTAGGCGGAGGGGGAACTGAGGAAGATCCCTGCTTCAAATGCTGCAATGGAGCAGACGACCGGCTCAATCCTGAGCTTTCTCAATCGCCGCGACCATTCGCGCGAACTCGTCATGGCTGGCGTTGATGGCTCGAATCGCCGGAGAACTTCTGCGTCGTCTTCCGTCCTGGCGAAGGTCTCCGCTCCATCTCTGAAGCGCGCGAGCCCGGCGGCGAAGTGGCGCTGGGCATCAGCGTCGGGGAGCGGCGGCAACTTCTGACCTCGCACCACGACCGTGAGCAACTGGCTCGACGCCAGCTCAAGGCTGATCGGTTCTGGGTCCCGATCAGCGAAAGGACTGTGTTGCTGCGGTGTCCATCTCCTCGAAGAACGCGCCGCTGGCGTCGAACCACTCGGCGATGTGGTCGGCTGCTCGCACGTAGGAAGCATCGGTAGGCCCGCCCCGCCTTATAAGTAAATCGGGACTTTCGGCCCTGTCTCGGAATCTGGGCGACCGTTACCTTGACTCTGTTGGAGGGAGGGGAGGGTATGCGCGTATTGCTTGAGGAGTCCGTGGCGGTTTCGCGTCCCTTCGAGACGGTACGCGGCCGCTTTTCGGGCGACACCAGCTGGTTCACCCCGCTTGCTACCGCAGCCGAGGAGGATGGCACGGCTCTTCTCACCCGGGTCGGGCCATCGTGGGTGGGTGGACGTTTAGCGCGAGAGGTCCGAGTTTCGCTTGGTCAGCCTCATGAGCGCGGGGACGCACTGGTTGTGCCTATTCTTTGGGCATCCACGGAGCTGAGCAGGTTCTTTCCTATTCTCAACGGTGACATCCTGCTCATGC
Organism: Acidimicrobiales bacterium; assembly: GCA_049523315.1. GTDB lineage: Bacteria > Actinomycetota > Acidimicrobiia > Acidimicrobiales > Bog-793 > Fen-455. The sequence goes on along the minus strand of JBEKMZ010000107.1, from coordinate 1,784 downwards.
CCCTCGGCGCTGAGCGATGCCGCGTAGTTCTCCTTGCGTCATACGATCCACCCTTTGGCGAGCTAGGACGTCAGCTCGACAGCGCCCTGATGCGCCGTGTCGCTATATCGACCGCTCGCTCGGTTCTCTCGTGGGTAGCGGAGAATCTTGAAGAAAACACCTCAGTCGTCGACGCAGCGCAGCTCTGAGAGAGCCGGGATTGAGCGCCTGACCGGAGGGCCCGGCAAGAAGTACTCGCGGTTCGTCGGGCCCCCTTCCTGGCTCCCGGTCCTGGTCGTGGCGGTCCGTGCCGCCCGGCCGCCCCGCTTTCGGCCGGCCCCGCCGCCCCTGTGCTTCCTTGTGTCACAAGCGTTACTCGGGATAGGAGAGAGGGACCGGTAGAAGTACACAAACCGCGACCTAGCTGGGAGAACGCGCAGCCAGGAGGGCGATCGGGGGTTCAGCCAGCCAGGACGGCGATCGGGAGCCAGCCAGCCAGGACGGCGCTCAGCGTTGTGACGTAACGGCTTCCCGCCGGCGACGATCCGAGCGCCAGTCGTAGACGCGGTCCTGGGACACGGCGAAGTAGTCGGCCGCCGCCTTCACGCCGTGCTCATCCGAGTACTCGACGATGGCGAGATGCTCGGCATGGCTGAGCACGCTCGTCTTCGAAAAGTTCATCTTGAGTACGACCGGCGTAGCTCCGACGGCCATCCTCGTGCCGATCTTCGGACCATCAAGTGTTGAGCCGACTCTTCGCGCGGTCGATTCCACTACTTAGCGACTGCGCATCAAGCCATCGCAGCGCACGTTCCAGTTGTCGTTGGTCGGGAAGGTGAAGCCCCTTCGGACCATCAGTTCGAGCACCGCAGCGCCGGCAGACGGACATCTGTCCGTTGGTCTCCGGGGCATGGTGCTTGTCGAGCCGAGAACCCATTTGCAGCGCTTCTGGTGATGCCACGATCTCCCCAACTTCCAGCCCCGCTCGACGATTGCCAGGTCCGTTCGCCGTCAACGAAGCCATTGCTACTCGTCCTCGTGACTCTAGGTAACCGAGAGTACGACGATCCGGTCGAGGTAGTGTCGCGTCCGGGTAACGACTTGAGGCCCGGGGTCGATCTGAGCCGTGGGAAAGGGTCTAGCGAGGCAGTCCGGGGCGAGCTCAGGCCCTGGCATTGGGACGCTCAACGCGACACGAGGATCGTTGCCAACGCCACAGTCTGGTAATGGGGCCTTACAATTGCGGAGGCGCCAGCTGCGTTTGAGAGTGCCCCTCCCTGAGCGGAGCCATTTGCTCTCCGCTACCCTTCGGCTCCACACATTTACCGACGGAGGCGCGCCATGAAGTTCGTTCAGTTCATCGAGTTCAAGACCGACGACATCGACGCATTCTCGGCCGAGGTCGACCGGTGGATAGCGGATTCCACTGAGTTTCGCACGGCTACGCGGGCCTCTTTATGTGCCGATCGCGACAACCCCGGTACTTACGTCCACATCGTCGAGTTCCCCTCCTACGAGGAGGCCATGGCCAACTCGAAGGATCCCCGCACGGCCGAGTTCGCGGCCCGGATGGCCACGATGACCGCCGAGGGACGGAGGTTCCGCAACCTGGACCTGCTCCGCGTCAACGAGCTATAGGTCCTAGTGCGGGCCCGAAGGAAGGGCATTGCATAAGCAGACAGTCGTAGTCCTCCACAGTTTGCGGGTGGTGTGACAGGAGCGCACCCACCAAATCGGGACTGCCCGCGACCGCCACACATCCGTGACGTCGTATATAGAGCTAAGGAAACGGGACAGCGACGCCT
>JBEKMZ010000106.1:0-10840 GCA_049523315.1 Acidimicrobiales bacterium | reverse complement strand
CTGGCGTGCCGAGCGCTCTTAAGGTTTGCGGCGATCCGACTATCGAGCCACAAGCGACGCGCCCGGTTCGAGACTGGGAGATCGTCCAGCCGCGGTGTGCTGAGTGTGAACAGAGGGCCGGCGAGGCAGCGCGAGCACAAGCCCTGAGCGAGGCGAAGCACTCTTAGGTGCTGGCAAAAGCCTTCGCCACAGTGTGTCTACAAGCCTCATGATCGCCTCGTCGTTTGTGTGACTGTCCACTCGGTATCTTCGAGCACGCTCTGAACAATTCCGCAGCAAGCTTCCAACCAAAGCTCACAAGACGCACAGCTGGCATGTCTCACACTCCCTTGGAGTCGCCTTCGGCGCTCCAAGGGAGTGTGAGACATGTTCTCGCTCGATTATGCATCGAACGAGCTTCGGCGCCGTTGGGGACGGACCCTCGTAACTGCTTTCGGACTGGCTGCTGGAGTCGGTCTCGTCATGGGCATCATCGGGGTCTCCCAGGTGATGCGCGCGAGTCTTCTTCATCCAACCCGCGATCCTTCACCAAACCGCGGTCATTCATGCACGAGTTAAGTAGAGATACCTGCTTGCGGCTGTCTTCTTACTGGAGCCGCCCGCCGCCCACACGGTGACGTAGACGACGCCGGGCCTTGGCGGCGCTGTGGCGGTGATCTTCGAGGAGGAGAACACACGGACGCCCGTAGCTTTCTGTGCTCCGAAATACACCAAGACTGTCCCGACGAAGTTGGTGCCTCGAATCGTCACTTTCGTGCCGCCTGTCTTCGGTCCGGTGTCCGGTGTGACCTTTGTGACCGTCGGTGCGCCCACGAAAGTGAAGATGCTCGTTGCCGTCTTCTTGCTGGAACCACCAGCAGCGGCCACCGTGACGTAAACGAGGCCGGGCCTTGGCGGCGCGGTAGCGCTGATCTCAGATGCCGAGAGCACGTGTACGCCTTCAGCTCTCTGCGCTCCGAAATACACCGAGACCGTCCCGACGAAGTTGCTGCCCCGGAGCGTCACCTTCGTGCCGCCCGTCTTCGGTCCGACGGTAGGTGTGACCCCGTCGACAGTGGGCGGGGCCGCGAACGTGTACCGATCGGACGCCGCGGCCGGGCTCAGGGTCAGATCCTCGGCAGATATCCGAATATCAACGGAACCCGCTGCATGAGCTGGCAGCCGGACAGTGCACTCTGTGGTGCTTGGACATGCGGCGGTCACCCAACTCGTTCCGACTTCGGCCATATCAGCACCGGCGATCGGAAGAAAACCTGAACCCTTGACCGCCACCGTCGCAGCAGTGCTTGCTGGGCCTTCGGATGGAGAAACGCTCGTCGCGTGTGTGGTTGTCAGTTTCGTGCCGTAGGCCGAACACATCAACGCGGCGAGGCCCGGATAGTACGTGCTGGGCGCGCTGGCGAACGGAGTACCCACGAAACCGCTGACTATTGGTGTCCCCAGTCCACTTGCCATGTCATACCCTGTTGTCGCTGGGTAGAGGCCTCCGCTGTAGCCGGACGATGTGTAGTCATTGTTGTCGCTGGTCACGTCGTAGAGCACTGAGGAGTACCACCTGCTGCCGGCGAGGGTATAGAGGCCCTCCGGGAGCACGCCGGCGTCGCCGCCGACGTTCGAGCCGTATTCACTGCAGAACGGCGAGGCGTCGATCAAAGCAGCAACCGCGGCCCACAGTGGCGCAGCAGCGCTCGTACCCCCGATCGGTCCCCAGCCGGTGAAGTCTTGCCCGGTCCCGGTGTAGTAAATCGTGTATCCCGTGGCCGGATCCGCGTCGGCAGAAACATCTGGGACCTGCCGTAAGTACGGGTCAGTCGTGCCGCAGGCGGTCGGGTCCGTTTCTGAGTAAGTGCTGACCAACCCGGGTATACCGGACTCGTCCTGGTAGGAGGGCATGCAGAAGGCTTGCGACACTCCGCCACCGCCCGCGCCGTCTGCGTTACTCGAGTCGTTCCATACGGTCTCGGAGTTGGTGCCGATAGATGTTCCGCCCACTCCGAGAACATAAGGCTGGCTAGCGGGATCGTCGACAGATGGAATCGAGCCGTTCGTCGTGTTCTGATCGCCATAGCAGTCGGTAGAGCCGTTGTCCCCTGAAGAAGAGAAAACGGTCTGACCTTGCGAGTTCGCCTGCGCAAAAAGCGCGCTCTCCGACTGGACTGTAGAGATTCCCTCGTCCAGCTCGCATTCCCCCCACGAGATGGAGACCACGTTGTCGGCGTCGTCGTTCACGATGGCCGAGTAAACGTCGTAACTGTCTTGCTCCCCGCCATTGGGTTCTTGGTAGACGTCGATCGTCGCTTCTGGAGCAAGGCCGATGACATCCTCGATGTCGAGGGCAGCCTCCCCGCTGCCGGCACCGGGAAGGACCCCTCCGTCGACTGGGATGTAGTTCACGGTGGCGTTTGTCCCGTAGCACTGCTGGTATTCGGCGATGTCGGAGGGCGAGTTGGGCTCGAACTCCACCAGGGCAACGTGCACGCCCTGGCCAAAGTCGCCGAGGCTATAGAGCGGCGACATCGCGTAGTAGGACGCCAATTGGTCGGCCGTCTTGGTTCCGTAGTAGCTGGCTGCAGACGATGCGTCCGAACATGGGGTCGGGCCAGCCGTACTCGGATGGACGTCGCTTGTGGAATGCGATCGGACGTATACGATCCCGGCGCGAGCAAGCAAGCTCTGAGGAGTAGTGAGATCGCTAAGGCCAATGACCCCATCTACCTCCGGTGCAACTGCCCTCGAGATCCGGGGCGGTGACAGCGTTGTGAACACAAGCTGACCGTTAGGTAGCCGATAGCGCACGAGACTGACGTGAAAGGCGTGGTCGATCACCGAGACCGGGGCAGTTACCGGAATCGAGAGGTGGTCCGATGCCACTAGCCCTGGGTGGAGTCCGTCCGAGCGGAGGACGGCGTCGACTGCGGCGACCTCTGACAACGGTGGCCCGAAGAGCTGACCGAATTGGCCCGGGCGGAGGAAGTGGTGGAAATTCGCGGAGTGCCGATCGGAAAGTGACGCGATGAAGGCGGTCACGGCCGACGGGTCCGGCAGCTTCAGGGTGATGTCGATGTGGACATCCGCAGAGGAGGCCAGGGCTCCGAGCGCGAGTGAGTGCGCGAGAACTGGGGGACTTGCACTCGCATGAAGCATGGCCGGCCCGGATGGGGCAATCGCCTGCGCATTGGAAGGGGCCGAGAACGCGGCGATGGACGAGACCGCCGCGAGGACGCTGGCAAGCGAAACTACTAGCCACCGATTGGTCATGACTCCCTCGATTCTCATTCGACGGCTCTAGTGACGTTAGAGGATTAGCGCTAGGTGCTCTTACAGACGCTTGATGGCAGCCAATGCGGCCAACCCGCGCCATGTCGACACCTGCGGCGTCCACTAGCCGCGCCGGATATCGCTCGCCGACGCTTTCGAGCAGCTGGCCGCCTCAGCGATCTCGGAAGGCCCCACGCCCGCGCGTCTTGCCAGGATTCCCCGTCAAAGCTGCTCTGGGTCGTAGACGGTCCCGGGATCGGTCTTGTCCCACTCCGACAGCACCCGGCGTGGGCGATGACGACACCCGTCTCGCTTCGCCTTTGTACGAGCCCACCGAGCTGCCGCTAGGTGAGGCGCGTCAGGGTACAGAACAACGCCCTTGAGCCCGCGCCGGTCGACGCGAGTGCCACGCCGGATTCGGCAACGGGGCGGCCGGAACTCACCGCCTTATCTGACCCACGAACCACCAGAAGGTCGCCCTCGACTACTCCCCGTAGTCCGCATCTCGGGCTACATGTCGAGCCAGCTCTCCGGCGCCTTTAGATAGACTCGGTCGGCCCCGGTGAGGCTCACGTCCTCGTCCTCCTCGACGACTCGCAGGATTTGCGCGCCGTCTACAAGCCCCTTGAGTTCCTCTGCGCCGTAAGTGGCCACGAAGGCGGGGGCCAGTTGGAACCAGTCCGGCCAGTCCTCCACGACACGGTCCGGTGGGAGTGAACGTCGAGGAGGGCGCTCGTGTAGAAGCGTAGTCGCTGGACCGCGTCCAGCTTCAGCTCGTCATCGTCGTCGATGTACTCCAAGAGCTGCTCGTCGATGGCGTCTAGGTAGCTGATCAAGAAGTTGTTCACCGGGTCCTCATCTTGGCCCATCAGACTCGCCGAACCGAGCTTCAGCGCTAAGGACGACACCCTCACTAGCTGTAGGTGAAGGTGACCGGCGCGTGGCCGGAAGAAGGAAGTTCAAAGATTACGATTATATTGCGATATAGTTACGAACACCTAAATCATGCGCATCCCGAAGGGTCAGCTGATGGAGACGATCCGAACCGCCCACCCAAGGGTGGCCGCCGGCCGTAACGAACCTTGCAGGCCCATCGCTGAAGGGGACACGGCGACTTCGACTGCGGTCGTCATCCAGCGGCCTATCCAGCGCTACGAGAACTCGCCAACAAGAGTTCTGAGCAGCCGGGGCGGCAATAGGGACAAGCCAGCCAGGGCAGAGCGGCCAACGAGTTCGAAGCACTTCTTTTTCGTGCCGACGCGCTTGCACCGCCTTAGTGGCGCCGACCGGTGGGCTCTCGCCCTGTTGGTGGCGCTGCCGTTGGCCGTGTTCGCTCTGCCCGCGCTCTTCGGTCACATGGCCGTCATCGGCGACGATGCGACCCAGAATTACCCGTTGCGGGAGCTCGTCGCCAACCTGATCCGACACGGCCACCTGCCCCTGTTCGATCCATACGTCTGGAGCGGAGCCCCGCTTCTCGGGGGATGGAACGCCGGCGCCGCGTATCCCTTCATCCTGTTCTTCGTCGTCCTTCCGGGGATGGTCGCGTGGACGCTCACTCTGGTTGTCACCTGGTGGGTGGCTGGAATCGGTTCTTTCTTGTTCCTGCGAGCGTCGCGCCTAGCTTCGGTCCCGAGTTTCCTCGGGGCCTTGTCGTTCAGCTTTGCGGGTGCCATGACCGCGCAGGTATCCCACATCGGTCTGGTGGAGGGCATGAGCTGGGCACCGGTCGCTCTGCTGGCGTTGCTGAAGCTGTCCGGGCAGTGGGGGGACGCCATGAGGCCGACCGAGGTGCGCGGTCCCGGCCACAGGTCACGACTTGGTTGGACCACCCTGTTGGCCGTGGCGATGACAATGGTCATCCTTGCGGGTGAACCGCGTGCGGTTACCGACGTCGCCGTGATCGTCGCCATTTACGGCGGTTGGCGCGCGTTGCGCCTCGGACGCTGCGCTGGTCCGTACCTTTTGTGGGCTACGGGCGGCGTGTTGCTAGCCGTGGCACTTGGCGCCGTGCAGTGGCTGCCTGGGATGGCTGCTATGAGCACCTCACAGCGCGCTACGAACAGCACCTCCCTTTTCGCCTCGGGGTCGCTTCCCAGCAAGTGGCTCCTTTTGATGTTCGTGCCCGATCTCCTGGGCGGATCGGGATCGCTCGGACAGCCCGCCTTCCTCGCCCAGTACAACCTGAGCGAGGTCATCGGCTACGTCGGCCTCATGCCGCTGGTCGCATCATTCGCACTGTTGGGCCGGTTACGTCTCCGACGACCCGTGCCGGAATGGCTCGTCTGGCACCTTATGGCGCTCGTCGGGATCGTCCTGGCTCTTGGGGGCAACACCCCCCTCTGGCACCTTTTGATCAGGGTGCCTTTGTTGGGGAGCCAGCGATTCCAGAGCCGCAACGTCGTCATAGCCGACATGGGTTTCGCCTTCCTTCTCGCCTACTGGTCCGACGCCTGGCTCACCGATGGGCGAGCCCGGCGGCGCTCGCGGGCCGAGATGGCGCGCGCGGAAGGACCCTCGTCCTCCGGCACGAGCTCGACACGACCGCCGTCGGCGGTCGGGGCGCGATCGGACTACGCCCGCGGGGCTCGAGTTCTAGGCGCTGTTCCAGGGGCATTGGCAGTCGCTACCGTCGCGGTCGGGCTCGCCTGGGGGCCAGGCCTGTTGCGATGGCTGGACGTGAGCCTTCGACTGCCCAGCGCGGACAGCCGCCTGCGGTTGTGGTTCTTGCCCTTCGGTGTGCTTGGCCTTGCCGCGATGGCTCTCGTCCTCTGGGGTCACCGCCTCAGGCCGCGTCAACGCACCCGGGCACTGCTCGGACTGGTCGTCGTCGACGTTGCCACCTTCACCTTGCTGGCGGTGGCAACTGTGCTCCCCAACCTCGGCCAGGCCTCGGGCGGATCGACCGCCCAGACGGCTAGCAGCGTCACGCGTAGGCCTGCCTCGATCGGCGCGAAGGCGATTGTCGGCAAGGCGCTCGTCGCTACTCCCGTTCCCGTTGCTGTGACCGCGGCCGCAACTCTTACCGGGTCCGGGCGGTTTGCCGTCTACGACCCGAACGCAATCGACGCCAACCAGCTGAACGAGATCGAGGCACCGGACCTGAATGTGCTCGACGGCGTGGCGTCCGTGGAAGGTTACGGCTCGATTGTCGACGGTACCTACGCCGCTGCCACGGGTACACACTCGCCGACGGGCGACCGAGGCGACATTCTCGATCCGCGCGCTGTCGGTGACGGGACCCTCGACCAGCTCGACACGACGGTCCTGTTCGCACCGCGTGACTACTTTCTCGTCTCCACCCACTCCGATCCCGCGCCACCCGACCCGGCAGCCGGCGTACGGCGCCTAGCCGTTGGCGCAAGCGCAACGTGGTATCTGGGTGAGGACATGGCTCTCGCGGCCGTCGTCGTGCCGGACCCGAATGCCAAGGCCGATGTGGAAAGCGGGCTGCGGTTCGAACTCGTCACGCCCGGTGGTGCCACCTACTGGGCACCTAGGCCGACCCCGGAAGGTGCGCACTTAGTGGACGTGACGTTCAGGTATCCCGTCGAAGCCGTCGCTCTGGTCACCAGTGCAGCCCCGCTCCGCGCAAGCATCGGATCTCCTCTGATCACGACCGCGGACGGTACGCACTATGTCGCTGACGGCCAGCTCGAAGGGGCCGTCGTGCCTCCGCGCTGGGCCTTTCGGGGCGTGGATGGCTCGTTCGCCGTGTTCGCCGACCAATTCGCTCGTCCCGCTCTGACAATCCTGGGATCCCCGAGGGCGTGGGTGCGTGCAACAGCGGGTCCGAGCTTCGCGCCGAGCGCTGCTGCGGTCTACTCTCCCGATGGGGCGGAGGTCATAAGGTCCGAAGCGGCGATCCCCGGGTGGACAGCTACTTGGCGCCCGAAGGTCGGCCCGGCTGCAACGCTTTCGGTGCGCCGCGACGGCTTGGTGCAGGCGGTGACGGTGCCCCCGGGTCATGGTGTTCTCACCTGGAGCTACGACTCTCCGGGCTGGACCGCCGGATGGCAAATCTCCGCGTGCGCCCTCGCGATTCTGTTGGCCCTGTTGCTTTGGCCGCTCGCGACCCGCCGTGGGCCGTGGAAGCGGCACCCGGCGACGGCCCGACAATGAGCACCCGTCGAGGAGGGCGCTCGTGTAGAAGCGTAGGCGCTCGACGGCCTCCAACTTCAGCTCGTCGTCCTCGTCGAGGTACTCCAAGAGCCGCTCGTCGATGGCGTCCAGGTAGCTGACTGGCACGGCATACACGCCGAGCCGAACATGACCCAATGGCTCGTCGGTACTGGCCGCCCGAGGCGCTCTGGGCGTATGAGGGTGCCGATCACTTACTGCGGTGGTCCCGATGCCAAGTGAACGGTGACGGTCTGCTTCGCGCCCGACGGGTCGACGTAGACGAGCGGCACGGACACGCCGGGCTTCGCGCCCTCGATGATGGTCGTCAGCGAGTTGGGCGAACTCACGGAGTGGCCGCCGAGCGAGGTAATAGTGTCCCCCTCGGCGAGGCCGGCCTGCGAGGCGGGTGAGCCCGACACGACCGACACGATCTCTGCACCAAATCCAACGCTCGGAGAGGTGACGTTCACGCCAAGGAACGCCGTCGGACCGACGTGCACCGTCGAGGAGGAGTCGTCCGCGGTGATCTCGCCCGCGATCTTCAGAGCGGTGTCGATCGGTATCGAGAAGCCCTGGGTCGTCGAGAAACCCCCTTGTTCGAAGGAGAACCCGGCCGAGGCCGCCGTGTCCATGCCGATCACCTTCCCGCTGCTGTTCACGAGGGGGCCGCCGGAGTCACCTGGCTGGATGTCGGCATTCGTCTCGATGAGGCCGGTCAGCTCCTCGGAGGTTCCGTTGCCCGCGTCGCTCGCGCTAATGGACTGGTCGAGCGCAGTCACACTTCCGCCGGCGAAGCTCGGAGTGCCACCGGCCCCCCCGGCGTTGCCGACACCGACTACTCCTTGCCCTTTGCGGACACTCGAGGAATTGCCGAGACGGACCGTTTGCAGATCGGAGGCGTGCTCAAGCTGTAACACGGCTACATCAGCGGTTCGGTCATAGCCGACGACGTTGGCACCATAGGTCTTCCCGTTGCCCACGTCGACCACTCGGATCGAGCTTGCGTCCTCGATGACATGGTTATTCGTGAGGATCTCACCCTTGGAGGTGAGCACCATCCCGGTTCCCTCTGCCTCTTCTCCTTCATAGCTCAGTGTGGTGTCGATATCCACGAGGCCGGGGCCGACCTCACTCGCAATTGCCGCGGCATTCTTGGGCCCGCCTGGAGCGCTGGAACTGGCGGGAGCAGATACCAACGCTCCAGTCTCGGTCAGTCCCTCGCTCGCCTGGCCGATCACTTCGATCGGCTGGCGTGAACGCGTCGGTGGCACGACGGCGACGTCCATGTCGCCTGAAACCATCGTGATCGAGTTGTAAGTGCCTGGTGGTAGGAGTACGCCGAGGGCGCTCCTGTTCAAGGGCTGTGTGACTACATAGCCTGCTTGGATCTTCACAACGATGGTCGCAAAGACCGGGAACGTGACGAGCGCTCCGCCATCGGCGAGTCGGTAGGCCGGATATGGGCATTCAGGCGACGGCGCGCCTGCGGTAGCGGCAGCCGGCGTCACTGTTGAGAATTGCATCGTCACCCTGCCGAGTTTGGCGTAGGAAGCCGCGATGGAGTGAGGATTAGCCACGTTCTTAGGCCCAAACTGCGCCGAGAGTCCTGCAGGTAGTTTCCCGGTGGCGGCTTCCGACGTGAACGCCTTGGCTACGAGCGCGGCCACCCTGTCCGGTGCAGTCACAAGGCCATCGATTGTCGCATCGCCGAGACTGGAGGCATAGCCCTGAGCGTCGGTCGCGGCGGCGGGTACCGTCACACCGGCGTCAGTTGGACCGAGGATCTCGCTGCTCGAGTCCAGCTTCCAATGCGCTTCAGGAGAGGTCTTCACGTAGGTGAGGAGATTGTTTGTCACCGACTCAGAAGAGGCACGGTCTTCGGCCAGCACGCTGAAGAAGGCCGGGTAGGTGGTCTCGTGGGGGACGAAGACACGGCCAGGAACCTGGTCGAAAGACCCACCGAGCGTATTGGAGCCAGCGGCTAGGTCGCCACGGTAGGTGGCGTCGTCGAGGATCTGCTGCAGACAAGACTCGTGACTGTCCTGGAGCGGCAACGAGAGGGACGAGTTCGCCCGATTGTTGATCGCCGTGTCCGCCGCGACGATCGAGGGGATCTCACTGGGTGTGACAACCGGCTTGGCCGACGGTCGTAGTGCGCTCGCACCGGCCAAGCTCGGACCTGCACAAAGACTAAGCACGAGCGCAGCGACGGTCGCCGCGACTGCGCTGACTAGCCGAAGACGCAAGAAGTGGTGACGGCCACTAAAGGACTGCTGCAAGATCGATCTGGCCAGGGACATCGCTCCAAGAAATCGTCATAGGTGGACAGTAGTTTCGGCTCGCGATCAGCTCCGACGCTGATGAGGCGCAGCTTCAATGTTGAGGCGGATACCCATGGTAATCCTTGGAATCTGCTTCAAGCACTCTCAGAAAACCTGCGTGAGCGCGACCAGGGCGGTGGCGATGAGTTTTCGGGGACGCCACCGGAACGGAACTCGTTGTGAAACCCCTCGCGTGAACGCAGCCCGATCAGGTTGCCGAGACCAAGGACAAGACCATCAGCGAGGCGAACCCCGCCGCTTTGGTGACCCTCCCGAGTCCCGTTTGGCCGCGAGTGGAGTTCTACACCGACCCTGAAGCCGACGCCATCATCGAGTGGACTGTCGCACAACCTGGTCTCCGCTGGCAGGTGGGGAGGGTGCTCCTTCTCACGTTGCGCTACAGCGGTCTGCGCATGAAGGAACTGGTGAACCTGCGCACCGAGGAGGTCGATCTTGAGGCTCGACGGATCTCGCTTGTCGGCAAGGGCCGCAAACCGCGGGTCGTCCCCATCCCCCACCTGTTGGTGGGAGTGCTCGGCGAGTACGTGAATGAGGTGCGGCCGAGTCTCCCCAAGTCCGCGTACTTGTTCGCCAACCCAAGGGGCAACCGGAGGCTACGTGGTCGTTACGGTCCTCGGGCGCTTTACGATCTGGTGTTGGAGGCCGGGACTTCGGCAGGCGTGGCCTGTCGGCACTTCCCTCACAGGTGGCGTCACAGCTATGCCACGAGCCTCGTGCGTCGGGGCGAGGACATCCACGTCGTCCAGCGCCTAATGGGCCATTCCAACATCGCGACGACCACGAGATACCTGCACCTCCAAGACGCCGACCTCCTTGCTGCCATCGACCGGGCGTACCCAGAGGGCTGAACCCGCTACTCGTCCGTAGTCCACATCTCCGGGTAGATGTCGAGCAGTGCCTCCAGCGCCTTCAGGTAGACCCGGTCAGCCTCGGTGAGGGCCACGTCCTCGTGTTCCTCGACAGCTCGGAGCAACACCGCGCCGTCTTCAAGCCCCTTCAGCTCGTCGGTGCCGTAGGCGGCTACGAAGGCGGGGGCCAGCTGGAACCAATCCGGCCAGTCCTCCACGACGTGGTCAAGTGTGAGTGACCCGTCGAGCAGGGCAGTGGTGTAGAAGCGC
>JBEKMZ010000105.1:0-10903 GCA_049523315.1 Acidimicrobiales bacterium | reverse complement strand
AGCAACGAGCGGGATCACCGTGGTCGAGGTCGCGCCGTCGGACGCCGGACGCCCCGCTCCGTCGAGCCAGCACAACCAACCTAGCCAGTCGGGCCGATGATTAGATGGACTCCGCAGCCTCGGGAACGTCCACCGGTAGCTGCTCTACCGTCACTGCCGTGCCGTATGCAGCTATCTCGGACATGATCCCGCCGATTTCGTTGCAGTCAAAACGCATAGCAATGACAGCGTTAGCGCCCTTCGCTCGAGCCTCGCTCCAAAGGCGCTCTTGGGGCCTCGTTGCGGCTGGCCGTAAGCATCTTGGTATAGCCGAAAACCTCGCCTCCCACCACTGTGTGGAGTTGTGCGCCCATGTTGCTGAAAACGTTCCGTGCCCGCACGGTGAGGCCGAACACGTCACCGTGGACCTTGGTGATCCGGTAGCCGGAGATCTCGTTGGTTGTCACGATGAGCATGGGCACCGTCTGCCGGACCACCTCAACGGCGGCCAGCTCGGCTAGGACATTTCCGTGAACGGCGGAGGCGACCTTGGCGGCTAGCTCCGGATAGTCCGAGGACATCATCTCCCACGCCAATGACCAGCCGTCTGGGGTGAGCGGGAAGGTGTGGCGAGTACGACCGTAAGCCTTGATGTAAAAGCCAGGTTTTCCCCAGCCAAAAGTCATCTTCCCTTCTTGGGCGAAGACGTAAGAGAACGGCGAAGAAAGAGGAAACAGGTCCGGGATACTCATATCTGTCATGACGCTGTTTCCTTCCGTTCTGGTGGCAGTGTTTTCTTCTCCCAACGCGACTCGCGCGCACAACGGCAGTAAGCCGCCTACCAGGTACTTATCGGCAGGCAGGGCGTCAACACTGAGTACCGATCCGGCTCAGAGATTGAGACGGGCATCGAGTCAGCGATCTAAGGCATCCGACCACCTGTACCGCCCGGACGATCCGGTGCCCTCTAAGGGCCCTTCTCCGGTAGTGGCAATCCCCAGGCCACATCCTCTGCCCTGACCCGCGGGTGATACCTACGACTCATCGCCGTAGCAACACAGGTCGGGCTGTTCCACTGCGGCGTCATGAGGTGAGTGTGCGGCCCCGGAGGCGCGGCGCACACCCAGCCGTCACCAAGGTCGAACCCGCAGATGTCCTCGTGCCAGGCGCCGTTCGCGCGGTCCCAGTTGGCACCCGCCCAACTCGGCGCGTTTGCGCGCCAAGGCTGCGGCACTCCCAGGTCCTCGCTCATGCCGCTACGGCCTCCCGGTTCGTCGGGATGGGCTGCTCCATGAGGCAGCTCTCCGGTGTGCGGTCGGTGCGCACCCTTCCCCGCCCGTTGAAACGAAGTGCGCGGACGGTAGGTGGCACGGCTTGCCAGAGGCTCACCTGGTCTGCTCCGGTTGCAAATGCCGCCACCAGTGCCACCCAATGATGGTTGGGTGAGAGTCGACGCGTCATGCTGCCCTCCTCATCGCCTGGCGTTGGCACCGTGCCTCAGGTCGGTTGCCGGACCGTCATCGGGCCAGGTCCCTCGGGTCACTCTGGATGAGACAAGTAAGAGAATACTCGGGGCCTATCACTACCTGCCGGTGCCGCTCATGCGACGAGCGGGTCAGCCACGTCGAGGCGGGCATGCTCTGCACACCGTGTCACCGGATCCGGCAGCTCTTCCCGACCGGAGAGGCCAACCGCCGTCGGCGCGGCCACGCCTTCATCACGAAGGCACTGATCCAGGCCATCCCGCCTCTCTACGCCACGGAGAAGGTCGACCTGCCCGACAGGCAGCTCCACGCGCACTACTTCGTCGGCGGCTGCGATTGGTATGTCGCCGAACTGGACCCCGAGACCGGAGACGCCTTCGGCTACGCCGATCTTGGCCACGGCGAGTGGGGCTACTTCAATCTCGTCGAGATGGAGCGCACCGTCGTTTCAGGGTGGTTGGTCGTCGAGCGTGATCTCGACTTCCGGGCGACCACCGCTCGGGAACAGGGCATCGAGTAATGCCGCCCGCGAAACGTACACGACCACCGTCGCGTTCACATGGACTGCACGCCGCCAGCAGGCATCGTCGATACGATAAGCGCCACGCGGCGATACTACGCGGCTCGGCCCCCTCCGGTGGAGATGCCAATCGCTACAGCCGCGGCGATGCCTAGGGCTCCAAGTGCAATTATCCCTGCTTTCCCTTGCCCCTCTTGAGATTGAAGTTGGGCGGCGAACTTGAGAGCGTCAACCAATAGCTCAATGTCTTCCCGATAGAAGGGAGGAGCGACGAGTTCAACGGCTTCCGTGATGATCTGGCCGTCGGTCGTTCCGAGCCACGAACCCAACTGAAGCGCGCGGAACTCCGAACTCGCGAGCAGTTCGTGAGCTACCTGCTGATACGTTGGTCGCTGCTGCAGGTATGGGTAGGGCTGCGCCCACCACTGCTGGCCGCCCCATCCAAAGGGCTGTGCCACTCGCGGCAAGGTGATGTGCTGATCGAGGAACTGAGCGATCTCTTCTTGCTTCGTCATGTTGGCCAATCCTTATCGTGCAGCCGATCCGATAATTGCCGCTCCTACGAGCGCTACTCCGAGGGCACCCAGCAGCAGACCGATCTCGCGCTGGTCGAGGTTTGAGCTGGGGGTGCGTGGGGCCAGCAGGTCCATCAAGGTTTGCTGGCAGTGATTGCACCGACCCAGCGCCAATAGTTCGTAGCCCGTGATCGCTTGTGCGCACGCGCGGTTGGGACACGTACCCACCGCCTGCAGGGCACGCTGCGCAAACGCTCGGAGCCCACCCAGCTCGTTCATTGCAGCAGCGAGGGTTGCCTCGGCTTTCGCCCTCTCCGCGCCGGCTTGGGCGAGCTTCGTCTCCAGATCGGCAATCGACCGTTCATCCGACGCCGCAGCCATCCCGCGCTTAAGGAGGTCAACGACCGCCGAAGTCAGGGTCACACCCCGCTCCTTCGCGTAGGCGTCGGCGGCCTCTTTCGCGGTGTCCGGAACTCGTGCGTAGATAACCTGACTCATGTTAGAGAATGATAGCGTATCCGTCAGAGAATGCAATGCAACGGGAGAAAGGCCCTGCCAGCAGCCCCTTCCTCGGACAGGAAGCTGTGGAGGCTGACGGGCTCGCTCCCGAAATGATACTCCGCTTGTATATCCCATAGCTATACGCTACGCTGACATTGTGAGAACGCAGCACCGCTCGCAGCCCCATCTCCTATCCACCCGGTGACCGGGCGTCGGATGTGGGGCACCGAGGAAGCAGCGACTGGCCGCTGCCGGAGTTTGATTGGGATGAGAACAACGAAGAGAAACTCCTGCTTCGACACAACGTCTCGGCGTTGGAAGCGGAGCAGTGCTTTGCCAACCCGCACACGAAGCGTCGACACAGAGACGCCTTGCTTCTCTTGGGCATCACCGATGGCGCCCGAATGCTCTTCCTTGTCTACGAGCAGAAGCAGAACGGTGTTGTCCGCGTCTACAGCGCCCGCGACATGACCCTCAACGAACGGCGGACATACCGCCGGCTGGCACGATGAGCACGGACGACTGGGACTCCTTGCAAGACCAAGACTGGGCGGATGCCTGGGACACGCTTCCCGAGGCGCCAGCTTTGGTCCCGCGGCCAAAGACCGCACAGATCACGCTGCGCATCCCTTCCGGCACGCTTGCACGAGTCCGTGCCGTCGCTGCGGCCCGGGCGCTGCCGTATCACGCCCTGGCACGTTCGTGGATAGTGGACGCCTTGCGCACCCAGGGGGATACTCCTGTCAGTGTTTCCTCGGACGAACCGCAGGCTGAACAACTCAACATCAAGCTCGACCAAGCCGTTCTCGACCAGCTCAAAGCCCGTTCCCACCAGCTCCGCTACCCCTACCACCGCCTCGCACGCGAGTGGATCGAGCTGGCGCTTAGCCGCGAAGAGGAGGCACTCGGACTTGACCCGTCGCCCGCATCCCTGCCGCCCACAAAAGACCTGATGGTGCTGCTCCTACATGCGACGAGCAAAAGGGGCGATGACGCTGTCCGAGGCGTTACTCGCTTGCAGAAGCTTCTCTTCGTGATCGAGCAAAAGATTGCAGCGCAGAGCACTCGCTTTTACGCCTACAACTACGGCCCGTTCAACGAAGAGGTCAACGACGCTGTCCGCGCACTGCGACTGGCTGGTTTCTTGCATGGCGCTGAGGCCCCATCGACAGGGCCGCCGTCATTTGCCGAGATGATGGCCACGGCGGTCGAACGTTCGGGACCACGCGACGAAGACGAGGCTGAAGTGTTCGCACTCAACGAGCGCGGGCATGAGGTCGCAGAACGGCTTCGCCAGTCGAGCCGTGCCTATGACCAGCTCTACGCATACGTCCGCACAATCCGCGAGGAATGGGACACCCCGGACCTGGTCGAGCGCGTCTACGAGGAATATCCCAAGTTCGCCGAAAAGTCTGTGATCCGCGATCAGGTCGCGGCACGCCGGGCACGACGCCGGTCGTAATTGCCATGAGTCGGCCGCCGCTGCACCACATCCTTCGCATCCGTAGTTCCGACGACCTCACATTTGTTCGCGACGGGATCATGGACGAGATCCTCATCAACGCCAACCAGTTGGAGAACAGCCTGCAAAGCACGGCTGCCTGCCTCCGTCAGACGGCGCTCCCGTTTGCCGTCGATCCTGTCCTTTGGCGTTTTCAAATTCCACAGTGGTGGCGCAATGAGAAGGGCGACGTCAAGAAGAACTACGCGCGCCTTGGTGCGACCTACGTCGAAGGAACGAACATCGATATCGGCGCCGGCCCACTGCTTGAAACCGTGCCGAGCGATGCTGACTGGCGAGCGCTCGGCACCAACGCGATCAACTACCAACGCTCACGCCTCGTGCCGCAGCATACCCAGCTCGACCTCCTTGGAGAAGAACCGCGGGAGCTTCGCCCTGTGCGCCTCATCGCTCCGGCGCTCGTTGCGAACTCGGCTGTCGAAGATCGCATCAACCGACTGCTTGTCGAGGCGAGCCGTTCCACCGCTGAGGCTCACGTTGCCGTCCAGGTCATCGTGCCGCCAGATCGACTCATCGATCCAAGCGAAGTCGCCCGGCTGCTCGCGACGATTCCGTCCGACGACATCAGCTCCTACTTCATTTGGACACCCACGATGACAGAACAGCGGCTCCTTGCCGATGAACAGGTGTTTACAGCAGTCCTTCGGTTGATCGCCACCCTCGCCGATCGCGGCATCCCGGTCGGTCATCAGTACGGCAACTACACCATCGCGGCGCTGCACGACCTCGGCGTGGCGGCCCTTGTGCACCACCTTGGGTGGGTCGACAAGGGTGAGCCCGCCGAAGAGCAGGGATTTATGCTGCGCTCTTGCCAGAGCTACGTCCCCGCAGTGCGCCACTGTCTTCGCTTCAAAGCCGCAGCTGAGTTCGGCCGCCAACTAGATCCGGCCGAGTACGCGCGCCGCTACTGCGAATGCAGTTTTTGCAGCGGGGCGTTTGAGGCAGGACAGCATCCACTCGACCTGCTCCTTGAGGACAGGGTGGTCCCATTTCGCAACGGCACCCAACGGCGAACGCCGACTGGCCGCGCTGTCGCGGTCAACACGTGGCATTACCTTCTCAGCCGTCGCCTGGAGATTGAGTCGTTCACGAACCATCCTGCAATCGAAGTCATCGAACGCGACATCGAGCGAGCTGCGGAGTTAGCTGGCAGGGAGGATACCGAGCGACTCCAGCGTCTGGCTAAACAGCTCCACTCGGCAGCGTAGAAACGCGCTTCAGTCACCTGCCTTTCGCATCCCCACGACTCGCACGCCGACCAAGTCTGCCATTTCGCGCCCAAGAGCTGCTTGCGCAGCTCGAACCGCCAGGGTCTGACAGCAGCTCCTCCGTCAAGGGTGCGCTTCGCCGGCACGCCGTGCCGCCCTTGACCTCGGCGGCCACAGATCGGCCACACTCGCGGCCGGCCCAAGCCGCCGGGTCAACGAGACATCCCGTCGTACGACGCCCAGCCTTCGCCTTCTCCCCTCTGCTTTCGCAACAGAGGTACCCTCCACACCATATATAGGCGCTCAGGAGGAGTGGTAGGACCCTTGGATTTCGACCGGCCCCGAGTCCTGCTGCCCCCAGTGAGCTACGAGGTCACCGCATGATCGAACGCGGCGACCGGCTCAGTTGGGGAGGTCACACCGTCGAAGTCCTGACCGTCCTCGGGGCTACTGACGATCGGGTCAACCTCATCCTAAAAGGACCTTCCGGCCTCGCGGAAGTCACGCTTACTGAGGCGGAGCTGGACGAAGCCCGGCAGCCAACCAACGACGGCCTCGGCAGCTCGGCCGGCGCAATCGCCGGACTGTGGGGCAAGTGGATGGAGTGGGCAACTCCCAGGATAAGGTCAGCTGCCACGGCCACCAAGCCGGTCAAGCCGTACGCTCACCAAGACGAAGCGGTGTTCGTGCACATGTTGCCGCAACCCCGCTTGCGGTTCCTTTTAGCCGACGAGCCGGGAACCGGCAAGACGATCACGACCGGCATGTACATCGTCGAGGGACGGCGGCGCCGCGTGGTCCCCGGAAAGGTGCTGATAATCGCTCCGGCTCACCTGGTGTCGAAGTGGCTCGCCGATCTGGCCCGATACTTTGGGATCGACGCGGAGCAGTTGGACTCGGCAGACGCACGCAGTCCAAGGCCGCTGCGCGGTGACGTGGACGTGTGGGTTGTGTCGGTCGACCTGTTCACGCATAACTCCGATGCGTTTCGCAAGGTCGCCGGTCCGGACGCCTCCTGGTCACTCGTTGTATTCGACGAAGCTCATCGTCTCACTCCGACGTCCCAGTACCTCGGGGCGGCTCGACAGGTTGCCCGAGTTGCTCACCACCTCCTGCTTCTCACCGCGACACCCCATCGAGGGAAGGAGTGGTACTTCCAGTCACTCTTCAACCTTCTCGCGCCCGACCTGTATCCCGTCACCGCGGGACCCGGGGACACCGATCCAGAGCGGCGCCTCCGTCCTGGCCAGCTCCACTTCCTCCGCCGGATGAAGGAAGACCTCCGCGACCACGACGGGAACAAGCTCTTCAAGGAACGGTTCGCAGAGACTCTCGCTGTCGACCTCGTCGGTGACGAACTGGCCTGTTACGACGCCGTCCTCAACTACGTCGAGAGCTGGTACGACAGTCGCGCGATCCTCGCTCAGAGCATCTATGGCAAGCGGGCGGCGTCAGCGATCACCGCGGCAGCGGCGACCCTTCGCCGCCGGCGGGGCGTCCTGTCAGAGAGTCAGGCCGGCCAGGTCACTCCTCCTGCGCCTCAAGGTTTCGACGACCCACACCTGATCGGTGCGTTGACCGAGGACGACGAGTCCTGGGAGAAGGCGGAGGAATCCATTGTCAACGAACGCAGCCGGGATCGCCGCGCGGAATTGAAGGCCGTCGATACTGTCTTGGAACAGCTTTACCGGTGGCTAGTTTCCGGCCAGAGTCCCGCCAAATGGGAACTGGTCCTCGACGTCTGCGCCCGTCACAACATCAGCCCAGCCGGCGGTCAGCTTCTCGTGTTCACCGAATTCACCGACACCGCCATCTGGCTTCGGAGACTGTTTTCAGACGCTGGGTTCAGCACCGAACTTCTGAATGGGGATACCCCTCTACAGCGTCGCGACGAACTTCAGCGTGGCTTCCTCGCAGGCGAGTACCAGGTGCTCGTCTCTACCGATGCGGGCGGCGAGGGTATTGATCTGCAGTCTGCTCACGTCATGATTGACTGGGATGTGCCTTGGAGCCTGGTCCGACTTGAGCAGCGCGCAGGACGTCTCCATCGCATCGGCCAGAACAATCCCGTGTTCATCTACCACCTCGTCGCTCCCGCCACTCGGGAAGGCCGAGTGCAGGAAGTTCTCCTCAACAACCTCGACGCCGCAGCGGCCGCCCTCGGCGGTCGCATCTTCGATCTCATGGACGCCACGGCCAGCCGAGCTGGCTTCGACTACGCCGCTGCGCTGGCAGACACGTACCGAGGTTTGGACACCGTCGAACGAGTCCCTTCCACCGAGACTCTGGTGGATCGCGCTCGGGAACTTGCGGCGGAGGAGGACGCATTGCGGACCCCGACGGACCTGTCTGGTGCACAGGCCCGGTTCGCCGCCGACCGCCTGGAGAGTGTCAACCCTGTCATGGTCGAAGGGTTTCTCCGTCATCTCGCGGCCGCGTCCCGTTGGAGCATCGGCCCGGGTCCTGCCGAACGAATTTTCACGGTCACCGCTACCTCGGGCTCGCTTCCCGAGCCCCTCGGCGGCGGGCACGGTCGTCTCGTATCAGTCGACGGCAAGGCGACAGCTGATGCCCGGGCCGCTGGAGCCGACACCGACTCGATCGTCACCATCGGACCCACGGAACAGCCGTTCCGCGAACTGCTTCGAATCTGCGCCGATCGATTGGCCCCCGAGTTGTATCGGGGTGCCGCCGCAACCGACCAGGCATCCACAACGCCATACAGCTTGCTCGTGTTCAATACCGAGATTCGAAGCTTCGACGGCATCACCAAGTCCTCGCGACCCCTGCCGTTCCTCATCCGTTTCTCTGGCGGAGCCGCGTTCCCTGTTGATTGGGCGTCCGTCGCCAATCTCCAGGTTGCCACTGGGCCAGCCATCCGGCCCGCCCCCGGCGCGAAGATATCGTCTACCGAAGCCGCTGGGCGATATGCCACGGACCAAGAACGCCTGGCAGCCGAGGAACAAGGTCGCTGGGTCACTCGCGCCCGCGACGATCTGGAGGTCCTCAAAGCCCGGTGGCTCCGCCAGCTTCGCGACCTCCCAGCCGAACAGCGGCCCATTGCCAGAGAAAAGTTCGAGACTGACCGGCAACATCGCCTGAATGATCTCGCGAGCGCTGAGGATGTCACAGCGTCAACGCCCCAGCTCATCGGCTGGATAGAGGTGCGGGCCGGCGCTTCGCTGGCCCAGATCGGCTACGACCCCGACAGCGAGGTTCCAGCCATCCAACTCGTCGTAGCGAGGCTCATCGCCGAAGGGTTCGATGTCGACGACCGCCAGACCGCCGGCCTCGGCTACGACCTGTTTGCCCGCCACCGGGCAACCCACGAGCAGCGCCTCGCCGAAGTCAAAGGCCTCCTAAACGGGCTGGCGCCCATCACGCTCGAAGCCAACGAATGGGCTCAAGCCATGCAGCGCGGTGACGAATACTGGCTCTACGTCGTCACCGAATGCGGGACTGATCCGAGCGTCGCTGTCATCATTCAGAACCCAGCCGGCACCCTCACCGGTGGCCCTCGTCTTATCGAACGTTTTCAAATCCCCGTAGCCGAGCTGCGACGCCACATCGGAGACAACCCGTGATCGACTCCACCAAGGCCGAGGCCGCAATTCAGCCCAGGACACGACTGATTGAACGTTGGTTCCCCGTCTCTGCTGTCGACGAGGCATGTGGTACGCCGGCCGGTTCGGGCCAAAATGAAAAGGCCATCTTCACCTGGTTCGCCTCTCGCCCGATCGCCCAAGCCCGAGCCGCTGTTCTGTGCTCGCTCCTGGAGGATGGCGATGAGGAAGACGCAGAACTGCAGAAGTTGGTTGAACAGGCCGTCCTAACGGGGTCACCGACAGTTCTCCGTGAGTTGGCGGCACGAATACCGGATATCGATGGGCACCGTCCGGTCGTACTCGACTGTTTCTGCGGCAGGGGAATCATTCCATTGGAGGCTGCACGGCTCGGCCTTAGGGCGGTCGGAATTGACTGGTCCCCGGTGGCCGCACTGGCGTCCCGACTGCTCGCGGATTGGGCACTCCGCGATTGGACTTCTGAACTATCAGTACCCTTCGCAGCAGACGCCTCCGGCTCAGACATCAATCATGATGGTGACCCTCAGATTCTCGATTGCAACGTACCGGAAGAGAAGCTCATACGAGACCTGCGTGGATACAGCGCGGAGGTTGACAGACGCGTGGCGGCGACTGTCGGATGTAACTATCCAAGGAACGCCGATGGTTCTTATCCATGGGGTTATCTGTGGGCGATCACGATTCCGTGTGATAGTTGTCGACGCCGGTTTCCACTCGTCGGAACGCTAACCCTCCGCCAGCCATATACAGCCACTGGCGATACTGGGCAGAGCTTCAGAATCGCGATCGACGAAAAGGCCGGCCGTTGGAAGGTCATGGTGGAGGACGGCCTTCCCACTGGGCAGCCAACGTTCGTTGGCACAGAGAGTCGGCGCGGCAAATCCGCTCGCTGTCCCTTCTGCCACCATAATCATCCACTTGATACGGTCAAGGCCAAAGGTTTCGCCCGCGAATACGAGGATGCTCCGCTCCTTGCCGCTGACCTAATCACCCACGATATCGTGGACAATCGCGGACGGCGACGTCGGGTTGAGCGGAAGACCTTTCGCACTCTCCGTCTTGAAGAAGAGCGGGCGGCCGTCGACGCGAACCCGGCCGCATTGCCAGACTTCGCGCTCGACCTGTCGGTGACACCGCAGGAACGAATCGCGCCGGGCAATAAGGACAGTGTGAGAGGAACAGGCTACGGATTTCAGACGTTTGGCGACCTAATGAATCGCAGACAGGCGGTGCTTTTCGCGGCGACCGCTCATGCAATCCGTTCCGTCTACCTAGATTGTGTCGAAAGCGGCCTTTCCACCGATTACGCTTCTGCGCTTGCTAGCTACGCGTCAGCGAATCTGGTCCGTAGACTCCGCGCGGCTACGCGAGGCGCGCGCCTTCAGGCCGTCGGCAAACCGAGCGGAAACGAGCAGAATAGAAACAAGATTGGTGATCTTTTTATCAATGAGAGCGCAATCGGGTCCAACTTTGACTGGTTCGAGACGGGACCGGGCGACGGTCCCGGCAGTTGGCGCTCTCGTTCGGAGACGGGCATCACTCCGCTCGCTACGCACATCCGTGGCCTGACGGAGATCGCCACTCCAGCTC
>JBEKMZ010000104.1:0-11097 GCA_049523315.1 Acidimicrobiales bacterium | reverse complement strand
TGTCCACCTCACTTCTTGGTTGTCCGGCGAGACCATGGTCGCAGGGTTGGCGCATCTTGCGCTGATAGCCGGCTGAGAGCGCGCTGAGAGATACCTCCAGCCGCTGGCGGTCCGCGGGGTGCTCCGCGGAGCGCCCTGTTGTCGTTCCTGCTCGGCCGTGGTGATCTCCTCACGATCGACGAGGTCGCGGGCCGCGCGAAATGACTCTGATTCGGATCGTTAGGATCTCGACGGTCCGTTTCGAGCTATGCCCCCGCGCGAAGGAGTCAGGCAATGCCGGCAAAAGGAAGCGCCGAATGGAAGGGAGACCTTCAGACAGGTAGCGGGACGTTCACGGCAGGTGAGACCATAAGCGGTAATTACTCCTTCAAGTCCCGATTCGAGGACGGTCCGGGGGCCAACCCTGAGCAATTGATCGCAGCTGCCCACGCGTCGTGCTTCTCGATGGCACTGTCCAACATGCTCGCCAAGGCCGGCACGCCACCCGACTCGGTCCGCACCGATGCCACCGTCACCCTCGGGACCCTCGATGGTGCCGCCACGATCACTAGGATCGATCTCGTTACTGTCGGCCAGGTGCCGGGGATAGACGACGCCGCGTTCCAAGAGCACGCCGCGGCCGCCAAAGCCGGGTGCCCCGTCAGCAAGGCCCTGGCCGCCGTGCCGGAGATCACCCTCGAGGCTCGCCTGGTCGAGTAAGCGACTGCCTGCGGCATCCGCCCTGATCTGTCCAGCCCACTGCGAAGGTTCAGGACCGCGTTGGAGTCCGTTGTTGATGTGACTGACTTAGTGTCTCTTTCAGGACGGCAACGCTCCTGAGTGCCTCGGACTGTGAGGCGGAGATGTTTGGAAGAGTCGGGTTACGCCTCCACCGCAGTAGCGCCATCATTGCCACGAACTCGGGTTTCACCAACGCTCTACCGACCTCAGCTCCCTCGCTGAACGGCTCGTCAGTAGTGGCATCGACCACCTCCAGGGCGGAATCAAGGCCATCTTCTGTCCGAGCCCGACGCACCCGCAAGGGCTGGATTCGGCGTCGCGGGTGCGAGCGCCTCGGTGGCGGTCTCGGGCTAGCTTGGTCATTCGACACCGACGCGATCGTGACGCAAGAGTGGCGGGTCGATTCTGTGCGAGAGCCGACTCTCGCTCGGCAAGGGCTCGTGCACATGGTCAGGGCGCATGCTTGTCAAAGGCAGCCACCGCCTCGTTGCCGCTTACGGTGCAGCAGCGACTTCGATCCATCCGATGAAACAGTGGCGGCCGCCCCGTGACGACGCTCAAGTAGGGTCTTTGGGGCCAGCGTTTACTAGCAGGACTGGGTTGTCCCAGGTCCGCCGTGCCCCCGCAATTGGCTGGTCAACCATTCGTCGACCAGGCCCTTTGCCGCCGCGCCGCGTCCGGTGGCCAGTGCCGCGACGAGATCCTCGTCGAGGAGGGAATCCCAGTCTGCGGCCTCGGTCGATTGACCGGCTTCTTTGAGCGCGCGCCTGGCTCTTGCGAGCAGTGACGCAGCTTCGGCGAACTCGGGGCCGACTACCTCACCGATGCGCCGACGGAGCCATACTGCGAGGAACGGGCTCGTTCCCGCGGTCGATACGGCGACGGTGACGGGGCCGCGACGAAACAACGAGGGCAGGAAGAACCGGCACGATTCGGGGTTGTCTGCCGCGTTCACCATTAGGCCTGCGTTCTCGCCGTCTTCGAAGACGGCACGATCGACCTCGGCCACCCCTGTCGCGGTTACCACGAGGCGGTAGTGGGTCGCCTCACGAGGCTCGTACTCGCGCCTCAGGATCGTCACAGGAAGCCGTTCGATCTCCGCGCATACGAGCGGGGCCACGACGGTCACGTGCGCGCCGCATTCTAGAAGCGAGGTTGCCTTGCGTGCCGCGACGCGCCCGCCGCCAACGACAAGGCAGGCCAGCCCCTCCACTCGCACGACGATCGGGAACAGGGCGGCGTCGCGCTCACGTGCTCAGACCGCCGCTCTATCGCGTTCTCCTCGAATCTCGGAAAATATTATCGGAATAGTCAGGTATAGTATCCGAGGCCAGCCGGGGAGGCCGCCGGCACGGCACGTGCGGCCCGTGAAACGGCCGTGTGGCAAGGGGGGAGAGCGGCACCGATGGAGTTCATTCGCCCGTACCGCAACGGGACGGAGCTGAACCAGATCGAGCGTTGGAAGCTCGAACGCCACCCTTTCGAGGTGGCCGCCGCCATACGTGACCGTTACGCACTCGAGGGCCCCGAGGCGATTTCCACCGTGCCGGGCGAGATGGAGCGGTTGAAATGGGCCGGGCTCTACCCCCAACGCCAAGGCGGCGACGCCTTCATGCTGCGGGTGAAGGTGCCCGGTGGTCGGCTGAGCGGGCCGCAGGTGCGCCGGATCGGAGAGGTTGTCGACACTTACGCCCGTGCGCCCGAGCCGAGCCCGATCTGGGGCGACCGCTACCGTGACCTCACCACGCGCCAGGACGTGCAGCTGCACTGGGTCCGCATCGGAGACGTGCCTCGCATATGGGCACTGCTCGAAGAGGTTGGGATCACGACCAGTGCAGGCCTGCGGCGACTCGGCCCGCAACGTGTTGGGCTGCCCGGTGGCGGGCGTGGATGCCGACGAGGTGCTTGAAGCCTCTTTGATCTCACGTGGGAAGGTCGAAGCGCCCCAGCTGTCTTTCGGCGGAGGTCTGGAGGGCCTATTGAACGAGCCCGCTCACCGCAGTCTGTACCATCCGTCCGTGCCGCAACACACGGGTGAGCCGCCCGCCGCCCGCAGATACGTGCGTGACCCCATCACCTCCTACGACGCGGCCCCGACCGAGGAGCGCCACGCCGCTTTGCGTCGGGACATCCGTCTCGTCGCCTCCCTCCTCGGTGAGGAGCTCGCCCGCGCCGAGGGCGCAGAATTCCTGGACCTCGTCGGGCAGATCCGGGAGGTGGCAAAGCTCGAGCGCTACGAGAACACACAGGCGCGAAGCGGTGGGCTGGCAGACCAGCTTCCGAGCATCCCGACGGGCACGGCGCTTCTCTTAGCTCGTGCTTTTGCTGCCTACTTCCAACTCGCCAACGTCACCGAACAGGTCCACCGCGCGGCCGAGCTCGGTCGGTCCAGGCGAGCGGAGCGCACATGGCTGCGCGACACGCTCGAGCGGATCGCAGAGCACGGGGTCGACAAGGACATCGTCGGTGCGACCCTTGCGCACCTCGAGTTTCGGCCCGTTTTCACTGCACACCCGACCGAGTCGGCGCGGCGTTCGGTTCTCTCGAAGCTCCTCGACGTGGCCCACCTCGTGCAGGCGCTCGGGGCGGACCCGACTCCGGCAGAGGAGCGGCGGTTGGTCCGCCGCCTTCGGGAGACGATTCTGTTGTTGTGGCAGACGAGCGAGATCCGTGTCGGTCGCCTGCGACCCGAGGACGAGGCTCAGAACATTCTCTATTACCTGTCGCAGCTCTACGACAATGCCGTGCCGACGCTCTTGGAGGATCTCGACGACGAGCTCTTCCGCCACGGCATCGCTCTCGACTTCTCGACCTCCAACCTTCGCTTCGGTTCCTGGGTTGGCGGCGACCGAGACGGAAACCCGTCAGTGACCCCGGCCGTCACCTCCGATGTCCTGCTGATCCAACACGAGCTGGGGTTCCGCAAGCTCCTTGGGCTCGTCGACCGGCTGACTCAGGCGCTCTCCAACTCGACGGCAATCGTCGGCATCTCAGACGAGCTGGCGGCGAGCTTGCACTCGGACCGTGTCTCGCTGCCAGAGGTTCACGAGCGCTACATGACACTCAACGCAGAGGAGCCCTATCGGCTCAAGTGCTCGTACATCCGTCAGCGACTCGTCAACACACGCTCACGCCTCGCCGTCGGGGCCCAGCACGTCGCGGGCGAGGACTATGCCGACGTGGAGGGGCTCATCAGCGAGCTTCGGCTACTGCGCGACTCGCTCGCACGAAATCGTGGCGAGGCCGTCGCCGACGGGCTCCTGCGCGGGATGGGCCGGCTCGTGCGGACCTTCGGGTTCCACGTCGCAACGCTCGACATCCGCGAGAACGCCGAGGCTCACCACAGGGTTCTCGCCGAAATCTTCGACCGCCTCGGAGAGCTGCAGCGGCCATACGCCGAGCTCGACCGCTCCCAACGTGCCGCCCTGCTGCGTGCCGAGCTGACCGGCGCTCGGCCACTCGGAGCCTCCCGGTTCACGCTCTCACCAGGTGCCGCGACGACCTATGAGACCTTCGAATCGGTGGCGGCTGCGCTCGACCGTTTCGGTGATGGCGTAATCGAGAGCTACGTCATATCGATGACAGAAGGAGTCGACGACGTGCTCGCGACTGTCGTGCTGGCCCGCGAAGCTGGGCTCATGGACCCCCGGGCCTGCACGGCTCGGATAGGAATCGTCCCGCTCTTCGAACGGGTGGCCGAGCTGCGGGGCTCGGGCGCTTTGCTCGACGAGCTGCTCTCCGATCCCGCCTACCGGGCGGTGGTGGCCGCGCGTGGGGAGGTCCAAGAGGTAATGCTCGGCTACTCGGATTCGAACAAGGACGCTGGCATCACGACCTCCCAGTGGGAGATCTACAGGGCCCAGGGAGCGCTTCGCGACGTCGCGCACCGCCACGGGGTCTCCCTTCGGCTGTTCCACGGCCGCGGAGGCACCGTCGGTCGCGGCGGTGGGCCGTCAGCTGAGGCGATTCTCGCCCAGCCCGAGGGGACCGTGGGGGCGTTCTTGAAGCTCACCGAACAAGGTGAGGTCATCTCCGACAAGTACAACCTTGCCGAGCTCGCCCGGGAGAACCTCGAGGCCGCCCTCGCCGCTGTCATCGAGTCGAGCCTCGTCCATGGATCGTCTCCACAATCGGCTCCTGGCTCCGATCGGTGGTTCGAGCCCATGGAGGCAGTTTCCTCGGCCGCCGAACGCGCGTACCGTGACTTGCTTGCGAATGCCGGCCTTGCTCAGTACTTCATGTCCTCGACGCCGGTTGCCGAGCTCAACGACTTGAACCTCGGCTCGCGCCCGGCCTATCGCCCTGAGGCGGGAACAGAGCTGAAGGCGCTGCGGGCAATCCCCTGGGTATTCGGCTGGACCCAGTCCCGTCAGATCATCCCTGGGTGGTTCGGTGTCGGGTCCGGGCTCGCGGCCGCCCGCGGCGGCGGTGCCGGAAAGGCACTTGAAGAGATGTACGCACAGTGGCCGTTCTTCAGGACCTTCATCGGCAACGTCGAGATGACGCTGGCGAAGACGGATATGGACATCGCGCGGATGTACGTGCAGTCGCTCGTCGAGCCCGGCCTGCACGGCATTTTCCGGGCGATCGCCGACGAGCACGACCGCACGGTGGCCGAGATCCTCGAGCTGACAGGCGAACCCAGTCCGATCGCGGCGAGGCCCCTGTTGCAGCGGACGCTCGCGGTGCGCGCCGACTATCTCCGGCCGGTTCATTACCTCCAGGTCGAGCTTCTCGGGCGCCACCGGTCAGGCTCCGAGGAACCGGATTTGCGACGAGCTCTGCTTATCACCGTCAACGCCATCGCAGCAGGGTTGCGCAATACCGGCTGACGCTCGGGTCCGGGCTCCGGCCCGATCACCCAGATGACACCGTCGCGGTCCTGCCGTGCTGGGCAGCACCCCGTCTCACCATCGCGCACCCTCGCTTTCTCGCACAGCGATGCCACCCAGCCGTTCCAGTGGGCCGAGGCGCCGAAGCCTCTTGTTGACACGCGGGCGTGGGCGTAGGTTCGAAGCCTCGGGGATTTCTCCGACATGGGGGAAGCAAATGTCGAGACAGAGGAATGACAAATGAGCACTCGTAGAGTTCTGAGTGGCCGCTTTGGGTTGGTCGTCGCACTTGCGACGGCATTCCTGCTCGGAGGCACAAGCGTTGGCGCGCTTCAGATGGCCGGAGCCAGCGCCAACACCGTCACCTACCTAGGCTGCCTGTCGCCGGGTGGTGTGCTCTCGAGGGTCGGGACACGGTTGCCGACCTGCCCGAGGGGGTCGAGGATCATCTCGTGGAACTCGGTCGGCCCGCAAGGGCGCCGAGGAGCGACTGGACGACAGGGGATCGCGGGTCCGAGGGGGGGAAGAGGCCCCGGAGGGCCGAAAGGTGCGACGGGACCGAAGGGCCCCGCAGGGCTCGCGTATGACTGTTCCGCCTCCGCCTACCCAGGGATTGACCTTGCAGGTTGCAGCTTCGCGGGCGCCGACATGACCGGTAGTTTGTTGCAAGGCGCCAATTTGAGCGGTTCCGACCTGGCAAAGGCCACCTTGACAGGGGCCACTTTGACCGGGGCGAACCTCACCGGGGCCAGCCTGGCCGACGCCAGCCTCGGCACGGCCGATCTGGACTGGAGCGACCTGGGCGGAGTTGACTTCACAGGCGCCTATCTCGGTGGCGCGCAGCTTGAGGGCGCAGACCTGACGGGTGCGGTCTGGTCGAACACCATCTGCCCGGACGGCAGCAACAGCAACGGTGACGGGGGCACTTGCGCGGACCACCTCGGCTGACCCAACGGTCCGGAGGCGCTCTCGGCGCCTCGACCCCATCTCCGGGTTGGGCGAGGTTCTGAGGACTCCGATACGCCAGCTTGTCGTCCATGGGGCCCGTGGGGTCTGCGAAACGTAGAACCCGGGCACATCGCGTCCTTGAGGATCTCGGCAGGCCGCAGGAGATCACGGCCCAGCCCAGCGCACGCGCCTAAGGCTCCGGTGCTGCCCCGCCACAGCTGCGCCGCGCCGGAAGAAGGCGCCGACTGACCCGGAGTGGAGCTGCCGGCGGGCAAAGCCGCCAGCGACCGGTCGATGTTTGGCAACATGCACATATGTCACGCTCTCGCGTTTTCGTGCTCGCGGCCGCCGGGCTTCTTTGCGGAGGCCCCCTGCTCTCCTCCCCGGCCGCCGGCTCAGCTCGCCTGCCCGCCGGACACGGCTGGTCGGCGAACACGCCCAGCGCGCCTGGGTCACCCATTACTGCCCTCGCCGCGGTGAGCTGTTTGACCGCCAGCGACTGTTGGGCCGTCGGAGACCGCTTCAGGTCGTCTTCTTCGAACTCTGGACCAGCGCTCATCGAGCATTTCGCGAGGAACGCCTGGCACCCGGTCAGCGCAGCTCCCGCGCAGAGCGGAACCCTCAACGAGCTGTCCGGAGTGAGCTGCCTGTCGGCCACGGATTGCTGGGCCGTCGGCATGCGCAGCGGCTCTCATCCGGGAAACCTCCTTGAGCACTACGGCGCCCGGGACAGCTGGACGGCCGTCGACTCTCCGGGGCCGCAGGGGGAGTTGTCTGCGGTCAGCTGTGATCCCTCCGATGGACAGTGCTGGGCCGTAGGCACCTCGGGCAACTTCGCGCGGCCCACTTCGTTCCATCTCGTCAACGGTGCCTGGCACTTCGTGAGCCCTGCCTCGGTTCAGGCCACTTTCGTCCAGGTGAACGGGGTGGCCTGCGCGACCGGGGATAACTGTTTGATGGTCGGCTTCGCCGCGCCGAAGCACGGCGCCGGACTCGCTCTGGCCGAGAGATGGAACGGCCATACCTGGGCGCGTGTGGAGGTTGCCGGCGTGCAGGTGGGCGGAGGCTCCCTTGCGGGTGTCGAATGTCTGGTGGGGCTGTCTCCCACAAGGTGCTTGGCAGTCGGCCAGACCGCCGGCAAGGGCTCGGGCCTCATTGCCATCCACCCGCTCGTCGAACGTTGGAACGGGAGCTCGCTCGCCCTCGTCGAAAGCCCGCCGGGACACGCGGGCGACTACCCCGAGCTCAAGGCGGTCGCATGTGCCGCCCCGGCCGCTTGTCAGGCGGTCGGCTCCCGCGGTTCAGGGGAGGACGAGGCATCGGTGCTCACCGAGGGTTGGGACGGGTCCGGTTGGTCCGACGAGACGAGTCCCAGTCCGCTATACGGCTTTCAGACTCTCAGCGGCGTCGCTTGCCCCTCACCGACGGACTGTTGGGCGGTAGGCGAAGGGCTGACCCGCAGCTATTCGGGCAGTCGGATGATCATCGAGCACTTCTCGTCGTCCTGAAGGGCGTGGCTGCAACACCCTTTCGCCGATCGGCGGGCACCTTCTTCCGACAGGGGGGTGGCACGCTCAGCCGTTCGCCTGCGGAGGAGGCTTGGCGGTGTTCTGCTTCAGCGCGTAGGTGTTGCCGTGCATCGAGGTTCTGGATCCCGACATGACAAACCCGTTGTACCCGCATGTCCGTTCCTCCCACTGTCGGCGCGGTTGGGTGCGCGGGTAGGTACCTGGTCGGTCGTGTCCGCTCATCTGGTCCGTACGATCCGAGGTCGCCTCGATTGTCGCTGCCCGAGGTCAGCGAGACGCAGTGGTCGGGGGCAGCTCCGTTGCTGCTGGGGCCACGAGGGCGCGGAGTCCTTCCGGTCGAAACACGCGCGCTCCAACGAGAGCAATCGCCAGCAGGGCGCTCGTGGCCGCGGTCGTCCAGGCCAGCCCGATCGAGTCCGCTAGCGGTCCCTGCACGAGTGATCCGAGCG
Source organism: Acidimicrobiales bacterium (assembly GCA_049523315.1). Lineage (GTDB taxonomy): Bacteria > Actinomycetota > Acidimicrobiia > Acidimicrobiales > Bog-793 > Fen-455. The sequence goes on along the minus strand of JBEKMZ010000104.1, from coordinate 2,619 downwards.
GATATGACACGCCGAGCGCGACCAGGTAGAGGCTGAGCACGCGTCCGCGAGCGTCGGCTGGGGCCCGGAGCTGCACGACTGTGGACAGGCCTGAGAGAACGCTGATGTAGACGAGACCGACAACGAACAACGCTGGAAGGGCGAACGCCAGCGTCGGGGCGAAGCCGTAGACAACGAGCACCGGAGGGAGGATCGCGATGCTGCCCATGAGCAATCTGTCTCTCCCGAAGCGAGCCGCGAGCGGCGCGATGGCAAGTGCCCCGGCTACCGCTCCGACGCCCTGGGCGGTTGTGAGCAGGCTTGTCGCCGAAGCGATCCCGCGCGCCCCGCCATGGGTCAGGCGATGCGCCATCACCGGCACGAGGGCGATGAAAGGGGATGCCAAGAATGCCACAACAGCGATCGTGGCTATCGCAGCGCGACAACTCGGCTCGGCGCGCGCTGCCCGGGCACCGACCCGCAACGAGTCGAGCAGCGAGATGTTCTCGTCACGTACGGGCGGCGGGGACAGGCGGATGAAGAAGAGGGCAACGACGACGGCGAGAAAGGAGGCAGCGTTGGCGACGAAGGCATCCGGGTAGCCGAAGGCGGCGATCGTCACTCCTGCCAGAGCGGGGCCGATGACACGCCCGAGATTGAACTGCGCCGAGTTGAGCGAGACCGCGGCGAGGAACTCCGATGGTGGTACCAGGTCGGGGAGGATGGCCTGCTGGAACGGTCCGATCATGGCGCTGACCGCACCCTGGATGGTGACGAGCAGGGTCAGGATCCAGGGGCTGTCGCGTCCCGCCGCGACGAGCAGGGCGATAGCGAGTGCGACGGAACCAGCGAGAAGATTGCCGGTCACGAGGGCCGCTCGGCGAGCGACGCGGTCGGCGAGCGCGCCGCCAATCGGTGAGAGCAGGCCGATCGGCAGGAATGCGCCCGCCGCGATCACCACCGCCCAGGTGGCGCTTCCGGTGTGGGCGACGATCAGTGCCCCCACGGCGACGGTCTGCATCCAAGAACCGATGATCGAGACCATGCCGCCCGACCACAAAAGAAAGTAATTCCGGTGGTGAAAGGGTCGCAGTGAGGAGGGGCCGCGTCCGGCTACGACGGGCGAGGGGACGGCCTGGCCGCCGATGCTCCCCTGGTATGGCCAGTCCTCTTCCCCAGACCCCGGATTCGACGACTCAGACGGCGCAACCACAGCGTCATGCTAGATACCTCACGGTATGCGTCTTATGGAACTGGGCCTGTCCTCCGAGACTCGCAGAATGCTCCGTTACCTCCCGATCAGTGAACGGAGCGACAACCGCCGGGCCGGTGGCCGAATGCCCCGATTCGCGGATCGTTGGGACACGTTCTTCACAACCGAGGTGCGGGCCGCAGCGGCGCTGGCCGGCTTGATCTTCGTCGCCCTGTCGATCAAGTTGGCAAAGATCATGCAGATGCGACCCTCGTCGACCGGACAGCCCAAGCGCTCATGCTGCTCGTCCAGCCCGTTACTTTCGGCCTTGTGCTGCTGGATCGTGGGGCGTTCGGCCGGATCGGCTTTGGCGCGTTGGCGTGCGTGGCCATCGGTGTCATCGGCGCATGGTCTTCTCATCGAGATCCGACGCTGATCGGTGACCTACCGTCAAGAGCTCGGACGACCAGCGAGGCCCCCCCAGCGTGGTAGCGGTCTTACTTGCGCGCCTAGATCACGTGTGGCTCGCTACCCTGCGGTCGTGAACTCGCCACCGCCGACAACACACCTTCGATCCGTGGTGCTCGACTGTCCAGACGCGGTGAGCTTGGCGAACTTCTACGCTGATCTTCTTGGCGGGCGCGCGGATACCAGCGATCCGGCTTGGTGCGTGGTCGTCCTAGATCGGCCTCCCAGCATCGCATTCCAGGCGGTCTCGAACTTTGAACGGCCAGACTGGCCGGATGGCATTTCACAGCAATTGCACCTGGACTTGACTGTCTCGGACCTCGGAGCGGCCTCTCGTCGTGCTGTTGAACTTGGGGCAAGAGTCCTAAGGGGACCGGTCACAGAGCCTGGATGTGTCTTCGTCGTGCATGCCGACCCCGTCGGCCATCCGTTCTGCCTCTGCCAGGAAACAGACACGGACTGACCAGTTGCGAACCACTCCGGAACGGATCCGAAGTCCCCGACGCTCCGACCGTCTTGCTTGCTCAGCAAGCGACCCGCCGCTGGAGTAGCGGCGCGTCGCTGATTATCTGTAGCTGTCCGTCAGGCGAGATGTGATCGGCAAGGCCGTCTCATCGGTGCACACCGTCGGTGCGACGATGCGTCGCTCTCCCTTGTCGCGTGTCATTGGGCACGGTAATGGTCGAGTCGGGGCCCGAGGCGAACTCGACAGATGACGGAGTTTCAGCGCGCTCGGAGGAACTCGAATCCCCAACCTTCTGATCCGTAGGTAGCTCCATAGTGTCGCTGCTCGTGTCAGATTGTCCCGCGCCGTCGCATTTCGTCTCGTCCAGATGGTCGTCCCGCGGTTCTTGCGCTACAGCGTGCAACTGCGTGCGACGCTCTGGGACGGGTTTGTTGGCTCGAATGTTGGCTTTTTCGCGCCGCCTCTGCCGGTGCCGGAGCCGACTACCACGGCTTGTCTTCCGTCGACTCTGGAC
>JBEKMZ010000103.1:0-11180 GCA_049523315.1 Acidimicrobiales bacterium | reverse complement strand
ACCACAACGACGACCCCCAGCCCTTTATATGGACAAAGACCGCCGAGGAAATCATCGAGAAGGTGAGACGTGGTCGTGTTGCCCTTGAGCAATCGCGCGTTAAATGAAGGACGCATCACTAGAGGGCGGCCGAATTGTGACCCAGACTGGAGGCATCACGTTGAGTCGTCGCGTTCGTGGAGGTCCTTGGTGACATGAGGCCGGTCTTCTCTGTGACCTGGTACCGGTTCCGGACGACGTTTAGAAAGCGGTAGGGCGGCTACCTCACAATCGTGCTCCTGGTCGGTTTCTTGGGCGGCACCGCGATGGGTGCCGCCGCCGCGGCCAGACGAACTCAGTCGTCCTTCCCTCAGCTCATGGCGAGCACCGATTCCTCGGAGCTTGCCGTCTTGACGGGCGTGTACAACCCAGCGATCCGCATGGAGAACGGATACGACCCGGCCGTGAACACGACCATCTCACATCTGCGTTACGTCAAGGACGTGGCGAGCGAAGTGGAAATCAATCTCCTCCCGCTGCAATCTGACGGCGCACCCGTGATGGCATCGCAGGGAGGGTTGAGTAAACCACCAGTCCCGATTGCAGGCGGGGTTGTCAGGCTCGCGGAGACGGCGCTAGCGGACCTCGGTCGCGAGGCGAATGCCGAATCCGATCAGTACTAGACCTGTCAGCTTCTCCAGCCTTCGTTGGATCCTCGGACGGCTGAGCCAACCTACCCCGCGGTCAACCAACCGGACCAGGATGACCAGCCAAACCCCGGTTTCCAAGGCGAACCATATGCCGAACAGAAGCGAGGTCTGCCGTACGGAATCTCCGGCGGGAATGAAGCCAGGTAAGAACGCTAGGAAGAAAGCCCCAATCTTCGGATTGCACAGGTTCGAGATCACGCCGTTGACATAGGAGCGCCCGAGGCCACTGGGCCGAGCACGGAGGGTGCCTCGCTCGGGACGCTGATCAGCACGGGCCGCGCTGTCTCTGTGTCGCGGCCACAAGCTCGTCGCTCCCAGTCATATCAGGTACGCAGCTCCTACGAAGCGCAGCACGTCATAACCGACATGGCTGGCCGCGAGCAGTTCCGAGAGGCCCATCGTCGCAGCAAGGGCCCATCCGAGGAGCCCGGTCACCGTGCCGGCGGCCGTGCACACGCCCACCCGGCTTCCGCCTTTCAGCGTGTTGCGCATCACGAGCATGCTGTCGGGGCCGGGCGCCAGGATCAGCAACGTCGCAGCCACAGCGAAGCCCAATAGCGCGCCTGTCATTGGAGGACACTATCCGGCCATCGGTCCTCCCGGAGCACGAGCCTGCGACTTTGCCGGTCGCGCCTGAGCTCCGTGCCCGTTTATTGGCGCGTCGCGCCCGTTTGGTCGGCGACATCGGCGCTCCGATACGGTCGCGCGATGATCCGCCCAGCGACCCGAGCCGATGTGCCTGTCCTTGTGGAGTTGATCGGTGAGCTCGCAGAGTTCGAGCGGGCCCGCGAGGAGGTCCGAATCGACGTCGAGCTGCTCGAGCGCGCCTTGTTCGGTCTGGAGCCGAGCGCATTTGCGAAGGTGGCAGCGGACGGGGACCACGTCGTCGGGATGGCCTTGTACTACAGGAGCTTCTCTACCTGGACGGGCAGGCCCGGCATCTACCTTGAGGACCTCTACGTCCGGCCAACCCATCGCGGAGCAGGAGTCGGAAAGGCGCTGTTGGCGTCCTTGGCGCGGCTTGCTCTCGATGAAGGCTGTGCTCGGCTCGAGTGGTCTGTCCTCTACTGGAACGAGCCGGCAATCGCCTTCTACAGGTCCATCGGGGCTGTCGCGACCGACGAGTGGACCCGGTACCGGCTCGACGGCCCCGCACTCGGCGACTTCGCGCGCCTAGGAGGGACCTAGACGTCCACCGCACGCGTTGGAACGCGGAACGATAGGCATCGCAACGTGCGATTCCGACACTTGTTCGACATTGCGCGAGTCCGGGTCGCGTGACCACCGATGAGTTAGCTCCGGCCGACCCGTCCTAATCGTGATGGGAGAGACCCTGCTCAAAATCCCTCCGGTAACATGCGGCGTGCCCGTGAGTGAGGCGTCGCTGGTGCCGGCCGACCTGGAGAAGTTCCGCCGGGAGCTGACCGGGTACTGCTACCGGATGCTCGGCTCTGGGTTCGAGGCCGAAGACGCCGTCCAGGAGGTGATGCTGCGAGCCTGGCGTAACGGGGACGGCTTTGAGGGACGCTCGAGCGTGCGATCGTGGCTTTACCGCATCGCGACCAACGTTTGCATAGATATGCAGCGCCAAGTACAGCGCCGAGCGCGGCCTATGGAGATGGGACCGCCGTCGCCACCGGAGGAGTCCCTGCTCGGGCCGTTGCTGCCAGAAGCGATGTGGATCACCCCGGTGCCCGACGCCAGGGTTGCGCCCGAGAGCGGGGACCCAGCCGAGGTCGCCCTTTTTCGCGAGTCCATCCGCCTCGCTTTTGTCACCGCCCTCCAGCACCTTCCCGCCCGCCAACGCGCTGTGCTCATTTTGTGCGAGGTGCTTCGCTGGCAGGTGGCGGAGGTGGCCGAGCTCCTCGAGACGAGCGTGCCCGCGGTCAACAGCGCCCTGCAACGGGCACGGGCCACCCTGCGCTCGCTTCCCACCGATGTGGGCAGCGAGCCCCTCGACCAGGCTTGCGCGGAGCTGCTCGAGCGCTACGTCGATGCCTTCGAGCGCTACGACATAGAGCGTCTCGTGAGCTTGTTGCATGAAGACGCCGTGCAGTCGATGCCGCCCTTTGCCATGTGGCTGCGGGGAGCCGCCAATATCGGCCGCTTCATGGTCGAGCCCGGCCCGAGCGCGTGCCGTGGTTCGCGGCTCGTGCCCATTTCGGCCAACGGCTGCCCGGGCTTCGCCCAGTACAAGCCGGACCCCGCTGGCGGGTATGCCCCGTGGGCGCTGCAGGTGCTCGAGATCTCATCGGGCAGGATCGCCGAGTTGTCGTTCTTTTTGGCTTTTTTGGACCCGGAGCGGCTCTTTGCCGAGTTCGGGCTGCCCCTCCATCTCGACGCGTAGGCCGGCCATTTCCAGGAGCGCCCACAGCTCACTCAAAACGTCGCTCATGACCAGGCCACCACCGAGCCGCTTCGCGAGCAGAGCCAGGTTGGCCACGCAGTCCACGGCCGCGAGGTCCGGCGCGCCTGGTCCCGCGAGCGTGCACCAAACCAGCTCCGTGCCATCTGAGCCTACGATCGTGACGCGGCACCAGGGCAGGGCTTCGGCCATCACTTGGTGGACGGGCGAGGGGGGACGATCTCATCGGCTGGCGTTGCACCCGGCACGTGGAGTCACCGATGACTTCTACGCTCCTGGTGCGTCGGAGCACTTGAGCGGTCCACGACACGAAAGGATTTGACATGCCCACCCGAGACACTGCCTCTACTGGCTCGCCATGCTGGGTCGACCTTTGGACATCGGATGTCGAGGGCAGCCGCAGCTTCTACAGCGAACTGTTCGGCTGGCACGCCGAGGACCCGTCTCCGGAATTCGGCGGCTACTTCATGTTCACCCGCAACGGTGTCCCCATTGCCGGAGGCATGGGCGACATGGGTGGCATGAAGGCCGACAACACCTGGAAGATCTACCTGGCGACCGATGACATAGCCAAGGCGCTCGAGACCTCCGAGTCCCTGGGCGCCCAGGTCATCGCGCCGGTAATGGCCGTCGCGGACCTCGGATCGCAGGCGGTCCTCATCGACCCCACCGGCGCCGGCTTCGGAGCCTGGCAGCCGGGGACCTTCCCGGGTTTCACGGTGTTCGGGGAGCACGGCGCACCGAGCTGGTTCGAGTTGCACACCCGGGACTACGCCAGGGCGGTCGACTTCTACCGGTCGGCTTTCGGCTGGGAGACGGCCACGCTCAGCGACAACGATGAATTCCGCTACACGACCCTGCGCGACCAGACGGGCGATGGTGAGCTGGCCGGGATCATGGACGCGGCAGGCTTCCTCCCCGAGGGCGTGACCCCCCACTGGGCGATCTACTGGGAGGTCGACGACGTCGACGCCGCGGTCGCGAAGGTCAAGGCTCTCGGCGGCTCGGTGGTGATTGAGGCGCGGGAAACCCCCTACGGACGCCTAGCCGGTGTTGCGGATCCCACGGGCGCCCAGTTCAAGCTGCGCCGGGCGAACAAGTAGGAGAGCCGGCCGAATGGCCGAGCTGTTGACGGCCGAGGGCCTGGCGAGGTTCAGTGATGTCGCGGCCGGGCACGTAGGCGACGAGAAGGTGCCCGGCCTGGTGGCGCTGGTAGCCCGCGGCGACCAGGTGCACGTCGAGACGCTCGGCTCGCTCTCGGTCGGCGGGCCAGCGGTGCGGCGGGACTCGCTGTTCCGGATCGCCTCGACGACAAGCCCGTAACGGCGGCGGCAACGCTGGCGGTCGCCGGTGAGGGCCTGCTCAGTCTCGACGAACCGGTCGAGAGGTTGTTGCCGGAGCTGGCGAGCCCGCGGGTGCTGCATCGGATGGACGGGCCGCTCGAGGACACGAGTCCCGCCGCCCGCACGGCGACAGTCCGAGAGCTGCTGACGTTCACATTCGGCTTCGGAGCCGCGTTCGAGATGTTCACGAGCCCCAAGCCGTGGCCGATCGTCACAGCCGCGGACGAGCTGAAGCTGTGCACCCTCGGGCCGCCCCGCCCGGCCGAGCAGCCCGATCCCGATACCTGGATCGGCGCGCTGGGGTCTTTGCCGTTGATGGCCCAGCCGGGCGAACGCTGGCTGTACAACACCGGCATCGGTGTTGGGCGTGCTCGTGGCGCGGGCCACCGGTCTGCGTTTCGCCGACGTACTGCGCACGCGGATCTTCGAGCCGCTCGAGATGGCCGACACTGCGTTGTGGACCTCGGAGACTGACCGGCTCGCGACCGCCTACGTCCCGTCGCCGGAGGGCCTCCAGGTCTGGGACCCGCCGGACGGCGCCTGGGGCTCCGCGCCTTGTTTCGGTGACGGCGCGGCCGGGTTGGTTTCGACGGTCGACGACCTGCTGGCCTTTGCTCGCATGCTGCTGCGGGGCGGAGAGCCGGTCTTGAACCGGGCCGCGGTCGACGAGATGACGCGCGACCAGCTGAGCTTCGAGCAAAAGCAACAGGCGGGCGGCGGTTTTCTCGGTGGTCGCAGCTGGGGGTTCTGCCAGGCAGTGGCGACCGAGGGAGCGCGCAAGGGGGCATTCGGCTGGAACGGTGGGCTCGGGACGTCGTGGCTCGTCGACCCGGCGAGAGACCTCACGGTCATCGTGCTGACACAACGCCTGTTCGAGACGGCCCAAGCCCCGGCCGTGCACGTGGACCTGCAAGAGGCCGCCTACGCGGCGCTTCCCCAGTCGTAGCCGAAAGGGCCGAGCTCAGGAAACATTGCAGTTCGCGACATCGGTCCCGATGAACTGCCGGGGCGAGCCGCGGCGGGCGATCTGCTTGCGCACGAGGGATCGGGCCTTGACTCGCGAACTGCGTAAGTAAATACTTACTGTTAGTGAAAACTTACGAACTTGCGTTTAACGCGTTAGGCGACCCGACGAGACGGTCGATTTTTGAGCATCTCTCGGACCACCCGTCGTCTGTGGGTGAGCTGGCTGCTCATCTCCCGGTGAGCCGGCCGGCGGTGTCCCAGCACCTGAAGGTGCTAAAAGACGCCGGGCTGGTCGTCAGCCGACGGGACGGCAACCGTCACATCTACCGGCTGGAACCAGACACGATCGCGGAGCTGCGTGAGTATCTCGACAGATTCTGGGGGGCTGCACTGACCGCGTTCAAGAGAGTCGCGGAGCAAAGGGAGGGAAACTCTGATGAGTGACACCGAAGCAACGCCCGTTCGGTCATCGATCGTCGTTGACGCACCGATCGACCGTGCATTTGCAGTGTTCACCGAGGACATGGCCAGTTGGTGGCCGCCCGAGCACCACATCCTGCAGGCGCCACTCGCCGAGATGGTCTTCGAGCCCCACGTGGGTGGTCACATCTACGACCGTGGCGTAGATGGGAGCGAGTGCCGCTGGGCCCGAGTGCTCGCCTACGAGCCTCCCAATCGCGTGCTGTTCTCCTGGGATGTCAGCCTGAAGTGGGAGATCGAGCCAGACCGGGACAAGACGAGTGAGGTTGAGGTTCGCTTCGTCTCCGAGACCCCAGAACGCACCCGTGTCGTTCTCGAGCACCGCAACATCCACCGCCATGGCGAGGGGTGGGAGCAAATGCACGGTGCCGTAAGCTCTCCGGACGGTTGGGACACGGGGCTCGGTCGACTCGCGCAGCGTATCAAGGGCGGGGAGCCGGCTGAGCTCTCATGATCCGCCGGCGCCGCTGAGTCGCACCGCGCGCAGGCGCAGACTTCGCGGTCTCGTCGGATCGGGGCACTGCCAGCGCCAACGGCCCGGATGGTCCGCACCGTCGCGGTCGGTCGCAAATCCGTGCCAAGGTGTGACGATGCAGGCTCGCGCAGGGGGAGGCTCGCTGGTGTCCCGCCGCGGTGCCAAGTGACAGTCGTGCTCGACGGAGCCTCGCTCGGCCTCGATGACGTCGTCTCGGTGGCCATCCGGGGAGAAGAGGTCGTCCTTTCCCCCGGAGTCCGCGAGCGTATGCAGGCACACCGAGCGGTAGTCGTGGACGCGCTCGCCCGTGGCGAGCCGGTCTACGGGCTGACGACCGGCGTCGCCGAGCGCAAGCGGGTGAAACTCGTCGCCAGCGACCAGGCCCGCTTCAACAGGGCGATCCTGCGCACCCACCGGATCGCCCAGGGCCCGCTGGCCTCGGCCGAGGTCGTCCGGGCGACGATGCTCGTGCTCGCGAACAGCTTCGCGATGGGAGTCTCCGGGGTGCGCCCCGAGCTCGCCGAGCTCCTCATAGGCGCGCTCAGACACAAGGTCGTGCCACCTGTGCGCACTCTCGGCTCGGTCGGCCAGGCCGATCTCGGGCCACTCGCAGACCTGGCCGACTGGCTGGTGGAATCGAAGTACTTCGAGCTGGCGGAGAACGAAGGCCTGGCCCTCATCGACAGCAACGCGTTCTCCACCGCCTGCGCTGCTTTAGGCCTTGCCCGGGCCGAGCAGCTCCTCGACGCCATGGACCTCGCCGCAGCCCTCGACTTCGAGGCCTACGCCGCCAACGTCAACTCCCTCCATCGCGTCGTCGGGGAGACCCGGCCGTCGCCTGGGGTGCGCGCGTCGCTGGCGAACCTCCGCCGGGCGCTCGGGGGCAGCATCCTCTGGGAGACCGGCGTGGCGCGCAACCTGCAGGATCCGCTCACGTTCCGTTGCGTCCCGCAGGTCCACGGCGCAGCCCGCGACGCTGTCGGCTACGCGCGCCAGGCAGTCGAGCGTGAGCTCAATTCTTCCCAGGGCAACCCTGTCGTGGCACTCTCGGACCGGGCTGTCGTCTCCGTCGGCAACTTCGACGCCGTGGCCATGTCCGCGGCGGCCGACTTCGCTCGCATCGGCCTCGCCCCCGCGGTCACCTCCGCAGCCGAGCGGACCGTCAAACTGCTCCAGAGCCCATTCTCCGGGCTGGCGCCCGGCCTGTCCGACCGGCCGGAGACCGGTGACGACGGCCTCGCCGAGATGGCCGTCGCCGCCCAGTCCTTTGCCGCCGAAGCGCGCCTTTTGGCCCAGCCTGTCTCATTCGAGATGGCCAGCTCGACCAAGGCTGAAGGCATCGAAGACCGTACGACGATGGCTCCGCTGTCGGCCCGCCGTCTCGAGGAGGTCGTGGCCCTCGCCTGCCGCGTCGTCGCAGTGGAGCTAACCGTGGCGGCGCAGGCGATCGACCTCCGCCGGCTCGGGCCACTCGGGCGCGGGACGGCGGCCGCCTACGCCGTGGTCCGCGCTCACGTCGTGGCTACCAGTGAAGAGGAGCCCTTCCCCTTCGACCTCGAGCCGCTCGTCGAGGTCGTGCGCGCCGGCGGGCTGTCGGCTATCGCGGACATGGCTTAAGAAGGGCCCCTTCGCAGCCCGGAGCGCAATTGCCCGGCGAGGGCAGAACTCAACTGACTTCTTCGCCTCGCGCAGCAGCTTGCCGGCAACCTCACCGTCGGCGACGATCGGGAATCCACACTCGTCGAGGCCCAGTAGTTCAGGCAGGAGCTCGACGCAGTAGCCGACCCGTCACAGGCCGCCTGATCAAGGACGATCTTCATCGCTCCTCCCTCGGGCGTGCCGAGCACACGGCCGCCCACGAGCTTCTTCTCTCCCTTCACAGGGCGTGCTTTGTTCATGTCTTCTCCATTCGATGTTTGCCCGGGCTCATTGAAGGGCACCGTCCTTACCGCTCCACGCACGCCCGCTGAGGGCGAACTGCGAACCGCAGGCGACGAAGAGCCCGGGGCGCCTACGGGCGACCCGGGCTCTTCTTGTTCTCTTCGGTCGGTTACTTGGTGCTTGTAGCCAGATCGTAGATCGTGATTCCGTCAATGGTCACGGCCCTAGAATGCGCTTTCACCGACGAGGCGATCGAGCTGCCGGTCCCAGTCGAGCTTGGCCCGACACCGCCGCCGCCAATGCCGCCTCCGGTTATGAGGTAATGGATCTCGTGATGAGCGACGTAGCTCTCGAATTGAGAGAGCGTGGGGTGGGGTCCGATCCGTTGAAGCCTCCGATCGCCATCACTGGGTCGCGTGTTGCCAGTTGATAATCGGCAGCGCTGTTCGACCCGACTGTGGCGGCTACCGAGGTGCAGCTCGAGGCGTTGGTTTCGAGCCGCTTTGTCAAGGCGGCGGCGGGTGTGCTGGCATTCAGGAGGCCGCCGGCGGCTCTGCCGATAGTTCCGATCCCGGTGCCGCCCGGCGGCGCACCAGCGCGCTGACGTCGTTTCTTTGTCGCTCTGCTCGGCCGGCAGCCTCTCGGTCCACTGGCACTACAGCTTCCCGCGTCGGGGACCGTCCAGCTATTGGGGCCCGGGGGGCGGGCGCGACCTTCGCCTTGTGCATCTCGGTCGTGCTCACGACATGGTGCCTCGCCTTGTCCTAGAGGCTCGACGGGAGATCATTGATCGCCCAGGTCATCGCTCTCCTGACAGGCACAGCGGCTGCCGCCTTCGGGCGATTCTTGATGTTCCGGGCGATCGTCTTCCACACCCACGTCCGGGCTCCGCTCAGCTGACACCGCGCGTGATCGGCGGCCTCAGTCCTCGCTTGTCGGCACAGCCTCGAGTGCAGGCAGTACAACCTTGAACAGGGCGCCCCCGCCCGGCCTTGGCTCAGCTGTGACATGGCCTCCGTGCACCCGCACGATTGTGGCCACGATCGCGAGACCGAGGCCGGCGCCTCCGGTCTCGCGAGATCGTGAGGGATCGGCACGGAAGAACCTCTCGAAGACCACCGCCGCCTGTTGCTCTGAGATCCCCGGCCCTTCGTCCGCAACCTCGACGAACGCTTCTTCGCCGCTACGCCCGACGGTCACGCTCGCCACCGTTGCCGGAGGGGTGTGCGCGCGAACGTTCCCGAGGAGGTTGTCGACAACCTGGCGGAGCGCTCCCCAGTCGCCCAGGACCTCGACCGGCTCGCCGGCAATGAAGCGTATGGGCCAGGCCGGTCCAACTGTCCGGGCAGTTTCTACGGCCTCGGCCACAAGGCCGACGAGCTCCACCGGCTCGAGATCGAAGGGATGCTGCTCGTCCACGCGCGCGAGCAGCAGGAGGTCCTCGACGAGGCGCCCCATCCGAGCCGTCTCTCGTTCGATGCCATCCAAGACGCGGGGAAGATCCTCTTCGTGCTGCGAGGCTTGCTTGAAGAGCTGTGCGTAGGCCGACACGGCCGCGATCGGGGTCCGCAGCTCGTGGGAGGCGTCGGAGACGAACCGTCGCAAACGGTTCTCGGAGATCTGAAGGTCCCTGAAGGCCGCTTGGATGCGCTCCAGCATCACATTGAGCGCGATCGCGACATGGCCGACCTCGGTGCGATCGTTCGCGTTCGGGACGCGGTGCATCAGGTCACCGGCGGTTATCGCCTCTGCAGTGCGAACGACGTCGCTGAGAGGCCGGAGCCCGACCCGGACGAGCCACAGGCCGAGGAGTACTGCTCCGACAAGGGCGCCGCCGGTGACGAGGAGCTCGAGGACAACGAGCTGGTCGAGCGTGCTCGTGACGTTGTTGACCGGAATGGCTACGAAGAGGATTCCCCCCGTACGGAGCTTGGACGCGCGGACGCGAAACGGCGGCCCAGCTGTGCTCGTGGACGGGACCGTGAAGTACACGACCGGCTCATCCGGATCAGCGGCACTCAAGGAGAAGCCCGATATGGTCGAGGGCAGCTTCGGTGAGTAAGACACCTTGCCCGGTGTGAACGCGGGACACGTCTCGTTACCGACCACTGCGCCATGGGCGTTGCGGACCTCTATGAACATGCCGGGGGCACTCTCGCGCCCGATGGCACAAAAGTTGGTATTCCCTGGCTCTTGGCCATAAGGCGGCGGCCCCGAGCCGGTACCGTTCTGACCCGTCGGACCGGTCGCGGCCTGTTCCACGGAGATGTGCGAGACCTCGAGCGTCGCGTCGACCTGGCGGTAGAGGTAGGACTTGAGCGAGGCGTACACAGTGACGTCCGCAAACGCCAAGGCGACAAGGGCGACAGCCCCGACGGCGAGAAGTAGTCGGGTACGCAGCGACAGTCGACTGCTCATTGCTCCTCGCGCAGGACATAGCCCACGAGTCGGATTGTGTGGATCAGCGGTGGCCCGAAAGCGTCGAGCTTCTTGCGCAGGTAGCGGACATAGGTCTCGACGATGTTCTGGTTGCCGCCGAAGTCGTAATGCCAGACGTGGTCGATGATCTGGTCCTTTGAGAGAACGTGACGCGGGTTCAAGAGAAAGAGCCTGAGGAGGTTGAACTCCGTCGCCGTCAGGCGAACCTGGTTTCCCCCGCGCCATACCTCGTGGCTGTCCTCGTCCATCACCAGATCGGAAAAGCGCAGGCGCCGGTCGTCGTCTACGGGCTGACGGCGCCGCAGGATGGCCTTCGCCCTCGCGACTATCTCGATGAGTGAGAAGGGCTTGGAGACATAGTCGTCGCCGCCCACCGTGAGACCCGCGACTCGATCCTCCACTTCGCTCTTGGCGGTGAGGAACAGGACCGGGATGTCGAGGCCGTCCGCGCGGATACGCCTTGTGACCTCGAGACCGTCGAGATCAGGAAGCATCACGTCGAGGACCATGAGGTCGAACGGTGTCTCCTGTGCCTTTTGCAG
>JBEKMZ010000102.1:0-15680 GCA_049523315.1 Acidimicrobiales bacterium | reverse complement strand
GTTGCCAAGGACCACCTCGGCGCGCTCGCGGACGAAGCAGACCTCCCCGTTCGGGCGAACGATGCGATGCTCGACCTCGGCAGTGCCACATGCGAGGGCCCGGTCGATCGCCTCCCGGAAGGCGTGGCGGTCCTCAAGATGCACGAGATCCAACAGTGCCTCGCAGGTGCCTTTCCAGCTCGCGGGGTCGATGCCGTGGATGGTGAATATCTCGTCGGCCATGAACTCCACCCGGCCGCTTTCGAGGTCCCAGTCCCAGTGCCCCACACGGGCAAGGCGTTCTGCCTCGCGCAACAATGCCTCGTTGTGGGCGAGGCGGCTGGCGTCGCGGAGACGCCCGATGCCATAGGCGAGGTCGTCGGCGAGCTCGGACAGGATCGCGACCTCGTCGGGCCCGAACACCTCGGGCTCACCGGCGTAGATCATGAGGGCCCCGACCGTTTCGTCGCGGACGACGAGGGGCAACGCACACGAACCCCGGAAGCCGTAGCTGTCCGCCGCCTCCCGCCACGGTACGAAGCTCTTCGAGCGGTGCATGTCGTTGAGCACCTGAGCGCAGCGCGTTCGAATGGCCATGCCGGTCGGGCCACGGCCGAGCTCGTCGTCTCCCCAACCGACAGGCAGGTCAGATAGGTACTCCGTGCGGCCTGCAGCTGCGACTGGACTCACTCTGTGCCCCTCGTCGTGCTCGGCGTAGCCGACCCAGGCCAGCGCGTACCCGCCCGTGGTGACGATGGCCCGGCAGGTGTCGGCGAGCAAGGACGTCTCGTCGGTGGCGTGAACGAGGACGTCGTTGCCCTCGCTCAAGGTGCGGATCGCCCGCGACATGGCCGTCTGTTCGGTGACGTCACGAGCGTTCAAGACGATGCCTCTGATGTCCGGGTCGTCCAGACAGTTTGTAGAGGTGGCTTCGAGGACCTTCCACTCTCCCGATGCCGACTGGAAGCGGAAGATGGCGGGAGGTGAGCTGCCCGGTCGCAGTTTCACCTCGGAGAACCTTGACGCGATCGCCTCGAGGTCATCAGGGTGGACGAGCTCGAGCATGTTCTTTCCGAGCTGCTCTTCTGGGACGAAGCCGAGCAGGCGCTCGGCGGCCGGGTTGGCATAGAGCACACGGGCCTGGTCGTCGAGAACCGCGATTAGGTCGCTCGAGTGGGCGAGCAGGGTCTCGTACCAGCGCTCTTGCACCACAGCCGCCCCGCGGTGGGTCTGCGGGGAAATCCCGCGGTCCTGCTGGGTCGGCGCGTCTCGCACACCTTTGCATCGGCACGATCCTGCCCGTTGATTAGCGCCACAGCACCCGGCTACGTCGTGTGCATGGCGTTACGCTTATGCGATCCGGACGATCACGATGCCCTACCCGGCGATATGGCTGCGTGACAACTGCCAGTGCGCGGGCTGTCGCGACCCGCTGAGCGGCCAGAAGCTCTTCCAGATCACGGACCTTGCCCTGGGGCTCACGATCGATCGTGTCGAGGAGGCCGGCGACGCGGTCACAGTGAGTTTTTCACCCGATGGCCACGTCTCGGTGTTCTCCCGTCAGTGGCTCTCTGCCCAGCTCCCGGGCGCCGCCGGCGACGGCCGCACCGAGCAGGACAAGCAGCTGTGGAGGGCGGCGGACCTGACAGGGCGGCTGCCGGTGACCCGCTGGACGGCTTATTGCAGGGACGGCTCCGAGCGGGCTCGCGTGCTCGCTGAGGTGGTGAGGCTGGGATTCGCGATCGTGCGAGAGGCGCCGCACGCGGAGGGTACGGTGCTCGAGGTCGTGAGGACCTTCGGGTACGTGCGCGAGACCAATTACGGCGAGCTGTTCGAGGTCCGAGTGGAGCTCTCCCCGAGCAACCTGGCATTTACCGGGCTCGCGATCGCTCCCCACACCGACAACCCCTACCGTGACCCGGTCCCGACGCTGCAACTGCTTCATTGCCTGTCGAATGCCGTGAACGGCGGCGCCTCCGGCCTGGTCGACGGATTCATGGCGGCGGCCATGCTCCGGGCCGAGGACCCGGCCGCCTTCGAGACGCTCGCAAGGACTCTCGTCCCCTTCGCGTGGTCGGACGCCCGAGCGAGTCTCAGGGCGGAGCGACCACTGATCGAGCTCGACCCGGCCCGACGCGTACGCGGCGTGCGCTTCAACAACAGGTCCATGCAAGCCCTCAGGCTCGCGCCCGACGACCTGATCGCGTTCTACGACTCGTACCGGGCCTTTGCCGAGGTGATCGCGCGGCCCGAGCTCCAGCTCACCTTCCGCCTCGAGCCCGGCGACTGCCTGATATTCGACAACACCCGCCTCTTGCACTCGCGCACGGCATTCAGCGACAGCGCCGCGGGCTCCCGCCACCTGCAGGGCTGCTACGCGGATCTCGACGGGCTCATGAGCACCGTCGCCGTCCTCACCGGGACACCGTGACACCAGTTGAGGAGCTCGCGGCGCTTTTCTCGAGCGAGGGAGCGCAGGGTTATCTGGGCGAAGCGGTCACTCAGGCAGAGCACATGCTGCAAACAGGTGCTCTGGCGGAGGCCGCGGGCTCCCCGGACGCCCTGATAGCGGCGGCGCTGCTGCACGACGTCGGCCACTTCCAGGGCTGGCTGACAGGCGAGGACCTGATGCGCGGCACCGATAACCGCCACGAGGACAGAGGGGCGCTTTATCTCGAACGATGGTTCGGGGCCACGGTCAGCGAGCCGGTGCGGCTCCACGTCGCGGCCAAGCGTTACTTGTGCCGCACCGAGCCGGAGTACTTCGAGGCGCTCTCGCCGGCGTCGCGTCACACCCTCCTAGTTCAAGGCGGCCCGATGGCAGCGCTCGAGGCGCTGGCCTTCGAGGAGCTCGCGCACTTCGCGGACGCGTTGAGGTTGCGACGCTTTGATGACCTGGCGAAGGACCCATCGGTGGTCCCTCCGCCTTTCGAGCACTTCGTGCCGCTGCTCGAGGGCTTGGTGGACACGGACGCCTAGAGGCAGGGGGAGCGCGTCTGGCACGCCCAGGAGAGCCCGGCTCCGGGTGAAATACACCAGACCGTGCGCCCTGGGCCTACGTATCCTCGCCGCCAAGCCCAGGGCACCCAGCCGGAACCGACTTTAGCGAAATTGCTCGGGATATTCATGCGAAACGGGTAAATATCGGCCGAATCTGAGATGAACACTCCCAGCCCTCCACCTCGGCGAGGTGGCGCGGAAACAGGTGGGTGCGCGACCCCTGAAGCCTTGCGAGGGAAGCTGGGAGCCGCACACCCATCTCAGTATCTCGCGAGATTGCCGATCGCGGCAGTGTTTTGTCAGAAGCCGGCTTACCCTCGAGGCCGGCATCAGGACCTGATGATCGTCACGGGGGCAGTGGTGCCCGTGACGATATGGCTGCAGGTACCGTTCGCGTGCGCCTCGTTGATGATGGCTTCGGGCCTGGAGCACGAGACGAGCACCTTCTTGTCGATCGCGATCGAGTCGTCACCGATGATCTCGCGGATCGGATCGACTGTCTCCTCCACGACATGGTCTGCTGCTTGTGTCTCAGCTTCCAAGGGCGCCATGACCGTTCCGCGTGAGGCGTGTTCGCGAGCACCGTCACAACGGCCACAGTGCTCGCGCGCTCAGCCACGGCCATCTCGGCGGTGAAGGTTCTGCTGCTTCGCCGAAGGTGAGCGATCGATCGCCACAAGGATTCGTCTCGGGATCATGATCCCTCCTTTGGCTTCGACAACGAGCTGGGAGACTGATTGGGCTGCCGCCGTTGTCGGTACCTCCACTTTGCTCCCTTAAGACCGCGCTGAGCTGGGCGTCCAGACCGATTGCGCGGCCGTAGAGCGCTCTAGGCCCGAGCAACAAATATCGGTGGCAGCAGCGAAAATGGCGGCTGTCTCAAATGCGTTCTCGCGTCCTGGTGTCCGTACGCGCAAGAAGCCCTCTCGAAAGAGGACTTCCTGCTACTTAGCACTAAAGGTGGAGGTGGCGGGAGTCGAACCCGCGTCCCCCGGCATCTTGATGGGACTTCTCCGAGCGCATCCGGCGGAGGTGTCTCGGGTCCCGCCACGCCACCGGCGCCGGTGCGGGACCCCAGCCGACTTAGATTTCCCCGACTGCTCGCCGGCGGCGCAGTTCAGGTAAGCCCTGCAAGATGACGCCTGGGACCGATCCGCAGGACTGGGACCGGGCAGACGTTGCTGCTATTTAGGCAGCAAGCGCGAGCTTAGGCTCGGCGTTTGTGTTGTTTTCCGGCTCTTTAACGTGGCTCCGGAGACCACGGCTCGCTTCTCCCAACTTGACGACCGAAGTCGAAGCCTGTCACCCCCTTGGTGGTGTTTGCTCTCCGCGAGGATACCGCCTGACAAGGGCCTCAGCGGCGGCGCTCGTGCTCGCGGATTGTCCGCTCGGCCTCGCGGTTGGCGTCGCGCTCGGCGATGGCCTGGCGCTTGTCGTAGAGGCGGCGCCCTCGTGCGAGCGCGATCTCGACCTTAGCGAGGCCGTCTTTGAAGTAGATGCTGAGGGGCACGAGCGTGAGCGACTTCTGCGCGATGTGCCCCGACAGCTCGTCGATCTGCTGGCGGTGCAACAAGAGCTTGCGGGGCCTCATGGGCTCGAAGCGCCCGAATCCCGAGGCGTACTCGTACGGGGCCAGGTGTGCGCCAACGAGCCACAGCTCGCCGTCGTCGATACGGGCGTAAGCGTCCTGCAAGGATGCCTGGCCCAACCGAAGAGACTTCACCTCGGCACCTTTGAGGGCGATCCCGCATTCGTAGACCTCGAGGATGTCGTAATCGTGGCGGGCACGGCGGTTGCGCGCGACATAGCGGATCACCGGCTCGTGGGGGTCACCAAGTGCTCGTGGCCGGCCTTGCGGACGCTGGGCGGAGGAAAGCTTCTTCGTGACCATCGCCGAAACGCTACCGTGCGGCCCTGATGAGCGATCTCAGAGCAGACCCACCAGCACCGGGCGCGCCGGGGCCAGCGGTGCCGACACCGCCAGGACCGGGGCCTGCGGCCCTTCAGGTCTCGTCCTCACAGCTCGACGAGATGATCGCCCACTGCCTAGGTGCATACCCGGAGGAAGGTTGCGGGCTTGTGACAGGCGACCCGGTGACGGGCACCGTCGCCGAGGTGCGTCCCACGCGCAACCTCGCGGTATCGGCGAAGCTCTACACCGTCGACCCAGGCGAACATCTGCGCATCGAGCGAGCGGCCGAGGCCGATGGTCTCGAGGTGATCGGGGTGTTCCACTCCCACACCCACACCGACGCGTACCCGTCGCCAACCGATGTTGCCCAGGCACCCGACCCCAGCTGGCACTACGTCCTCGTTTCGCTGCGCCACGAGGTGGCCTCGGTGCGCTCCTACCGCATCGTGGACGGCTTGGTTGCCGAAGAGCCGATCGAGGTTCATTAGTATCTGACTGAAATAGTCAACTTTTCCGGAGGGAGCCGTGGCCGAAGTGATCTTGCCGAACCTGCTTCGCCAGCACGCGGGCGGCCAGAGGTCGGTCATAGTCGGGGGAGCGACCATCCGCGAGGTGCTCGAAGCTCTCCAGGCCGAGTACCCGGGCATGTCAGGCCAGCTCGTCACCGCGGATGGCCAGCTCCACAAGTTCGTAAACGTATATGTGAACGACGACGACGTCCGTTACATCCAAAAGCTCGATACCAAGGTGAACGAGGACGACACCGTCTCGATCCTTCCCGCTGTAGCGGGCGGGGCAGCCTAGGTAGCGCCCAGAACCTGAGCGAGCCGTGCCGGTACTGCGAAGCGTCCTCGAGCTGATCGGCAATACGCCGCTCGTCGACGTCTCCGCGTTGAGCCCGAAGCCGACCGTGCGCATCCTTGCCAAGCTGGAGGGCCAGAACCCCGGTGGCTCGGTGAAAGACAGGATCGCCCTTTCGATGATCGAAGACGCGGAGCGCAACGGGCGGCTCGCGCCTGGGGCGACGCTGATCGAGCCGTCCTCGGGCAACACCGGGATAGGCATGGCGATCGTCTGCCGCTTGAAGGGCTACAAGCTCAAGATCGTCCTGCCCGGCAACGTATCGATCGAACGTCGTCAGCTCCTCGAACTCTGGCAGGCCGAGGTCATCGACTCACCCGCCAACGAAGGCTCCAACGGCGCCGTCCGCCTGGCTCAAGCGCTCGCATCGGCGCATCCGGAGTGGACGTTTCTCTACCAGTACGGCAATCCCGCCAACCCGAGAGCGCATTACGAGGGCACCGGACCGGAGATCTGGCGCGACTGTCCTGAGATAACCCATTTCGTCGCCGGTCTCGGCACGAGCGGCACACTCCTCGGGGTGGGTCGCTTCTTGAAGGAGGCCAACCCCGCCGTTCAGGTCTGGGCTGTCGAGCCGCCGGCGGGAGAGGCCGTCGAAGGCCTTCGCAACCTGGACGACGGCTACATACCGCCTATCTTTATCGAACAAGGCGGTGCCGAGCTGTTGGACCGCAAGACCGTCGTGGGGCCGCGGGACTCGATCGAGTGGACGCGGCGGCTTGCGGACGAGGGCGTCTTCGCCGGCATCTCCTCGGGTGCGGCCCTCGCCGGCGCCGTCAAGTGCGCCAGAGAGATCGAACGCGGGACGATCGTGTTCATGTGCTCAGACGGAGGTTGGAAGTACCTGTCGACCGGAGCGTGGACCGACGAACTGGACGTGGTCGTAGAGCGGGCACGGCGCATCATCTATTTCTGACGGCTCCGCTTGCTCGCGGCGGCTACCCTGCCGAGGGTGACCGATTCCCAGAGCGATGACCTTGACCTCGAGCGCCACGATGGTCGTGCCTTGAACGAGCTCCGGCCGTGTGTATTCGTCCGGGACTTCACCGAGTTCGCCGCGGGCTCGGTGCTTGCCATCTACGGCCGCACCAAGGTCCTGTGCACGGCCTCTGTCGACGAGGAGGTCCCGAGATGGATGCGCGGGACTGGACGCGGCTGGGTCACCGCCGAGTACTCCCTGCTCCCGGGCTCCTCGCCCGAGCGGGTGAGCCGGGAGGCGACAAGGGGCCGCCAGTCCGGGCGCACGCACGAGATCCAAAGACTGATCGGCCGTGCCTTGCGAAGCGTCATCGACCTAGAGCTGCTCGGCGAGCGCCAGATCCTCATCGACTGCGACGTGCTGCAAGCCGACGGGGGGACGAGGACGGCCTCGATTTCTGGGGCCTACGTGGCTCTTCATGACGCCTGCACACGGCTTTGCCTCTCGGAGGTGCTCAGGCAGCATCCCGTACGCGAGGCGTGCGCGGCCGTCTCGGTGGGCATCGTGGAAGCTGTCTGCATGCTCGACCTCGACTACGTCGAGGACTCGGCCGCAGAAGTCGACCTGAACGTCGTCATGACGGCCTCGGGACGTTTCGTGGAGGTGCAGGGGACAGCCGAGGGCCCGCCGTTCGCCCGCGCCGAGCTCGACGAGATGTTGAACCTGGCCGAGCTCGGCATCGGCCAGATCCTCGAGATCCAACACGAGGTGCTGGCCGTGCCGCCGACGGATCGCAGCCAGACGACTTCGGCCTGACGCGGGGAGCAACGAGACAAGGGCGCGTGGACATGCGACTGGTCCTCGCGACCGCGAACCCGGATAAGGCTTCCGAGCTTGCAGCCATCTTGGCGGAAGAGCTCGGTGGCCTCGTCGATATCGTTTCTCGCCCGCCGGGGGTCCCCGTCGTCGAGGAGACGGGCGAGACTCTGGAGGACAACGCGCGCCTCAAGGCCATCGCGATCGTCGCGGCGACGGGCGAGGCAGCGGTAGCCGACGACACCGGCCTCGAGGTCGCAGCGATCGGAGGGGCACCGGGAACGCGGACGGCTCGCTTCGCGGGCGAGGCGGCGACCTACGCCGACAACGTCGCCAAGCTGCTGGCGGATCTTGCAGGCGAGACCGACCGGCGGGCGCGCTTTCGCACCGTGGTCGTCTGCCGGCTCCCTGACGGACGCGAGATCATCGGGTCAGGTGCGGTCGACGGAGAGATCACTTTGGTGCCGAGGGGTGAGGGAGGCTTCGGGTACGACCCGGTCTTCGCTCCGAGTGGTGGTGGCGGGCGAACGTTCGCGGAGATGAACCCGGCCGAGAAGCACCGGCTATCTCACAGGGGCCTTGCCCTCCGCTCGTTCGCGGCGCGCTTGCGTCGTAGCGGAGCGGCGGCAGCCGCTCAATAGCCGACGCGCTAGCCGCCCCCGATTGGCGGCGAGAGATACTCTTTGGCGATGGCGGTTCTCGCCGGCAAGGGCGACAATCTCGAGGCGGTGGTCGACCAGCTGCTCGCGACGCGCGACCGCGTCGTCATAGAGCGCGCCGGCGTGCCCGCCGCGGTCATGATGACACCGCGCGAGCTCGATGGCCTCGAGTACTCGATCGAGCTGCTTTCCGAGCCGAAGATGGTGCGTCGCATACTTGAAGCCGAGGCGGCGCTCCAGAGCGGCAACTTGTACATGGGCGAAGAGCTGGCGGCGCTCGATCCTGACGCGAGGTTCGTCGTGCGATCGGTGACAGGCGGACTGGCGGTAGCGGCGACCCCGCGTCCAAGCGGAGACGACAGCTGGGGCCTTGTTGCGAGCATGCCCGCACAAAAGGCGCTCGACGAGCTGCAGTTCCACGTCGCCGACGCCGCTCGCAGCTTCATCTTCGGCGAGTTACTCGTTGACCCGGTCTCCTCCGGCGTGGAGCTCCACGGCTTTTTGGCCAGGCGTCTCGCCTCGAGGGTGGAGACTGCGCTCGTGATCTACCGGCTCGACAGCGTAAAGCGTCTCGTCCGCCTCGTGGAGGTGCTCAGCATCGGCGGCCTAGTGGGCCGTGCCGACAACCACCATTGGTAGGCAGAGCCTTGCGGGCGTCCGCCTTCGCGGACCCGTCAGGGAGATCAACGCGGCTCTAGGGCATCTCCAAGGGTGCCGAGCGGGGGAGCGCCGAGCTCGAGGAGGGCCTCGTGGAAGCGACGCAGGCCGAAACGTGGGCCCCAGCGGGCGATGGCCTCATCTCTGAGGGATTGGATCTCGAGCTTGCCCCAGGTGTAGCGGCCATAGGTCGGGTCGAAGGTGGCGCGGTTCGCCTCCGACCGTGCGCCTGGCTCTTCCAAGAAGGCATCTTCACGAAAGCGCGCCGTCGCGTCCTTTACTGACATCGTCCCGCGATGTATCCCAAGCGCAGAGGCGAGCCTTGTCACCCGGACCAGGGCTTCGATCCAAACCCCGATGGCAAAGCGCGGGTCTTCCTGGCGGAATCCCTCCTCCACCAGCAGTTCCTCGGCGTAATGCGCCCATCCCTCCACGAAGGCCAAAGAGGTCAGTGAACGGCGGACGTCACCCCTTGCAGTGAGGCGAATCATGCGACCGTGCGCGAAGTGACCGGGCGTCACCTCGTGGGCGGTGATAGCGGGCAGGGTCGTCGCGCTGAAGAGGGAGCGCCAACGATCCTTGGCGTCGTCGTCCCAGGACGGGTCGGGAGGGTTCACGTAGAACCAGGCGGGCGCTTCGGCCTCGTACGGGCCGGTCCAGGACATCATCGCCACGGCGTAGCTACGAGAAGCCGGCGCCGGGCCCACCAGGCACGTGCCGCCGAGCTCGGGCAACAGGCCGCGCTCGGTCGTGAACTCGATCAGCTCCTCGAGCAGGACGCGTGCCGCTGCATGGATGCCATCGTCGTCGGGATGGTCCGTGAGCAGATCCCTCACGACCTCGCCTGGCGGGACACCGGGACGCAGGCGGTCGCAGTCGAAGACGAGGTGTTCAGTCAGGCGGGCCCTTTCAGCATCGGCGACCTCTTCGAGGCGGCCGAGATCGACCGTCATCGCCTCAGGATCACCGAGCAGCTGGGCCAGCTTCTGTGGGCCGAGGCTCGCGTCGGGTGAGCCGGTGGCCGCGGCCTGCTCGAGGTGCGCAAGGAGGCTGTCTAGTGCCTCCCGGGCGAGCTCCAGGCTCGCCGGGTGGCTCTCGGACACCTCGAGGCTCGCGGCGAGCCCGCGTGCGGCCGGCAGCAGGCCGACGGCCACGGGTGCGGGAACCGAGTCGAGGGACTTGATGGCACCGTCGATGACATCCGGCCACGCGCGGATGTGGGCGGCCTTGGCTGCGGCGCGTTCCTCGGCCGGGGCGTACTCACGGTCATAGCAGGCGAGGTCGAGATTGGCGAGGTGTACGAGGGGGTTCCAGCGGTGGACCTCCGCCAGTTCGAACGAAGCCCGGGCACCCGCCTCCACTGCCAGGAGCTGGACCTCGTCATGCGGGTCCGGCTCGGGCGCGCCGTGGCCGACCGGCGCGAGGAGAGCCGCCACTCCCGATGGCGAGAGGTCTTGGACCTGGCCGTCGAACTGATGCAGGCCCGCGTACTCACGGACCTCGGGCATGTGAAGGTTCCAGATTGCTTGAAGACGGTCAGAGACCATGGACTGAGACCGTACCCGCAATTGGTCCCCGTTGACCGGTAGCGTGACGAGCCTGATACATCCTTCCGCCATCATGTCGCTGTGGTCTTTGATCGGCTGTCCGCCTCCAATGGAGGACGACCGAATTGTCTCGCCCACGACGAAGGGCCCGAAGGAGGAGCGATGTCGACAGAGAGTGTGTCAATCAGCTGCGACGACTGCGTGCTCAACGGGACCTCGGCGTGCGAGGAATGCGTCGTCACCTTCTTGTTGCGCCCGGCGGCGGGTGAGGCAATCGTCGTCGACGTCGCCGAGGCTCGTGCCGTCCGCATGCTTCAGCGCGCGGGGCTCGTGCCCGAGTTGCGGTTCCGTCGGCGCGTGGGGTGATCTCCTCGAGCCGACGATGACGCTCATCAAGGCTCCCGAGCCGGATTGCTGATGGGTTACCTGCTCGTCACGAATGACTTCCCACCGAAGGTGGGCGGGATCCAGTCGTACCTGTACGAGCTCTTCAGCCGGCTGCCCCCGGATGAGCTCACAGTCCTCACGACTCCCCACCGCGGAGCCGCCGCCTTCGACCAGCGCCAGCGCTTCCGGATAGAGCGCTGGTCAATGCCGGTGCTGCTGCCCACGCCCCGGTTGGCCCGGGCCGTGAGGTTGCTGGCGCAGAGCGCAGGGGCCAAGTTAGTGCTGCTGGATCCGGCGCTTCCGCTCGGGCTGGTCGGCATGGCGTTGCAGATGCCCTACGGGGTGGTGCTACACGGGTCGGAGGTGACCGTGCCCGGGCGCCTTCCGGGCTCGCGCCAGCTGCTGCGCTCTGTTCTCTCGGGGGCGTCGCTCGCGATTGCAGCCGGTGGCTATCCCGGCGCCGAGGCAACGCGGGCCGCGGGGGCGCGCACACCACCGATGGTTGTCGTTCCTCCGGGGGTCGACCACCATCGCTTCCACCCGCTCGCGCCCGAAGCGCAGGTGGAGGTTCGCCGGCGCCTGGGACTTCCCACCGAAGGCAGGCTTGTCGTGAGTGTGAGCAGACTCGTCCCGCGAAAGGGCATGGACGTGCTGATCGAGGCGGTTGGCGCGCTAAGCGGAGACCGACCAGACCTCACCCTCGCCATCGGTGGGGGAGGCCGTGACCGCCGCCGCCTGGAGCTGCGGGCGAGACGATGTGGCGCCCGAGTGCGCTTTTTGGGCCGAGTGTCGGAGGAAGACCTGCCCCTCCTCGACGCATCGGCGGACGTCTGGGCGATGTGTTGTCGGGCCCGATGGTTCGGGCTTGAGCAAGAGGGTTTCGGGATCGTTTTCCTTGAGGCCGCTGCAACCGGTGTGGCCCAGCTCGCAGGGCGAAGTGGCGGTTCGGACGAGGCCGTCGTGGATGGCCAGACGGGGCTTGTCGTGGACCGGCCGCAAGATTCCACCGCCGTGGGCGCTGCCCTGGCGAGGTTGCTGGACGACACGGACTTGCGACAGCGCCTGGGCGAGCAGGCCCGTCGACGAGCCGTGACCGAGTTCGACTACGACCGCCTGGCTCGCAGGTTGCACGAGGCTCTCGTCCAGGTGAGCGGCTGATCCGGCAGGCCTGGAATCGGATGACGCCCTTCGAGGCGGTGAGGGCCGTGTTGCCGCCGGGCTCGGCAATGCTGGCCGAAGGCCCGAGGAGGTGCGAGGCTGGAGTGCACCTGGGCAGAAAGGAGGACGTGTGGCCGATCAGACCATTGAGCGGATGGTCGTCGACGGTTCCCCGGCGCGGTGCTTCGAGGTCGTGGCCGACATCGAGCATTACCCGGAGTGGGTAGCCGATCTGAAGGAGGTCCACGTCCAGGAGCGTGACGAGCAGGGTCGGCCCTCCCTCGTCTCGTTCCGTGCCGGCGCTTTCGGGCGGAGCACGAGCTACACCCTCGTCTACGACTACTCGCAGGCGCCGAGCGAGCTTCGCTGGGTCCAGCGGGACGGCGATCTCACGAGCCGGCTCGACGGCATCTACCGCTTTGCTACCGCTCCCGAGGGTGGGACCGAGGTCACCTACCAGCTCGCGGTCGAGCTGCGCGTGCCGCTCCCCGGTTTCATCAAGAGGAGGGCGGAGGGCAACATCATCCACGCCGCCATCCGGGACCTGAAAGCGCGCGTCGAGTCGACCCCGTGAAGTCCCCGGGCCTGCGCCTGGGCGAGGGCTGAAGCCGTGAGGGTCGGTATCACCCTGCCGACGTTCGAGAGGACCGCCTCCGCGGCGCTCGCGACCGCGCGCGAGGCTGAGCGTGCCGGCATCGACGGCGTCTTCGTCTTTGACCACCTCTGGCCGGGCGCCGACAAGTCTCGCCCGGCCCTGTCGCTGTACCCCGTGCTCGGCGCAGTGGCCGCGGTCACCCGGCGTGTCCGGATCGGCTCGCTTGTGGCACGGCTCGGTCTTGTCCCTGACGAGTTCGTGGTCGACTCGCTCGTCTGCCTGCAGGAGCTGAGCGGAAGACGACTCGTAGCAGCGCTCGGCATCGGGGACTCCAAGAGCCTCTCGGAGAACGAGGCTTACGGGATCTCCTGGCCTTCGCCCGGCGCCCGTCGGGCGTCCCTGACGACCGTGCTCGCGGCCCTCGACGTCGCCGGGATCGAAGCCTGGGTAGGCGCGGCTGCCCCCGCGACGCTCGAGGTCGCCCGCGCCGCCGGCGCGACGGTGAACCTTTGGGACCTGGATCTGGAGCGACTGCGAGGCGAGGCCGCTAAGGGACCCACGACTTGGGCCGGCCCGTTGCCCACAGATCCGCGCCCGGCCGCCGATCGGCTTGTGGAGCTGCGCGACGCCGGAGCGACCTGGGCGATCTGGGGCTGGCCGCGCTCGATCGATCTCGTCACTCGAGCCTTGTACCTGGCGGGGATGCAAACAGCCAGGGGCTAGAAGCTATCGTCGAGCGATGGAGCTTCGAAGGATTCAAGGCCTTCCCCCTTACGTCTTCGCGCAGATCGACCAGCTGAAGCTGCAGGCGCGCCGCGCTGGCGTCGACGTTATAGACCTCGGTTTCGGCAATCCCGACATCCCCTCGCCGGACGTAGCCGTGGAGAAGCTGGCCGAGGCGGTGCACAACCCCCGCAACCACCGTTACTCGGCAAGCCGCGGGATCCCCAAGCTCAGGCAGGCCATCAGCGACCTGTACCTGCGGCGCTTCGGTGTGCAGCTGGATCCCGACCGCGAGGTCGTGACGACCATCGGGGCCAAAGAGGGGTTGTCGCACCTGATGTGGGTTGTCGTGGGCCCCGGTGACACGGCGCTCGTGCCTTCGCCCTCGTACCCGATCCACCTCTACGCGCCGCTTTTCGCAGGGGCCGATGTCCGGATGGTGCGACTCGAGGGGCTTGGCAACGACGAAGCGGATGCGGGCGAGGCTTTCTTCGCCAATCTGGTCGAGGCCTGGGAATCGGCATGGCCGAAGCCCCGGGTCGCGATCCTCTCGTTCCCCCACAACCCGACGACGGCATGCATCGACCTCGCCACGATGGCGAGGCTCGTGGAGTTCGCCCGTGAGCACGGCGTGCTCTTAGTGCACGACTTCGCGTACTCGGACACGGCTTTCGACGGGTTCCGGCCTCCTTCGATCCTCGAAGTCCCAGGAGCCTCGGAGGTCGCGGTCGAGCTCTACACGCTTACCAAATCGTTCTCCATGGCGGGCTGGAGGGTGGCTTTCCTGGTCGGGAACGCCGAGATCGTCCAAGGTCTCACGAAACTGAAGAGCTACCTCGACTACGGGACGTTCCAGCCGATCCAGATCGCCGCCATCGTCGCCATGAACGAGGCGCCGGACTACCCAAAGGTCGTAAACGAGATCTACCAGGGCCGCCGCGATGTTCTCTGCAACGGCCTTGCCCGGCTCGGGTGGGAGCTGCCCAAGCCGAAGGGCACCATGTTCGTCTGGGCCAAGATCCCAGAGACCTATCGGGAGATGGGCTCGATCGAGTTCTCGAAATTCCTCGTCTCCGAGGCCGAGGTGGCGGTGTCGCCGGGAATAGGCTTCGGACCCGGAGGAGAGGGATACGTAAGGTTTGCTCTCATCGAGAACGAGCAGCGGATAGCACAGGCGGTTCGCAACCTTCGTGGTGTCTTGAAGCTCTAAGACTTCGGTGCCCGCGACGTTGTGAAGACTGGGCCATGATCGCAAGATGATCAGAACGAACACACACGAGTTCGTCGACAACTGGGTTCAGGGTTGGAACACTAGTGATGCGTCCTTCATTTAACGCGCGATTGCTCAAGGGCAACACGACCACGTCTCACCTTCTCGATGATTTCCTCGGCGGTCTTTGTCCATATAAAGGGCTGGGGGTCGTCGTTGTGGTGGGCGATGTAGTCCTCGATGGCTGCGACGAGCTCAGCGACGCTCGAGAAGCTGCCGCGCCGGATCCGTTGTGTCGTGATCTCGCGGAACCACCGCTCGACGAGATTGAGCCACGACGAAGAGGTCGGCGTGAAATGGAGCTGGAAGCGGTGATGGCTCTCAAGCCAGTTCATCACCTCAGGGTGGGTGTGGGTGCCGTAGTTGTCGACGATGAGGTGGATCTCCTTGCTCTTGGCGACCTTGCGGTCGATGAGTCGCAAGAAAGAGAGGAACTCCTCGTGGCGGTGGTGCGAGAAGCACTTGCCAAAGACAATGCCCGTCAGCACGTTCAAGGCGGCGAACAGCGTCGTCGTGCCGTTGCGCTTGTAATCGTAGGTCATCGTGCCCGCCCGGCCGGGCTTCATTGGCAGACTCGGCTGGGTGCGATCAAGCGCCTGGATCTGGGACTTCTCGTCGACAGAGAGCACGACGGCATTGTCGGGCGGTCGCAAGTAGAGCCCGACGACGTCGACCAGCTTGTCCTCGAAATGGGGGTCGTTGGAGAGCTTGAAGGTCTTTATGAGATGCGGTTTCAGTCCTCGCGCCCGCCAGATCTTGTGCACCGTCGAGCGGCCGACGCCGACGGTGTTCGCCATCGAACGCACCGACCACTGCGTCGCGTCAGGAGGTGTCTCGTTTTGGGTGAGCGCCACGATGGCTTCGACCGTCTCGGCGGAGATCGTCGGCTTTCTCCCCCGACCCGGGCGCACCTTTCCCACCTTTGCCACCCCGTCTTGTTCGAACTGGCGTCGCCACTCGAGCACCGTCGAGCGGGAGACGCCGAGGCGCTCGGCGATCTGCTGGTTGGCGACGCCCTCGGCCGCCATCAACAGACCCTTGGCTTCGCGCACTGCGCGGTGCGGCTTCGAAGGCGAAGACGCGATCTCTTCGAGCAACACCCGGTCTTCTGGCGACAGCTCGAGTGGTTCAGCGGGAGGATGTGCCATGACCGAGCATAACAACTACCGCGCGCTCAATACGCGGACACTACACTAG
>JBEKMZ010000101.1:0-12607 GCA_049523315.1 Acidimicrobiales bacterium | reverse complement strand
GGCCTCCAGGCCTCTTCGGTCACCGGAATCGTCCGGCAATCCCTCCGGCCGGCCTCAATCGCGAGCGGCAGTCGATCCTCAATGACCCGCGTGAATGATCGGGGTTAATCCTTACCAAAGGTAAGAGCTGCTGATTGCTCGACGTCCGTAGGCTCATGACGAGGGTAGCCGGAACGTGAGTTGACTTCGATGAACTTCGTCAATCCCGACCGTGGCAGCAACATTCGTCGGCCGCTACGAACGTGTTCGATCTCGCCGGCACGAATCATCTCGTAGAGGGAGACACGTGAGATGCCCAAGAGCTTTGCCGCCTCGTTCACCGAGACAAGTAGCGGCCCGTCCGCGGGCATGCTGCCGGGCGCCGCTCCAAGCCCGCTCTCGGCCGAGCCCACTCGGCCTTTCACGCCTTGAACACGTACACCCGGCCGGCACTCTTGGCGTGGCCACCGGCACCCACAACGGCGGCCGTGCCTGAGATAGCCACCGATCCACCGAAGCCATCGTCGGCGACGGTGTCGAAGCCCTTCAATTCGGCGGCCTGCTTCCAACCGGTCGCCGTGTTGGTGAACACATACACCCGGCCGGCATCCTTGGCGTAGCCCGGTGCACCCACGACACTGATCGTGCCCGAGATGGCTGCCGTGTAGCCAAAGTAATCACCGGCGACGGTGTCGGAGCCCTTCAGTTCGGCAGTCTGCATCCAGCCGGCCCCCATCTTCCCGAACACGTATGCTCGGCCAGCATCCTTGGCGTGGTCTGGTGTGCCCGCGATGGCAGTCGTGCCCGAGATGGCAACCGTGTAGCCAAAGCCATCATCGGCGACGGTGTCGGAGCCCTTCAGTTCGGCGGCCTGCTTCCAGCCAGTCGTCGTTTCCGCGAACACATATACCCGGCCGGCATTCTTGGCATAGCCCGGTGCACCCACGACGACGGTCGTGCCCGAGATAGCCACCGAATCACCAAAGTAATCACCGGCGACGGTGTCGAAGCCCTTCAGTTCGGCGGCCTGTTTCCAGCCAGTCGTCGTCTCCGCGAACACATATACCCGGCCGGCATCCTTGGCGTAGCCCGGTGCACTCACGACGGCGATCGTGCCCGAGATCGCTGCCGTGTAGCCGAAGTAATCACCGGCGACGGTGTCGGAGCCCTTCAGTTCGGCAGTCTGCTTCCAGCCGGTCCCCATCTTCCCGAACACGTATGCTCGGCCGGCATTCTTGGCGTAGCCTGGAGCTCCTACGGTGGCGATCGCGCCTGAGATGGCCACCGAGACGCCGAAGGCGTTACCAGCGACGGTGTCGGAGCCCTTCAGTTCGGCCAGTAGCTTTCCGATAGGCGACGTGGTTCGCGGACTTACGCCTATCGTCGAGGTAAGGCTTGCCAGGAGTGGCAGGGAGGAGATCACTCCTGCGGCGAGGAGTACGGACGGGCTGGCAATCCCGAGTTTACGCATATGAGCTCATTGTGAGAGACCGCAGACCCGTTGGCAACAGGTTCTAACGACCCCTTGGCTGCTTTGCGCCGGGTCCTCGCGGGCCAGGTCTCGGTGATGTCGGTATCCGAACACAAAGAGCAGGTAGTCGGTGCCATCACCATCCCTCTCGTCTCCATAGCTTCCTCAGCACACGCACGAGTTGACCGAGAAGCACGAGCACTCGCTCGCGGCTGAGCCCTCTAGGCACGAGGCGTAGGTTTGCAAGTTCCAGTGCTCAGCCTCTCCTTGGTTTCAGGTGGTCACCGCAACGACTGAGCAAAGCGCTCTGATGGTGATATCCAGGTGAGGGTTTGTCGAGGGCGATCGTTGAGCTGTCCTGCGACGGCGTCGAGCTGGGCCTCGTCATGGACCGAGAGGTTCGTTCCTTTCGGGAAGTACTGGCGAAGCAGACCGTTCGTGTTCTCGTTAGTGCTTCTCTGCCAAGGGCTGTTCGGATCACAGAAGTAGACTTACACACCGGTGTCCACGGTGAAGCGCACATGACCGGCCATCTCCTTGCCGTGATCCCAGGTGACGCTGCGCCGGAGCGGTTCAGGAAGCGTGATAATCTTCCTGGTCATCGCCTCGCGGACAGCCTCCGCGTGTTCTCCTCGAGCTTGTTCCGATGCAAGTCTTTTGCGACCCGATGATGAGGTACCCTCCCAGTGCCCGGGCATCGCCGTCGCCAGCAGTCAGTCCACCCAGACGGTCTTGATGTTGGTGAACTCCCGGATGCCGACCGGGGAGAGTTCCCGCCCGTAGCCCGAACGCTTGACACCGCCAAAGGGGAGGTCGAAGTACGAGGTCGTCATCGAGTTGATGAAGACCATTCCTGCCTCGAGCTCGTCGGCGAAGCGCCGCTGCTCGGCTGGGTCCTCGGTCCAGGCATTCGAGCCAAGGCCGAAGGACGTGTCGTTGGCGAGCGCGATCGCCTCGTCGATGTCAGCGACCCGGAAGAACGACGTCACTGGCCCGAAGACCTCGTCACGATAGACTCGCATTCCCGGCGTGACGCCCGTCAGAGCCGTGGGTTGAACGAACCATCCCTGACCGCCCATCGTCTCACCGCCACAGATGGCCTTTGCCCCCTTCGACAGCGCGTCTGCAACCTGCGCGCTCACTTCGTCGCGACCTTGGGCAGTGGCAAGTGGCCCAACCTGCGTCGTCTCATTAAGAGGGTCGCCGACGACGAGCTTGGACATCACCTCCCCGTAACGCTCCTGGTACTCGTCGGCGATTGAGTCGTGGACGATGAAGCGTTTTGCCGCGATGCAGCTCTGGCCGTTGTTCTGGATACGTGCCCACACGCCGATTTCGACCGCTCGCTCTATGTCGGCGGACGGCATCACGATGAACGGGTCGGCACCCCCGAGCTCGAGCACGGTCTTTTTGATCGCGTTGCCAGCGATCGCTGCCACCGAACGCCCGGCGCCTTCGCTCCCGGTCAAGGTGGCGGCTGCCACTCGGTCGTCCTCCAGAATGGCCTGCACTCGGTCACCGCCGATGAGCAGCGTCTGGAAGACGCCTTCTGGGAAGCCGGCGCGCCGGGCCACGTCCTCGATGTACAGCGCCGTCTGGGGCACATTTGAGGCGTGCTTCAAGAGCGCAACGTTGCCGGCCATGAAGGTCGGTACCGCGAACCTGACGACTTGCCAAAGAGGGAAGTTCCAAGGCATCACGGCAAGAACGCACCCGATGGGCTGGTACTTGATATACGAGCCGTGCTTGGCAGTCGTGGTGGCGACGGGCTCGTCCGCGAGCATGGCAGCGGCGTGCTCGGCGTAATAGCGCAACACGCCCACACATTTGGTCACTTCGGCACGGGCCTGGACGATGGGCTTTCCCATCTCGAGGGTCATCATTTCAGCGAGCGCAACCAAGTCCGCCTCGAGCAGGTCGGCCATTTTGCGCACAAGCGCCGCGCGTTCGTCGAAGCTAGTCTGGCGGTACGAGCGGAACGCCGTGTTTGCTAGCGCGATTCTGCGCTCGACCTCCGCCTCGTCGTAGGGCTCGAAGGATCGCAGCGTCTCGCCTGTCGCGGGGTTCACTGTTGCAATGGTCATAGCAGCGTTCTATCACCGCCGTGCATCGCACTGCCACTTCGCCTCAGCTCATTCATGCGGCTTTCGACTTGCGTTGCCTTCTTGCGCCTCCTCCCTTGCAAGTGTGGCTTTGGCGCAGCTGGAAGCGTGTACTCCCTCGGAGTCGGCTCCCGCGCAGGCAACGCCTCTTAAAGCATCGCCCGGAGTTGCCAGGATTCGAATTCCTCGTTCCCTAAGCCGAGATCCTCGCTCTTGGTTCGCTGGCCCGACGCCACAGCAGACATGAGCTCGAAGATCTCTCGGCCGGCATCCTCGAGGTTGGTCGCGCCGTCGAGGATGTTCGCACAGTTGATGTCCATGTCCTCTGACAAGCGTCGGTAAGTGTCGCTGTTGTTGGCAAACTTTATACGCGACACCGGCTTGAGATCGAACACCGACCCGCCCCCGGCGAGGAAACAGACTACATTTGCCCTGTCGGTACCCAGTGACCGAAACGAAGTCGTAGAACTCTTGGCGGTCACTGGCTCGGTGTACTCGTAATACGACCGTCAGGTTGCTGCCACCTGCTTTTGCGATCGCACAGGCGATTTCTTCAAGATGGTCGTGAGACCGCCTTGCTTGTTGGCCGGCAAAACGTTGTTGGCGGCTATGGCGTCGCGGTCCGTGGGAAGGGCGATCGGGAGCTACGCACGTTGCGTACCACTATTTCCGGCCGTGATCGCGTTCACGTACGTCAAACGCAGGTCAATCTGCTCGAGGACGCGGAAGGATATGACGTCTGCCAGTCCAACTCCCACGCCGTTGCCATTGGATGCAGGACTAATGGAGTGGACGCTGATGTTTGCGATCCGCGGACGCTCGAATTCTTTCACGCCGCGAGCCTTCCTTCGCCCGATCACGTTGGTGTCCATGCCTGATCCAGCCTTGTCTTTGCCGAGTTCATCAACGACCAGGACTTCCAACTCGTCGAAAGGGCTCGATCCCATCAGGGAGCGAGCCTCATCGAGCAATCGGGACTCGCCAACGCCCCCAATGTCCTCACAGCTTACAAAAACGATTCGGCCCGTCCGAGCAAGGGCATTCTCCAAGATAGCTAGTCCCCCCAGGACGTTGACAGCACCCATGATCTTCCGTGCGACCTCAGGCACCCGGCGCGCCAACATTGCGCCTCCACAGGTATGAATAGCTTCGGCACCTCGTTGCTTACCCAGATCCATGGCGCAGATCTTTGCGAGACCGCTCTCGACGCGACCATGAAAGTCCGTACGTTGGTTTGATGCGGTTAACGAGGAGGATCGCGTCCGCCGTGGCGGCATTCGCGTCAAGGTGAACGGCTGGACCATCGTCACACTGCCGATTACGAACTGTATCCATTGGCCATAATTGGCATGCCAATTTTGCTCTCAGTGACACCGAGACGAGCGAGAACCTCGATTTGTCCGGTAATGGTGGCCCCGCCGTGAGAACCCCTTGCCGGTACGACAAACGGCTCTGCTCCTGGGTCTTTAAGCCACTCACCGGCTGCACGAACGACAATGGGGAGGTCAGCGATGCCGCGGCTGCCGGCGGTGATCGCGACCCTCATCCCTGGTCTGACCACGCTTTGCAGTCGAGCCAGTTCGCGTTGTGTTGCGGCCGCAGGATCATCCTCCGTGACCATCTTGAAGACTTGACGCACGGGAAGGAGGCGCGGAAATGGCGCTGCAAACGTAAACTCTTTAGCGGCGCTTCGAAGAGATTTAGAACTGAACCACATTGCCGCTGCTACATTTCACGATCCAATTTGCCTCCAAATCTAGTAGAAATCTGCTGCAGGGTCTGGGATGCTGCCCAAGGACGTCCGGGGAGCCGTCGTGTACCAGGAGCTGTCGCTCGTGTCGCAGCCGCCGGTGACGGAGAACCCGGTGCTCACGCGCCTCCCAAGGTGGGGCTGCTCTCGCTTCGCAAGCCGCGCCGCGTCCTGAGGAGGTGCTTGACCGGCTTCGCCTCGAACACGTCGACCTGCGGGCCGTAGCCGGGCAATATGACGATCCCTCGCGAACGGCACGACAAACGGTCGCTTCGAGGGAAGCAGGTCAGCAAGCAAGATTCTCCGACAGACGCCATGCCCAGAGGATCGAGCAGGTCGACCTCGCGGGTTGTTGCCGTGTATATCTCGCCGTCGATGGAGGCAACCGCCCCCACCTCGGCCGCCTGCTCGAGGCCACGTCCCGCCGCGTGGTAGCTCCCACTTTGATCTGTGGCTACCTGGCAAGAACTCCTTCGATCATCGCGACGAACGCGCGCGAGTCCGACCCGGGTGCGCGGCCTATCTCGGGGCCCGCGATGCCGTGCACCTTCTAGGACATCCTCCGCACGTCTTCGTGGAAGATCCAACTCCAGTCGAAGTCCCCCGGCTTGAACGGTTCGGCCCCCTCGTTCGCTCTGTTGTACCGTGACTGCGCACGCGTGATCCACAGTCGGCTCAGACGGTCGCCATGTTCGGCCCCTTGACATCGTGGTGCGGGAAGAGCTGCAGACCGAAGCTGGCGACAACGACCACAACGACCGCCAGGCCAATCCGCTGGAGCTCTTGAGGAACCCGTCCAAGAAGAGGTCGACGAAGTCGATCAAGCGCGATCAGGAGCCTTGACGCCACACACTGGGCATGATACCATCAATTCTGCCTCTTTAATGGCGAAGTGAGAAGTATACTGCTCAGCCACTGATTGCGCGGATGGCCTAAATGTTTGTTGTGACGATTCTCAAATCTCCGACCTTGGAACGCGTGTTCGACCGCTTGCTCTTATGAATACGCCTCCGAGCAAGCACGAGTGTGAGCGCACAGTAGGCTTGTACCGCGTAGGAGTCATCGGACTCGGTCACATCGGTGCCGGAAGGGACTTGACCAGTGTTCCGGCGCGCCTAGGCACACTCATGCCGCACTCTCACATGGCCGCCGTCCTAGCCAGCCCGTCGCTCGAGCTCGTCGCCGTATGCGACAGCAATCTTCGACATGTCGAGAGATGTGTGAGCGATTGGGCAATAGCCGAGCGAGATTGTCGCCAGTACAGCGACTACAGAGAGATGCTCACGGACGGGGACCTCGACATCGTTACGGTAGCTGTCCCGGACGATCTCCATGCCGAGGTCGTAGTCGCCGCTGCCGCGTCCGGGGTTCAGGGAATTCTCTGTGAAAAGCCGCTCGCTACGACGGTCTCTGACGCCACAGCCGCCGTCTCAGCCTGCAAAGCCAGTGCTGTCTCACTTCTGGTGAATCACACGCGCAGGTGGATTCCTCCGTACGTCTTGGCGCGCGAGGCGATCGCATCCGGCGCCATCGGCGATCTCGACCACATCATCGCGAGTTTTGGTGGCCCACGCGCCATGCTCTTCCGCAACGGGAGCCATCTTGTCGACGCCATCGGCTTTTTCTCCCAATCCGAGCCAGAATGGCTTTCTGCTCGGTTGGATGACGATCATGCCGACTATCCACCCCGCTATGCAGGTGACGGGGGCACCGACCCCTCTACAGATCCGGGTGTGACTGCCATCATCAAGATGAAGAACGGTGTGCGTGGAATGCTTCACCTATCGAAGGGAGCGATCGCCACCTTCGAATGCGACCTCGTGGGTTCTAAGGGTAGGCTGAGACTTGGATCCGACGCATCAGAACTTTGGAGGCAATCAGCCTCCGGTGACTTCTCCATTACGGCATTTCGTGCACCTGTGACCACAAGAGCCGATACACTGGCTGCCCTCGAGGAACTCGCCTCCGCGGTGGCCCGCGGAGGCGCACTGTTATCATCCTCGGGCGCGGACGGTCTCCAAGCGGTCGAGATTCTCGTGGCCTGCTTGCAGTCCAATGCCTTGGGAGGCGCGCCGATAATATGGCCCATTTCAGACCGGTGATCGTCAGCGTCTCTCTCGTCCAATCACAAAGGAGCTCCGGAGCATGTCGAGCCAACAGCCGCCGGACGGAGATGCTCGTCCTGATGAGTCGACTCCAGGCATATTGTTTGGGACGGCTGAGCTCGATTGGCTACGTCAGAAGACACAGCGTGACCCCGGAAGGGCAATCTGGGCTCGGGTCCTGGCAGTGGCGGAGGACCGGCTCTCGTGGCAGCCGTTTTCTCCTCGATTGATCTCTCCGACCCCACCAAGTCATCGTCATGAAGACATGCGACCTGGGACTTGGTGGGACAGCTATCAAGAGGGATACGTAGAACAGTATCGGCTGGCCATGGTCCTGCGAAATCTGTCCGAGCTGTTCAGCTTCGTATATCTGGTCTCGCGTGAAACACGATTCCGTGATGCTGCCCTGAAATGGGCGTTATGGCCGTGCTATTGGAAAGCTCACTTGTGGGAAGCGTACACCGAACCACGATGGCCGATGACCGCTTACAGCGAGTCAGACCTTGGTGTGCTCGAGCGATCTGGTGGCGCTCTCGTCGGAGTATCCGATCGGCGCGATGAGCTCGGCAACACGATGGAGTATGGCCACTTCGCAGACACCGGGATGCTCACGACCTTCAAGTTGCGTGGGCTCGCGCTAACCTACGACTCTCTTCGCCCGGGGCTGGACGGCGGTACTCGACGCCTCCTCACTGAGACTCTAGCTCGAGAAGCAAACCGCCTTTATCAGCTGGCTCAAATCGGAAAGGCGTTGCTCGTCAAACACAAGCTGAATCATACCTGGGTTGACGTAGCGAGCTTCGGCCTCGTCGCGTTGGCATTGTACGACGAGCACCCTGACGCGGCGACCTGGCTGAACTTCGCCCGAGACCAATACGTCGAGCGGCTGATTCCCGAGACGATCGGTGGTGACGGCGACTTCCCCGAACCGGGCGGCTACGTCTGGGAATACGCGCTCACGAACGCTCTGATCTTTCTGGAGGGGCTGCGGCGTCGCACCGGCGAGGACGCGCTGCGCGCCTCGGCGCTGAGTCGCGTCCCAGCCTTTCTGGTGGGCGTTAGTAATCCGATAAGGGGAGTGGCGTTCGACGAGGACATGACTGGCTTCGACCGCGGAGAAGGCGTCCCGCAATCATTGCGCCCGTTCATGCTCCGCATGGCGTCTCTACTGCGTAACCCAACAGCTCAATGGTTCGCTATTCAGTCCTCGTTAGGTGAGCTCGCAGAGGACAATGGAAAGCTCTACCCGGGCGGTCACTGGTTCCCTGAGGAGCGCGAGTACACTGGCCACTATGAGTTACTATGGTATGACGAAACCTTACCATCACAGCCTCCGCTGACGCGACCTTTCTCTCGCCTCTTTCGAGACACGGGCCTCGCTGTACTACGGACGGGGTATGACCTAGACGACTCATATCTAGCGTTTCGCAGTGGGCCGTTTCTTGGGCCTCATGACCGTTTGGACCAAAACAAGTTTGTCCTCTATGCGCAAGGAGAGCGCTGGATCGAGCACTTGTACGGTCCAAACTACGGTTCGTTTGAATATTTCAAAAACACCCCTGGATCGAACACATTGTTAGTCGATGGACTCGGGCAGGATGCGCCGGAAGCGGGTATGAGGCACAGCACGTTCGAACGCGAGTACAAGGGCTCGTCGTCGCGCGGTCAGATAGTCGCGTGCGGCGAGTCCGAGCTGGGGAGCTTCGTCGTTGGAGAGGCTACCAGGGCATACGGCGCGCGGCTCCAGCGGTTCACGCGGAGCTGCGTCCTTCTATCGAACGGAATTGCGCTCGTTCTCGACGATGTCGCTGGTCGCGCGGATCTGGATGTCACCTCGCTCCTGCACACGACAGGGCGTGTAGAGTCCTGCGGTGTTGCGCTCGATGTGTGGAAGGGCACCCAAAGGCTGCGAATTCAGACCTTGCTGCCTCGCGAGGCCCGCTGGAACGTGTGCCGCACACCGCTTGACAATTATGGACGGACCCTTCCACGACATCTCGAGCTCCGCCTACGTCGCCGTGGCACAGTGCTCCTGCTGATGGCATTCACCGTTCTCCAGCGGGACGAGGAACCGCGGGCGATCGAGGTGACCCAAGAGAAGGGAGCCGTCCTCGTGACGGTGCGCGGGCGCGAAAGGGAGAGCCCGGTGACAGTTCGACTGCGCGATCATCAGGTGGAAATCAGCAGTCGTCCTGCCCGGAGAGGGCCGAATTGGCACACCGAGGAATCTGGCGCGGCAGGATGTGAAAAGACTGGAGGCGACAAGTGAAGCTGGTCTCGTTCAGCAGACATGGTCAGCCGAGGCTGGGCACCGTCTGCAGCAAGGGTGTGCTCGACCTGGTCAAGGCGGCCAACGATCGTGGAATCCGGAGTGAGCTACCCCACGACGGCGACGCTGTGGAATTGCTTCGGGGAGGCGAGCCTCTCCTCGACGTCGTCCGCGAAGTGGAGCAATGGGCATTAGAGACCGGGTGGGACGGGATGATCAGCTTGGGGGGGGTTGAACTGATGGCCCCAATACAGCATCCCCCAAAGTTTCTCTGCATGGCTGCCAATTATGGGAAACACGTCACTGAGTCAGGGCGGTTGTTACTTGATAAGGCCAACCGCATACCGCGTTTCTTCTTGAAGCCGACGAGTACGATAATCGCACCAGAAGCACCGATTCAGCTTCCCACACAATTGGGGACCTCCGTAGATTACGAGGGCGAGCTCGGTATTGTGATCGGGCGCCCTGGAGCGAATATCCCGTTCGAGAGCGCGAAAGACTACGTCGCGGGGTACCTCAATGTCAACGACGTCAGTGCCCGACGGATCGTGCTCAAGGGTCGCGAACGTGCCGAGGGATGGGACGACTTTTTCGACTGGCTCTGGGGGAAGTGGTTTGACTCCTTCGGACCGATCGGACCATACCTCGTTGTTGATGACTTCACCCTCAGCGAGGCCGTCCGCGTTACTACCAGGGTCAATGGCGAGCTGAGACAAGATGCCGCTGCGACGGATATGATCTATACGATTGAGGAGTCGATCTCATGGATCAGTCGTTTCGTGACCTTGGAGGTCGGCGACATCATCTCGATGGGTACGCCGAGCGGTGTTGGAAGTGCCACCGGCACGTTCCTTGGACACGGCGACCTCGTAGAGGTGGAAGTTACGGGTCTGGGCGTCCTGCGCAATCCAGTCATATAACGCGATGCTTGGACCTCCGGAACCGCTCGAGGTAGGTATGCTCCTCGATATAACGCCCACTGTTGGAGGCGTGTCGGGATCCTATCTATTGGGAACGACTCCGATCGCGGACGATGGGACGAGCGTCTTCAGGGACCGCTACCGCGTGCAGTACCAGCAGACTGTGGAGTACCTCGACATGTTGTTGGAGGCATGCGCGCGTAACCGTCGGTCTGCTTGGAACCGGGATCGGTCATGGCTCGCGGACAAGCGCCAGCTGTTGATGAGGCGCACGGGCTTCCGGCTGTTCGAGCCGCATGCCGGTGTAACGGCCACGCTAGGCCCAACTCAGCCAACAAGTCCGCGCCGCTACCGCATCAGCCCCGGAGATGGTCGGACTTACTGTGGGGAGCTCTGGGATCCTCCGGAGGGCACAATCGAACGCCTTGTGGTGCTCGGCAACGCGAGCGCTTCACAACGCGCTCGGCTCGCTGGGGCCTACCGTGACGCCGGAAGCCGTGTCGTCGCGCCATCGTTCCCGTCCGTCGCGCGTACGCCAATTCGACAGGGTGTGGAGTCACCGGTGCGATTTGGCGATGACGAGTACTTGCACCTCATGGCCTGGGCAATTGGCGGTAGCCTCGTGGCCCTTGAGGCTGCAGAGATTGTGGCAACTGTCGCTTCGTTCGCCGACCTCGCCGATGGGGGGCGCGTGCCGGTCGTGCTCGACCTTGAAGGTCGCCAGCTGCTCACCGCTGTTGTGACGGCCGCCTTGTCACCTGACCTGGTGAGCGTGTTGATAGTGCGCGGCCAGATGGAGACATTGGACAGCCAGCACCTTGACCGGCGGGTCAACACGATCTGGGCTTTCCATCAGGACTTTGATGGCCTGACGTTGATCTCGATGGCCGAGAAGACGGCCGTCTTGTTCATCGAGGATGCTGTCGCGCCCTCCAAGGCCTACTCGCTGCTGAGAACGGCGCTCGGAGAGCAACCGCCGAGCGGCGGCTCGCCGCAACGTACCTTGGCGAGGATCGTTCAGTGCTCGGGCGGGGATGATGACGTCGAGGGGGAAGTGGGTCGTGTCGTCGCAGAGATGGCTCGTATTCCGGAGTACCGACCAATGTCAGGCGCACCCGCGATCAGTCAAGTCGGCGCCGTCGGTGCAGACGCGAACACTGAGTACGCAGTGGCAATCTCCTCGAGCATACGCTTTTTGACTAGCCTTCACGAAGAGTCCAGGCGCCGTCGCACGGTGCGCTGGCGCAAATTGGCTGCTGATCCAAGCTCGTATCGTGACGAGGTCGCCGCCAGTCGCCAACGTGTGCTTGGACCGAGCCTCAGCCTGAACACAGAGACATCGGCGCGAACCCGGCTCTGCCTTCGGACCGAGACCTACGACGCCTATGAGGTGCTCCTCGCGACCGCGTGCGGTGTGGACGCGTGCGGTTATCTGCTTGTTCCAAACCGCGAGAGCCCGCGCCTCAGGACCGGCAGCGGACCGTGGCCGGGCGTGATCGTTCAGCATGGTCGCGGCGGCCGACCAGAGGCGCTCATCGGGACAGAGGAACTACCTGACCAATGGATCTACGATCGAGCTGCGGAGCGGCTCGCTCAGAAAGGCTATGTCGTGTTCGTACCCTTCATGAACTGGGGGTGGGGCCAGACTCATGATCGGGACCGCCTTGCGAAACGTGCCTATGCCCTCGGCATCGCCCCGAACCGCCCAGAGTCCGTTCAACTCGCGGCGATCGTGGCGTTCCTTCGGGCGCGCCCAGAGGTACGAGATGACAGCATCGCCTTCTACGGCCTCTCGTTTGGTGGCCACGCGGCGTTGTGGCTAGTACCCGATGAGCCTTCAATAGCGTCCGTCGTAGTTTCCGGCCATTTCAACCAGTGGCAGCGAAAGCTATTCTGCACGGAGAGAGCATCGGCACTCGATAAATATGTATCCTTCGTATGCGTTGACGAAGGATACGACATGTTCTATTTTAACGTTCTGAATGAGCTCGACCACGCGCAACTGTTGTCT
>JBEKMZ010000100.1:0-12860 GCA_049523315.1 Acidimicrobiales bacterium | reverse complement strand
CTGGTTTGTGGACCGGCCCGGGTGTGCCATGGCTGTCTCCCATCGTCGCGGATGACGGTGGGAACGTGCTGGGGTAGAGGAAAATTCCTAATCGGCCAAGATTTATTGACTCAGGTCACTAGCGACGCTTGGTCTTCGGAACGGTTGCGATCAGGTCGGTCAGCACTTCGGTCATGATCAGCCGGGTCCGCGGCACCGAGCAGTCTTGGACGACGCGCAGGCTGTCCCATGACGCCCAGCTCGTGGCAAGGTCGAGCGCGTCGAGCAGGACGAGCCGGCGCCTGGCGTCGACGCGCGCCAGCTCGGGCGCGAAGACGTCGGCGACCTGGGCCCTGGCTGCCGCGAAGGACTGCGCGAGCTGCTCGACAAGCATCGGGTGCGTGTGGCTCAGGTGGATGGCGACCCTTCGCACGGGCGCGATCTCCTCATAGAGCTTGGAGCGCAGCCGCACGAGCTCGGCGATGCGGTCGGCAACGCGCGGGTCGTCCGGCCGGGGACCGATGTAGGCGTCTTGGATTGGCTTGATCCTCGAGGCGGCCGCGACGAAGAGCGCGTTCAGATCGGCGAAGTGACGGAACACCGTCCGCTCCGAGACCCCAGCGCGCGCCGCAACCTCGGCCGCGCTGGGGAGATAGATGACCTTCGGCGGGCACTCTCTCGCAATCTCGAGAACCGCGCTGACCACAGCCTCGTAGTTGCGTGCCGCCCGCAGCCTGCGTCCGTCCGCCTCGGCCTTGCTCGCTGCCCTGACCCGAGTCCGCACGGCCTTTGCCGGAGCCGGGCGGGCCCGCTGGGGCGAACGAGCAGAACTGGCGACCGCCTTGGAGGTGGACCGGCCGCTCACCGCTTTCGTCGGTTGGCGGGCAGTTTTGCGTGCTGACGTAGTCGTAACCCGAGCGCGGGCGACCGTTTTGCTAGGCGTGCGTCGTGTGCGCGCGGTCGGGGTCGCTCGGGTCACCATCGCTGACATCCCGGTGACAAAGCTTTCACGATAAACATGCTACCCAAAAGAATTGGATCAGACTCGTCAGCAGGCCTGCCAGTTCGCGTCTGGGAGCGTTCATCCGTCCGCGAACAGCTTTCCATCGGAATCTTCGATCGCAACGCTGGGAAGCGGCACAGTCGCCGGGCCCTGGATGACCGCCCCGGTCGTAGCCGAGTAGATGGAGCCATGGCAGGGGCAGCGGAACTGAAGCTCGGGCTGAAAGAAGCCGACGGTACAGCCCATGTGGGTGCAGATCGCACTGAAGGCGACGAAGCTTCCCTCCGAGGGCTGGACCACGTAGGCGGGGATCCCCTGTGCGGGATCGGTGAACTGGCTCGCGCCCTTGACCGGGACCTCGCTGGCGAGCCCGATGTAGGAGCCCTTTGGCGAACCGGTGCCTCCGCCCGCGGGTGTGGTGGTGCCTCCCGGCTCGGTTGTCGGCGGCGGGAGCGTCCCGGTGCTGGAGGTGCTCTTGGAGTTGCTGGCGAACATCCTCCCGACCGCGGCCACTATTCCCCCGGTGACGACGGCGAAGCTGGCGAACGCGGTTGATACGCCGAGCTTTCGGAGGGCTGCGCGCCGGTCAAGTGCCGGTGCGCTCTTCGCGGCCCTGGTCCCGGCCGCGGCCCGCTCTTCGGCGTCGCGCCTCTCCAGGGCGGCGTCCAAGGACCAGGCTCCCGAGCCTGCCATCGCGAGCGGGGTCCAGGCGAAGAGGAAGACGATGTCCGAGCCGTAGAAATAGGGCGTTGTGTTGAAACTGACAGAAAGGAACAGGATCAGCGACAGGGCCATCCCGCCGGCGGCGGCAACCCTGCCGAAGAGCCCAAGCAAGGTCCCGAGGCCCACTGCGAGCTCCGCGACGGCGATGACGAGCCCGACGAGCACGGCCACGTGCGCCGCGGGCCGCAAGAGCGCTCCGATCGGGCTCGTCGCGATCGACGCGTGCAGCTGTGACTGGATGGACCCCGGGTTGGCGGCGTTGAAGAAGAAACGATTTGCGAGCTTCTGCAGCCCGGCGTAGGTGAAAGTCACGCCC
Organism: Acidimicrobiales bacterium; assembly: GCA_049523315.1. GTDB lineage: Bacteria > Actinomycetota > Acidimicrobiia > Acidimicrobiales > Bog-793 > Fen-455. Next base: position 10,839 of record JBEKMZ010000100.1, on the reverse strand, counting down.
AAGAAGGCCCGCAGGATCAACTGCGGCCCCCCGGGGCTCTCCCGCAGCCGCGCCAGCAAGCTCTCCTCCGGGCGCTCGCGCGGCCGTTGTCTCGAAGGCTCGGTCATTGCCAAGAGATTAGGTAGCCCTGAGCTCAGTGTGCGATCGCCTCGGCGGGCTCGAAGGACACAGACGGTGACGCCTGGTCCGTCGCGCTCGACCCGGCGTCACCGTGCACGCTCTTACGGAGGCGGATTTCGGGCAGTATGAGTGACAATACGAAGGCGACGGCGACCACCGGTGTCGCGATGAGAAACACCGTGTCGATCGTGTGCACGTAGGCGACCGTGGCAGCGGCATGGACGGCTGGCGGGAGCATCCTCAGCTCGGCGGGGCTGCCGACGATCTGGCGGGCGATAGCGGCCACGTGCGGTCGCGCTGCCGCGGGTAGGGCCGCCCTCAGGTTGCCGACGAGGCGGTCGTTGAGCACAGCTCCGAGCAGGGCGGTGCCGAAGGCGCCCCCCATGGAACGGAAGAACGCCGCAAGTGAGGTTGCCGTCCCGAGGTCCTTGTAATCGACGCCGTTCTGGACCGCGAGGATCAGCACCTGCATCACCAGGCCGAGGCCGAACCCGGTCACCAGCATGAAAGCGGAGGTCACGAGGAACGAGGTGTGCACGGTCAAAGTCGAGAACAACCCCATCCCGATGGTCATGAGCCCCGTGCCGAGGATCGGGAAGATCTTGTAACGGCCGATTCGGGCGATTATCTGGCCGCTTGCGATCGAGGCCGTGAAAAGGCCTGCCATGATCGGCAGCAACATCAGGCCCGAGATGGTGGGGGACACCCCTCGGACGACCTGGAGGTACACGGGCAGGTAGATGATCGCCCCGAACATGGCGACACCGACTATGAACCCTGCGGCGTTCGCTACCGAGAAGACCTTCTTGCGGAACAGCCTCAGCGGAACGATCGGCTCGAGCGCGAAATGCTCCCGGACCAGGAATGCCGCGACGAAGCCGATCCCTGCCACTGCCATGCCGATGATCTGGGGCGAGAGCCACGCGTAGCCTTGCGGAGAGCCTCCGAGGGTGGTGACGAGGAGCAGGGCGGAGAACCCGACGAGCAGGAGCACCGAGCCCAGGTAGTCGATTTTGTGGCGCGTACGCACCGCCCTGTCGCGCAGCACGATGCTCGTCACCACGAGTGCGACGGCGCCGATGGGCACGTTCACGTAGAAGATCCACCGCCAGGATGCGTGGTCGACGAGGAAGCCACCCACAAGCGGGCCCGCCACGCTGGCAATCCCGAAGACGGCTCCGAAGTACCCCTGGTAGCGGCCCCGCTCTGAGGGGGCCACGATGTCGCCAACGATTGCCAGCGCGAGGACGATCAGGCCACCGGCCCCGAGCCCCTGCACGGCGCGGAACGCGATCAGCTGGTCCATGCTCCTCGCGAGGCCCGCCAGGACCGAGCCCGCTAGGAAGACGACGATGGCGAACTGGAATATGCGCTTGCGGCCGTAAAGATCGGAGATCTTGCCGTAGAGCGGTGCGCTCACTGTTGAGGTGAGGAGATAGGCCGTCACGACCCAGGTCAGGCGACTCAGGGAATGGAAGTCCCCCACCATGGTCGGTAGTGCCGTGCTGACGATGGACTGGTCGAGCGCAGCGAGCAGCAGGCCGAGCATCAGCCCCGAGAAGACGACCATGATCTGGCGGTGGCTCATGATCGGGCCGTCGGGCTCGTGCCTCACCCGCGCCTGAGTACCGGCGCCCGACATCCCGGAGGTGCCCGCGCCGCGCGGCTCTGCGTCTATGGCACCTGTGTGCTGCTCGGCGCCGATGAACTCCTCGGTCGTCGTCATAACTGCTCCTTGTGCTTGTTGTCGTGCGCCGCTGTCTTGAACCTGATGCTCATCTCGTTCGCGGCTTGGTCGAGCGTTTCCATGATCCCGACGAGCTGCCCGAGCTGATCGTCCGAGAGGACCGAGAGGAGGCCCGCCGTCTTGCTGCAGGCCCTCTTGTGCAGCTCGGTCACCACCGAATGACCCTCGTCACTCAGGGCGAGACGGACGACTCGCCGATCCGAGGGGTCGTCGCGGCGTAGGACGAGCCCTTGGCGGACAAGCCGGTCGACGACCGCGGTGGCGGCGCTCTCTCCAACGCCGAGCTGCTTGGCGAGCTCGCTCATCGTCACCGACTGGCCACGCAGGAACGTCAGCACGACGCGCTGGTGCTCTGTCACGGCGTGCAGCTCCTCGCGTAGCTCGCCGTGCAACAGCGTACTGATGCGCCGCTGCAGCTGAGGCTGGAGCTCGCAGTACCTGTCGACGAGCAGCGGGCGGGCGGGGTGCTTGCGGGCGCCGGAGGCCGGCCGGCCCGCCTCGCCAAGTTTTGTCGGCTCGGTCGTCATCCTCAATACAGCTTTCTTGCGGTGGTAGGGAACATTACTTGTGGGTAGAACAATTCTACTCATGAAATATTCCTGAGGTGAAACGTCGTTGGTACGGCCGAGCGAGAAGTGTGGGAGGCGGCGGGACCGGTCAGTCTCGGTTTCTGGCAGACGACTCTCAGCCGGGAATGGCGAGGACGATCTTGCCGAGCTTGCCGCCGGCCGAGAAGCGGGCGTACGCCGACTCGACCTCCGCCAGGGCGAACACCTCTTCGACGGGGACCCGGAGCCGCTCAGCCGCCACTAGCGGCATGACCTGGCTCTCGACGAGGCGGGTGGCTACCGCCCTTTCCTCGAGGGGGCGCGCCCGCAAGGTGGAGGCGAAAATGCGCGCCCGGCGGGCCATGAGCTGGCGGAAGTCGATCTCCGCGCGCGCTCCTGCACCGATGCCGATCACGGCGATGCGGCCTCCGATCGCCAGCGAAGCTAGGTCCGCCTCGAGGTTCGGGGCGCCGACAAGCTCCAGGATCACGTCGTAGGGTCCCCATGCCACCGCCTCGCCCGGGTCGATCGCGATCGCGCCGAAATCCCCGAGAGCGCCTCTTAGCTGTGCCGCTCGCACGCTCGCGACGACAGTCGCGCCGGCGACGACCCCGAGCTGCACCGCGGCGACACCCACTCCGCCGGCGGCACCGTTCACCAGCAACCTCTCTCCGGGCCTGAGGCCGCACTGGGTGAAAAGGGCGTCGTGCGCGACGGTGAATGCCTCCGGGAACCCACCCGCCTCAACGGGCGACAGCACCTCGGGCACGGCCATCGCGGTGCGTTCGTGCAGGGTCGCCAGCTCCGCCTGAGCCCCGCCACCGACTACGGCCATGACCCGGTCGCCGACGGCAAAGCGTGAGACACCTGGACCAGTCCCGGCGACCAGTCCGGAGAGCTCGAGGCCCGGAATGTCCGCCGGCCATCCGGCTGGGGCCGGGTAAAGGCCAGAGCGCTGCATCAGGTCGGCACCGTTCAGGCCTGCGGCCTGCACTTTGACAAGCAGCTCGCCGGCGCCTGGCGAGGGGTCGGGCTGTTGCTTGACGACGACCGAGCCGCTCTCGATTACGACCGCGCGCATTTGCTGAAGCGTATGCGCCCTGCGTCGACGGCCGGCCCGCTCAGGGAGCCGTCAGGGCGTCAGGGCTGGCCGGCGCCGTAGGCACCGGGCGGGATCGGCGTGTCCATCACGTCCGTGCCCGTCTCCTCGGCCTGCACGACCATGCCGCCTCCGATGTACATAACGACGTGGTAGAGGAGCGAGGCGTCTCCGTAGAAGATGAGGTCGCCCGCCTGGAGATCGGCCATCGAGACGTGCTGGATCTCGTAGTACTGCTCCGTGGCCCCGTGGGCGAGCTGAACGCCTGCCTGGGCCCACGCCCACATGGTCAGACCCGAGCAGTCGAAGCCCTCGCCCGGAGTCGCCCCGCCCCACACATAGGGGACGCCCCTCTGGCTCTGGGCGGCGTTCACCGCCATCTGGCCGGCACCGTCGCCCGCGGTAGGAGCCGGAGAGGAGGCCGGCTGAGCCGTCGACTGAGCCTGTGCCAGAGGCTGTGCCGGGGTCGACACGGTGGCTGCCGGTGTGGTCGACACGTCGGAGACCTGGTTCGCGGACGCCTGCGCGGCGGCGGCCGCCTCGGCGGCTTGCCTTTTTTCCGCCTTGGCGAGCGCTGCTCGTGCCGCAGCAGCATAGGCCGCGGCCTGCTCGCGCTCGACCTCGGCCACAGCTGCAGCAAGCTGGCCTTTGACCTGGGACTCTTCGTTGTTCAGCTGGACAGTTAGGGCCTTTTCCTGGGAGAGGTCGCTCGCGACGGAGTTCGCGTTCGCTTTCGCGATCTGCTCGGTGCGCGAAAGCGTCGCCCGCTCCAGGGTCAACGCGCGCTGGTTGATCAGAACCGTCGTCTCGGATTCGTCGAGGTTGCCCGACGCGGCTTGGAGGTAGGCCTGCTGCATGCCGGCAGTCTGCTCGGTGCCGTTGAAGACAACCGACAGGCTCTGGGAGGCCCCACCGGTGACGTAGGCCTCGATGGCCACTTCGCGCAGGTGAGCCCGGTCCTGCTCAAGGGCCGTTTCGGTACCACCGATGGCAGCGGTCGCCCTAGCGACCTGCCGCGCGAACAACGACACGCGGCTCTCGGCCTGGAGGTAGCTCTCATCGAGGATCTGAAGCTGCACGTTGGCAGCCTGGATCTCACCAGCGATGTACTGCGCCCGCTGTTGCAACGTCGAGACCTGGTTCGCACCAGCCGGTGAGCTTGCAAGGACGAGCGGAGTGCCTACGCCTACGAGCAGCATGGCGGAGACCGCCATCGAGACGGCCGCGCGCCGACGGGGTCTCTTCGACTCAGGCGCACCGACCGGGCTTTGCGCAGCCTCAAATATGAGGCTCCCACCAGCAGGTCTCACGGATCCGCAACCTAACCCGCAAAGACAAGGCTTTGCAAGCCCATAGTGTGCACGGCTTTTTGGGCTAACTGTTGACATTACAGCGTCGTTACGATCAGACGCCCATAACTGTTACTGCGACGGTACTGACAGCTAGGTTGACGCCATGACCCTGACAGGAGATTTTGAAGTGAACGGGGAGGCGGAGGGATACCGCATCGAGCACGATTCGATGGGTGAGGTGCGCGTGCCCAAGAGCGCGCGTTGGGCGGCCCAGACCCAGCGCGCCGTCGAGAATTTCCCCATCTCCGGGCAACCAGTCGAGCCGGCTCTTGTGGTCGCGCTGGCGATGATCAAAGGTGCCGCCGCGACCGTAAATGCCGAAATGGGCACGATCGGGGCTGACGTCGCAGGCGCGATCGCCGAGGCGGCCAATGAAGTGGCAGAAGGCCGCCATTTTGATCAGTTCCCGGTTGACGTCTTCCAGACCGGTTCGGGCACGTCCACCAATATGAATATGAACGAAGTACTGGCCAATCTGGCGAGCGAAAAGCTCGGGCAGGAAATCCGGCCCAACAACGAGCCCAACGCCTCCCAGTCGTCGAACGACGTGTTCCCCTCGGCGGTCCATCTGGCGGCCGCGCTCGGGATCGTCGGCGAGCTGATACCGGCCCTTGGTCATCTGGCCGCAAGCCTGCGCTCCAAGCAGGAGGAGTTCGCCGGCGTCGTGAAGTCGGGCCGCACGCATCTCATGGACGCGACTCCGGTCACTCTCGGGCAGGAATTCGGTGGGTATGCCACCTCGGTCGAGCTCGGCGTCGAGCGCCTCGAGGCAGCCCTCGGGCGGGTGGGCGAGCTCCCGCTCGGGGGGACTGCTGTCGGCACGGGGCTGAACGCCAGACCTGGCTTTGCCGCGAAGGTGATCGCCATGCTCGCGGCGGGCACCGGACTACCGCTCAGGGAGGCCCGCGACCATTTCGAGGCGCAGGGCTCGCGCGACGCCCTCGTCGAGGCCTCCGGCGCGATCCGGACTGTCGCGGTCTCGCTTTACAAGCTTGCGAACGACCTGCGGTGGATGTCGTCGGGCCCGCGCTGCGGACTAGGGGAGATTCACCTGCCCGATCTCCAGCCTGGCTCGTCGATCATGCCGGGGAAGGTCAACCCGGTTGTCCCTGAAGCTGTCTGCCAGGTCGTCGCGCAGGTCGTGGGCAACGACGCCGCCGTTGCGTTCGGGGGCGCCGCAGGCAACTTCGAGCTCAACGTGATGCTGCCTGTGATCGGCAGCAATCTGCTCGAGTCGATCCGCCTTGTCTCGGCCGTGAGCCGTGTCCTCGCCGACAAGTGCATCGCGGGGATCGTCGCCGATGAGGAGAGGTGCCGCTCCTACGCCCTCTCGTCGCCCTCGATCGTGACGGCGCTCAATCCCTACATCGGCTACGAGCAGGCGGCGAAGGTGGTAAAGACCGCGGTGGCCGAGGGCAAGGACCTGCGTACCGTCGTACTCGAGATGGGCCTGCTCAGCGAGGATGAGGTCGACCGCGCCCTCGACGTGCTCGCCATGACCAAAGGTGGAGTCGTCGGCTGAGCTTGTCCCCCGACGCCTCGCGCGCCCGCAGGGCAGCGGGTCGTCGGGTCGAAGCTAGCGTCGTCTTCGATGCATCCCATCGAGCGCCTGCGGTGGATCGCCCGGGCTCGTGACGAGGCGACGGCAACACTTGCCGCCGAGGCGGCGTGGACGATCTCCGAGCTGGCCGTCGAGGACCCCGCCGCGGTCGTCACGGCCTGTCGGCGTCTCGTCGAGTCTCACGTCACCGCCGGGCCGATGTGGTGGGTGGCGGCGACGCTGCTCGTCGCGCCGGACCCTGGCCAGGCCGCACAGAGGGCGGTGGACGACCTCCTTTCTGACCCGACAGCCGACCTGCTTGCAGAGGTGCTGAGCGAGCACCTCGGCACTGGCGCGGTCGTCGTCGTGGCCTGTCCCGCCGAAACCGTGCTCGAGGCTCTCTCGCAGGCGCGCTCAGCAGCCGTGCGGGTGGTTGGCTCTTTGCCCGCACGCCGGGCGGAGTTGCGTAGGTTCGAAGCGGTAGTGCCCGCGGCCAGTGGTTGGGACCTCGACGAGGCGGTCGACGCCGTCCAAGGCGCAGGTTTGGTGCTCGTGGAGGCGCTTGCCGCCGGACCCGCAGGAGTGCTGCTCGCCACGGGCACCGAGGGCCTCGTCAACGCCGCCCGCGCGGCGTCGGTCCCCCTTTGGGCGGTCGTCGGTGCCGGCCGTGTTCTCCACGCCCAGCTGCTTGAAGAGATGCTTCGGCGTGCGGACGGCGAGGTCGAGCTGATCGGGCCCGGCTCGATCGAGGTCGTGATCGGGCCGTCGGGCCCTGGCACCCCCGCTGAGGGCCTCGGCCGGCAGCCCTGCCCACCTGCGCCCGAGCTGCTCGTGCGCGCTGGTTAGCCGCAAGGCTTTCAGGCGGACCGGGCGTCGCCTTCGGGTCGGAGGCCAACTGCCGGCCGGCTCGTTCGGGCGTTGTCCTGGCGCTCGGTGAGGGCGCGGCCCAACCAGTGGGCCCCGACGGTTGCCGCGCCGCAAGCGACGACGAAGCCTCCGAGCAGGAACTGACCTAGGCCGGCGCCGATCGTGGCGCCAGAGATGGCCGGGCTCACGATGTTGGCGACCGTGAAGCACATCGAAGAGGCAGCGAAGTAGCGTCCCTTCATCGGCGCAGGGGCGAGGTCGTTCACGAGCGGGCCGTTGATTGGGCTCAAGAAAACCTCCCCAGCCGCGAACACGGCGGGGGTGAGGATCACAAGTGCCATCGAGACGCGCGACCCCGGCACCAGCCCGGCGATCGCTAGCACGAACCACGAGGCGGCGAAGGCACCCGCCACCGTCTTGAGCGCGGTTGTGCGCCGCATCCGCGCGCACAGCCGTAGCGCGAGTGGCTGAAAGATTACGATGAAGGAGGTGTTCGCGGCGTACGCGATCGCGATCGTGCCCGGCCCCGCTTTCGCGACCGATGTGGCGAAAGCCACGAAACCGGTGTTGAGTGCCCCGTACCCGGCCAGCATGAGAAGGGTCAACGTCAGGGCGTAGCGCCGGAACACGCGGTCCGCGAGCACCGCCCGGTACCCGTGCGAGCGCCGTTCACCCTCCGCGGCGCCTTCGGGGCTCTGCGGGCCAATCTCGGTCGCACCAGCAGCATTGCTCCTGGACAAGAAGGCCTTTGCCGGCATGAGAGCGAGCGCGGCCACGACGACGAGGTTCGAGCTGCCGTCTGCGAGGTAGATCGCCACGAAACTGCCAGGGTCACGGACATGGACCACGAGGCCGCCGATGACGGCGCCCATGCCGAGGCCGAGGTTAAGGAGCTGGAAATTGCGCGCAAAGGCGAGGCGACTGACCGCCTCGTCGCCAACCATGACGCCCAAGAGCGCGTTCCAGGTCGGCCAGCCTGCGGCCTGGCCGAGGCCGTAGACGAACATGGCGGGCACCGCCGACAAGCTGCCGTGGATTGTCGCGAGCGAGGCGATCCCGAGACCCTCGACGCAAAGGGCGACGAGCAACACCGCTCGGGCGCCGAACCGGTCCACGAGCGCCCCGGCGTACGGCCCGACGGGAAGCGCGAGAATCGCCACTCCTCCGATGAGCAGACCTGAGATCCCGAGCGGGATGTGGCGGACCTGATGGAGGTAGATGACGAGGAACGGGAGAGTCAGGCCACCTCCAATGGAGGACACGAAGCTCGCCGCCAGAAGGACGCGCAAGGTCCCGGGGAGGCGAGTCGCGGGCATGTCGCCATACTCGCGCTCGCGGCCCTTGAATCGCCTGCACAGGCGAGTAGTTTCACTGCCATGGGTGCGATGATCGAGTTTGCTAGCAACGGTTCGACAGAGGTGGGGTACCTTGCGACGCCGGCTGATGGTGAGGGGCCCGGGGTCGTGGTCATCCAGGAGTGGTGGGGTCTGGTGGACCACATCAAACAAGTGTGCGACCGCTTTGCCGCCGAAGGCTTCGTGGCTCTTGCACCTGACCTCTATCACGGGGCGAAGACCACCGAACCGGACGAGGCCGCGAAGACGATGATGGCTCTCCGACTGGACCGTGCGGGCAAGGACATGAGCGGCGCCGTCGACGCCCTCCTCGCACGTTCCGTCGGCACCGGGGTGGGCGTCGTCGGGTTCTGCATGGGCGGCGGCCTCGCCCTCATGCTCGCGTCGCAGCGACCGGACAGGGTCAGGGCCGTGGTCCCCTTCTACGGAGTCGTGCCCTGGGAAGGGTCGCAGCCGGACTACTCAGCCCTCGGCGCAGCGGTCCTCGGTCATTATGCGGAGAACGACGAGTCTGCCAACCCCGAGGCGGTGAGAGCGCTGGAGCGCACCTTGAGAGACGCCGGGAACTCCGATGTGGAATTTCACATCTACCCCGGGGCAGACCACGCCTTTTTCAACGACACACGACCCGAGGTCTACGACCGCGAGGCCTCGGCGCTCGCTTGGGAGCGGACCGTCCAGTTCCTCCGCGACAGAATCGGCTGAGCCCCAGATGACAACGAGGGTCGTCGAGCGGTACCTCGCGCTCGGGCTCGCCATGGACCGCCACGTGAACGGCCTCGTCGACGCCTACTACGGACCGAAGGTGCTGGCGGATCGCGCCGCGCTGGCACCTCTCGCGGACCCCGAGCGTCTCGTCGCCGAGGCACGGTCGCTGCTCGGGGCCATTGACGCCGGCGAGGAGCTCGGCGACCCCGACTCCGCAGGCGGTGCAGGTGGGCACCGGCACGACCCCGCCGGGGATGCGGGACGGGACGCTTCGCGGCGGCACTACCTCCGCTCCCAAGTGAGAGGGCTCTTGACAACCGCCCGCAAGCTCGCCGGTGAGCAGATCAGCTACGCCGACGAAGTCGAGTCCTGCTACGGGGTCCGCCCCCGCCGCTTCGCCGAGGAGGACTTCGAGGAGGCGCACCGTCAACTCGACGAGGTCGTGCCGGGTGCGGGGCCGCTCGCGAAGCGTTACGTCGCCTGGCGTGAGGCCCAGGCCGTGCCGGTCGATCGGCTCGAGGCGGCCGTCGCCTCGATCGCCGAGGATCTCCGTGCGCGCACGCAGAGCTTGTTCGGCTTACCCGAAGGTGAGCACGTCGATTTTGCCCTCGTCTCGGACGAGCCCTGGAGCGGCTTTAACTACTACCTCGGAGGCCTGCGCTCGAGAGTCGTGATCAACACCGATCTCCCGGTCCTTTCGACCTCGCTCGGCCAGCTCGTGGCTCACGAGGCGTATCCCGGACATCACACCGAGCGCGTCCGCAAGGAAGTCGGCCTTGTCCGGCGCTACAGGTGCTGGGAGGAGTCGATCGTGCTGATCGGGACGCCGGAGAACCTCTTGGCCGAAGGGCTCGCCGATCTGGGCCTCGAGGTCGCCATGGCACCTCGACCCGAGGTCGTAGTGGCAGAGCATCTGCGGCCGCTCGGAATCGACTACGAACCCGACGTCGTCGCGACCGTTAAACGGGCCGGCGAGGCCCTCGGTGGCGTGAGGGCGAACGCGGCCTTCCGGCTGTGGGAGGACGGGGCCGACGCGGAGACGGTCATCGACGAGGTCGCGCACTGGGGACTGACCACGCGCCCAAGAGCCGAGAAGCAGGTCGAGTTCCTCCGGCACCCGACCTGGCGGGCGTACATCTCGTGTTACGTCGAAGGACTGCCCTTGTGCCGGGCGTTCGTGGCGGGTGATCCAGCCCGGTTCGCCCGGCTCGTGACCGAGCAGCTCACGCCCCAGGACCTGCTCGAGCAGACGGCACCTGCGCGAAACCGGCCCGGTGCTCCGGGCCCGGATGCGTAGGTACTAGCACGAGCCGAGCGAGTGCGGTCACCCACCTGGAGACGTCATCCGGGCTGACCCAGACTGGGAAGATCGCACTCAGCCGACTTAGAGGTCGCGCGGATAGGCGCTGACAGAGACCATCCACCGGTCGTCGTGTTGGCCCGGCTGTGATGTCGGGTGCAACCCAAACCCGACGACCAAGTGGAGGTCCCCTACATCATGCG
>JBEKMZ010000099.1:0-13142 GCA_049523315.1 Acidimicrobiales bacterium | reverse complement strand
CGCCCCGCCCTACCGACCCGAGGAACGACGCTGCGTTGCCGGCGGTGAACGCCCGGATGCGAAACAGCGACAGGCGGAACATGGGGTCCTTCACCTTCATCTCGACGACGACGAAGACGACGAGACACGCCAGACCGCCGAACATCATTTCCAGAACGAAGGGATTCCCCCAGCCGGTGAGGGAGTGGCCGTAGGGCTTGATGCCGTAGGTGGCGCCCGTGAGGATCATGGCCAGGCCCGCGGCAAAGGAGAGGTTTCCGAGCCAGTCGATCTTCGCCTTGATGCGGACGCCAATCTCCTTCAGCTTCAGGTAGGCCCAGACCGTCCCGAAGACGCCGACCGGCACGTTCGCGAGGAACACCCAGCGCCAGCCCACCTGTGAGAGCAGCCCGCCGACGACGATGCCCAAGAACGACCCAAGGATCCCGGCGACCATGTTCATCCCGAGGGCCAAGCCGAGCTGCTCGGAGGGGAAGGCGTCGGTGATGATCGCCGCCGAGTTCGCCATGAGCAGCGCCCCGCCGATGGCCTGGAACATCCGCAGGATGACGAGCTCCAGGGCACCACTTGAGCCTGTGCTCCAGACGAGCGACAGAAGGATCGCCCCGACGGTGAACCAGGCGAAGCCGAGGTTGTACATCTTGACCCGGCCGAACATGTCGCCGATGCGCCCCACGGTCACGACGACCGCGGCCGACACCAGCATGTAGCCCATCATGATCCAGAGCAGATAGGGGAAGTTGGACGCCTGCAACGGGTTCAGATGGATGCCTCGGAAGATGACCGGCAGGGCGATCATGAGGCTCGTCGCGTTGATCGTCGCCAACAGCACGCCGATGGTGGTATTGGAGAGGACGAGCCACTTGTAGTGCGGCCCTACCGCTGTCGACCGGGTCGGTGTCAACAGGCTCACGTTGGCTTCTCCTTTGGTTCGTGGTGGTCTCCCGCCACCTCCGGCGCCTCCCCCGAGCACTCGGTCGCGAACGACGCGAGCAAGGTCACAGCTCGTTCCAGCGCCAATCGGTCCGCCTTGCCGAGCGCACTGACGTGCCCGGCAAGCCAGGCGTTACCGATCCGGGCGCGCCGTTCGAGAAGTTCCGTGCCTTTGGGCGTGGCCTCGAGCTGCACACCGCGGCGGTCAGCGGGGTTCGGCCGGCGGGCGACGAGGCCGGCCTCCTCCAGTTTGTCGGCGAGCCGAGTCGCGGCCGGGGAGGGCAGGCCTTCGATCTCGGCGAGGTGGCCGATGCCGAGTGGGCCGTTCCGAACCACCGTGGCGAGCGCCGAGAACTGGGCGATGGTGAGCTCCGACGGGTCCATCCGGCGCAATTGGCGGGAGAGGCGGACCATCGACAATCGCAGCTGGGCCGCCAACACGTGCGGCTCGGTCACATTGTCTCTCGCGTTCGTCAGCTCGCTCATCCCACTGACGCCTCTTTCCCGAACTGCCAGCTGCCGGAGCTGTGCCGCATCGGCCACCTCGTTGGCCGAACTGCCCATTCTGATTATTGTGTCAATGTTACTATATGCCGGCAGTACCGATCAAGCTTCGACGGCGCGGGTCAGCTGTGCGCCCCCGACTCAGCTGTCGACGGCAGATGGACGGTGGGTGACTGAACAGGGCTGAGCCATTCGTCGTTATGGCCAAGGTGAAGACAACACTCGACTGACACCCAGCCCGCTGAGCGCGATCTCGGAGGGATCGAGTCCCGCCGCAGGCAGCAGCGCAACGCCGGCGTGCTTGAGGTCGTACCGCCGGGCTCGGCGCTAGGCCCGCCGCTGATCGAATCATCTGTGCGCCGCACTAGGTGCGTCTTCAGTCACGTCGCGGGCGCGTAACGAGACGGATCGGTTTGCAGAGGCCACTCGACAACCCCGCAACAGGTTCGAGGTACCCGAGGATCAGGACAGCGTGTGGTCACGCCACGGCTGGTGGCCGTATCGGTCGACGTGGACGACCGTTCCGACGGGTTTGCGAACCTTGCGCCCGTAGCGGCCTTTTGGCTAGCCGGGTGTCACGATGCAGCACGGCTCCACGGTCAGCGGGAGCTTGAGGATTCGACGCGCCACAGTGTTAGACCACAGTGGCAGCGTGATGAGGGCGCCACCTACGCCGACAGACCTGGCCGCTCGGGTAGATCGACCCGTAATGGCTCGAGGCAGCGATCCGCGGCTCGGGGAGCAACGGCACTCGCGCACCGCCTCGTAGACAGCACACGACAAGGACCGGAATCTCCTCAAAATGCTTGACCTGCCATTGGACGGACCTCAGGATCCTGGCCGTTTGCTCGCCGGCCTTGACCCTCTGACCAAGCCCTCCGTACAGCCTCCACACACGTCGGTACTGCAGTTTCGATGTCACTCCACTGAAATTAGGGTGTCACTTCCACTGAAATCTCGGAGTCATTTGACATTACGAGCAGCCGCTCGTAGCGCCACAACTCGGGCACGCGTAGCAGGATCCCGCGCGCTGCATAACGTTGCCGCAGGCGTAGCAGAAGGGGGCGTCCCTGGTTTCCATCTGCCCCGACGGCCGCAATACCTCGGCATCGGCTGGGCGGCTGACTGAGGTTGCATCGCCGCCCGCCCCGAAGCGCTCCCGGTCCATCCTCGCTGCCTGGCCGTTGTCGACGTCCTCGAGACCCGGAAGCGTCGGCTGGGTCCGCTCCCCTGTCGAGAGCACTCCCAGCTCGAGCCGCTCGTCGAAGCTCAAGTAGTCGAGTGCGAGGCGCCTGAAGATGTAGTCGACCAGGCTCGAGGCCAACCGCAGCTCCGGGTCGTCGGTGATCCCCGCAGGCTCGAAGCGAATGTTCGTGTACTTGCGGACGAAGGTCGACAACGGAACGCCGTGCTGGAGCCCGAGGCTGACAGCGATGGAGAAGGCGTCCATGACTCCCGACAATGTCGATCCTTGCTTTGAGACCTTCATGAAGACCTCACCTGGCCGCCCGTCCTCGTACTCGCCGACGGTGACATAACCCTCGCAGTCGGCAACCCGGAAGGCAAAGGTGTTGGAACGCCGCTTGCGGGGTAGCCGGGTGCGCGTCGTCGTGGCAGGGGCCATCACGTGTTTCTGCTGCAATGCGCCTTCGAGCTCGGCGATGCGCTCGAGCAGTGCAGCCTGACCAGCGTTCACCTCAGACCTTCGGCCATTCTCGCTGTCGACGGCGTTGAGCGTCGCCTCGGCGTCCGCTCTCTTGGCCGTCGCCATCGGCTGTGCCACCTTGCAGTTGTCGCGGTAGATGGCAACCGCCTTCAGGCCCATCCGCCAGGCGTCAATGTGCAGCTGCTCGATGTCCTCGACGGTGACTTCCTCTGGAAGGTTCACTGTCTTTGAGATCGCGCCCGAGATGAAGGGCTGAGCCGCCGCCATCATCTTCACATGACCGAGAAAGTGGATCGTGTTATCTCCCATGGAACACGCGAAGACCGGCAGATGCTCGGCACGGAGGTTCGGGGCTCCCACGATTGTCTTGTGCTCGTCGATGTAGGCGACGATCTCCGCCGTCTCCTCTGTGGTGTAGCCGAGCCGCTTCAACGCACGCGGAACGGTCTGGTTGACGATCGACATCGTGCCGCCGCCGACTAGCTTCTTCGTCTTAACGAGGCCAAGGTCAGGCTCGATCCCAGTCGTGTCGCAGTCCATGAGGAACGAGATGGTGCCCGTGGGCGCGAGGACCGTCGCCTGGGAGTTGCGCACACCATGTACCTCGGCAAGTTCGACTGCGGAGTCCCAAGCCTCTTGCGCCGCACAGAGAAGCTCCGTTGGCACCTGCTCCTCGTCGATCTTGGCCACCTCGCGGCGGTGCATCCTTAGCACCTCCAGCATCGGGTCCGCGTTCTCATGGAACCCGGCAAAGGGACCCATCCTGGCCGCGGTACGGGCCGAGGTCACATATGCCGCGCCGGTCATTAGCGCCGTGATCGAAGCCGCTATGGCCCGGCCCTCCTCTGAGTTGTACGGCACACCGAGAGCCATGAGCAGAGCGCCGAGATTCGCGTAGCCGAGCCCGAGCTGACGGAAACGACGGGTAGTCTCGGCGATCTTCTCGGTCGGGTAATCGGCGTTGCCGATGAGGATCTCCTGAGCCGTGAACACAACCGTGACCGCGGCCTGGAAGCTCTCCACATCGAAGGTGTCGTCGTCGTTCAAGAACCTCATCAGGTTCAAGCTGGCGAGATTGCAGCTGGAGTTGTCGAGGTGGACGTATTCCGAGCACGGGTTGCTCGCTGAAATGCGGCCGGTGTTGGGTGCGGTGTGCCACTTGTTGATGGTCGTGTCGAACTGCAACCCCGGATCGGCACACTCCCACGCGGCCTCCGCGATCTGTCGGAACAGGTCGCGGGCCTTCAGTGTCTCGATCGGCTGACCCGAGGTCCGCCCGACGAGGTGCCAGTCGCTATCGTCGAGCACCGCTTGCATGAACTCATCGGTCACCCGGACCGAGTTGTTGGCGTTCTGGTACTGGACCGACTGACTGTCCTTACCGTCCAGGTCCATGTCGAAGCCCGCCTGTGCCAACACGCGGGCCTTGCGTTCCTCGCGCGCCTTGCACCAGATGAACTCCTGGATGTCTGGATGATCGGCATCGAGGATCACCATCTTCGCTGCGCGACGCGTCTTGCCCCCGGACTTGATCGTCCCGGCTGAGGCGTCCGCTCCCCGCATGAAGCTCACCGGACCCGAGGCCGTCCCGCCGCCGTTGAGAAGCTCCCGGGACGACCGGATGCTCGAGAGGTTGACCCCGGCCCCAGAGCCGCCCTTGAAGATGATGCCCTCTTCGACATACCAGTTCAGGATCGACGCCATCGAGTCCTCGACACCGAGGATGAAACACGCCGCGGCCTGCTGAGGCACCCCTTGGACGCCGACGTTGAACCAGACCGGGGAGTTGAACGCCGCCTTTTGTTGCACGATGAGGTGCTTCAGCTCCTCGCTGAAGGTTGCCGCCTCGCCGGCGTCGACAAAGTACCCGTCCTTTGTGCCCCAAGTCGTGATCGTGTCGACGACACGATCGACCACCTGGCGCAGTGATGACTCCCTCTCGGGTGTCCCGACGGTTCCCCGGAAGTACTTCTGAGCAAGGATGTTCGTCGCATTGAGGCTCCAGGTCGAAGGCACCTCCACACCGAGCTGCTCGAAGGCAACCGCACCCGTGCGGTAGTCACTGATACGCGACTCGCGGTGTTCCCACACGACCTCGTCATAAGGGTGACGACCCTCAGTGGTGAAGTGGCGCTTGATGCCGATTCCGAGGCGCTCTCCTGCGACGGCCATTTGAATGGTTCCCTCCTTGGCGGTACTTGCCTGCCCTGTGCCGATTCATCACCCGGCACGCGCCGGACTTCAATAACCACTACATGTTGTGGTGCCGTCTTATCCGGCCACCAGATAGGAGGTAATTACAACACCGTAGTTACCGCCGTGTCAATGGATTCTGTTGCCCGTCCTCCCTGGTCAGCGGCTGCTCGCGAAGGTTTGCGTTCGCTCGCGCTCGCTCGCGCAAAGCCAGGCGCGGCCAAGAGTGGGACGGCTACGGTGCGCTGTGGCCTTAGTCATCGCGATCGACGCCGGCACCACCGGAGTGCGGGCACTTGCCGTAGACGAGAACTGCGAGGTGGTGGCCACCTCCTACCGCGAGCTGCCCCAGCACTTCCCTGCGCCGGGCCTAGTCGAGCACGATGCAGCCGAGATCTGGGCCCTCGTCGAGGCAAATCTGGTTGAGCTGCACGCGACGCTTGCCGAGCGTTCGCTCAGCATCGCCGCGGTCGGGATCGCCAACCAACGCGAGACAGCGGTGGCTTGGGACCGCTCCACAGGCGAACCGTGTCACCGAGCGATCGTCTGGCAGGACCGCCGCACGGCGCAGAAATGCGCCGATCTCACAGAGGAGGGCCTGCTCCCCCTCGTGCGCGAGCGCACCGGTCTCGTGCTCGACCCCTACTTCTCCGCCACGAAATGGTCTTGGATGCTCGAGCACGGCGGCGTCGAGCCCAGCCGTTCGCTGGCCCTCGGGACGGTCGACGACTGGCTGTGCTGGAACCTGACGGGAGGCTCCCGCAAGGGAGTGCACGTCACGGACCCTTCCAATGCGAGCCGGACACTCTGTTACGACATCGTCCTGCGGTCCTGGTCGGCGGAGCTGTGCGAGATGCTCGGCGTCCCAATCGACGCGCTCGGAGAGGTCCACCCGTCCGCCTGCAGGTACGGCACGGTCTCTGACGATGTCGCCGGCGGGCGGCTGAAAGGGGTGCCGGTGAGCGGCATCGCTGGCGACCAGCAAGCCGCTCTCTTCGGGCACGGTTGCCATCTGCCCGGCGAGACCAAAGTCACCTACGGCACCGGGAGCTTCGTCCTGTTGAATATCGGGGCCCGGATAGCACCTCCGACCGAGGGCCTGTTGACCACCGTCGCCTGGGACCTGGGCGACCATGCACCGGCGGGTGCCGCCGACGGCTTCACCTTCGCGCTCGAAGGCGCCGTCTTCTCCTCCGGGGCGACGATCCAGTGGCTGCGCGACGGGCTCGGCCTGATCGAGGCGGCGGCAGAGGTCGGGGCCCTCGCCGCTCAGATCCCGGACAACGGCGGCGTCTTCCTCGTGCCCGCCTTTGCCGGTCTCGGCAGCCCTTGGTGGGATGCGGGAGCCCGGGGCACGATCGTCGGCATATCGAAAGGAACGGGCCGGGCACATCTTGCGCGGGCCGCCGTAGAGGCCATCGCCTATCGGTGCCGGGACGTTCTCGAAGCGATGGGGCGCGCCGCGGGTAAGTCCCCGAGCCTGCTCCGCGTCGACGGCGGGGCCGCGACAATGGACCTGCTGCTGCAGTTCCAAGCCGACCAGTGCGCGGTGCCGGTCGTCCGCCCCCGAAGCACCGAGATCACCGCCCTCGGTGCCGCCATGCTGGCCGGGCTCGCCGAAGGCGTTTGGGGCTTCGAGGAGCTGCGGGCCCTGAGAGTGGGCGACGAGGTGTTCGAACCCGCCTCCAGACGGGGACGGGCAGACGTCGACTACGCCGCCTGGCTGGCAGCACTGGGGCGCGCGAGACACTGGGAACGGACTTCCAGCAGCTCCGCGAGCCCGTAGAGGCCTTCAGTCTCGGAAACGTTTCCGCCACGCGAGCGGACTGGCACCCGTGACAGTTGCGAGGTCTGCCTCAATGTCACATCCCCCGGTGCCGATGGTTACTGAACGGTTGGTGCAACCTGATGACCATGCGGGAGCGAGGGAACGATGGCCGCAGGCGCAGCTACGCCGGCGCGAACAAACTGGGCCGGTTGGATCACACCCCTGCTTGCCATGTCCGCGGCGCTGTTCGTCCTCACCGCCGTGCTCGCTCCTCTCGGTTCGGCGACGGTCAACGGCAGGGACCGATCGCCTGTGGCGCTGGATGGCCTAAGGCCCGCCCATTTCCAGGCGAGGCGAACCGTCGGCTCTCCCGGCTGGTGGAAGGGCGGCAACTGCGACACGACCAACTACCCTGGCTCTCACCCCCTCGGGGCTTTGTGGCACGGACTGGTCGCCTGCGGCCCAGGCCCGACCCAGGGCGGCAGCGACCACGAGGTCGCCTTCTTCCCGGGTGCCTGGGGTGAGCTCGAATGGGAATGTGTCGAGTTGTCGATGCGCTGGATGTACCTGGCTTGGGGCGTCAATCCCTATCCCGCCAACGGCTGGGACGTCGTGCGCGGCTACAACTTCGCCGGCTACAAGGCCAAGTACAACCCGAACGGGCCCCAGCTCGTCGTGATCAACAACGGCACTATCGGAGCCGTCCCCCAGCCTGGTGACGTCATCTCGGTCGCCCGTACTCAGAACAACCCGTACGGCCACACCGCAGTCGTGACGGCAAACGCCGTCAACCCACAGGGCAACGGCACGATCACCCTGATCCAGCAGAACGGCGGTGCGGGCAACGACGGCTGGGCGACCTACCCCGTCGAGAACTGGGTCGTCGGTGACGACGTGAGCGGCTGGCTGCACAACCCCGCTTGGACGTTCCAGCGGCCCGTGATCGGGTTCTCCGGGCCGGCCGGCTTCACCGCACGCATCGCCAAGCCCGGCAACGCCTACCAACTGCTCTCCCCCGCCGCGGCCTCCATCGCCGTCGCGGGCGATGCGGGCACGACGGGAACGAACGGAAACGCCGTCTACGGCTATGTCGATCCTGAGGGTGACTTCTTCGCGAGACGCGCCGCGTCTTCGAGCTGGACCCAGGTCGCGAAGGACGCGGTCTCCATTGCTGTGGCCCTGTCCGCGTCGGGGACGCCCGTCCTTTCCTACTTGAGCACCTCTGGCGACTTCTACGCCGAGGAAGGCTCGCTGACGGGCGCATTTACGCTCGAAGCCACAGGCGTCTCCGCGATCGCACTCGCGGGCGGGAGCGGTACCGCTCCCCCACTTCTCGGCTACCTGCAGATCAAGAGTGGCGCCTTTTTGGTCAAAGCTGGGCTGGCCGGTAATGCCTGGGCGGTGGCACAGGCCTCCGGGGTGCGGTCCATTGCCCTCGCAGAGGGCGACATTACGGCGGGTGCCCTCGTCGGCTACGTCTCGACCCGTGGCATGTTCTACGCGAAACAGCTCGCCCAAGCCCGTTGGAACTACGAGGCCACCAACGTGACGGCCATCAGCCTGGCTGAGGTCGGCCCTTTAGGCGAGCCCCTACTCGGCTACCTCTCGGCCAACGACTTCTACGCAGGTGAGGGCTTCTTGCCTGCGAACTGGGTCGACGAGGCGTCGGGAGTCGCCCAAATGGCGGCCGCCTCCGCGTCGACATCGAATGCCCTGCCCGTGCTCGGCTACGTCACGACAAGCGGCAACGTGGAGGTCATGCAGGGCCCGCTCTCGGCAACCTTCACGGTCCAGGCCCACGGGGCCTCGGCCTTGGCTCTCTCGAACGTCACCGACTCCTGAGCCGGAACGACTCTCCTGCACGCCGTCAGCTGGAGCCCTGGCCTCGGGCTTTGCGCCCCGCTGTCAGAAACGGGCTAGGAAACACCTCTTTGTGGGTCGATGCCCCTATCGTGAGCACAGGGGCCAGCGAGAGGGAAGGTGTCGGATCGTGAGCGTCAAAGCCAGCAGTTTTTGCTTTGAGGGCAGCAGGTTCGTCGTGACAGGTGGGGCTCGTGGCATCGGCTATGCCATCGCCCGAGCGGCCATAGGGGCCGGCGCGGCCGTGGCTCTACTCGATCTCGCCGACGCAGGCGTGGAGGTGGCAGCCGTCAAGCTGCAAAGCGAGGTCGAAGGCGCCGAGGTCGTGACGCACCTATGCGACGTCTCGTCCTACGAGCAGGTCCAAGCTGCCCGAGAGGCTCTCGAGGAGAGCTGGGGCTTGGCAGACGTCCTTGTGAACAATGCCGGGATCGCCCACCACGTTCCCGCCGAGGAGATGAGCGTCGCGGACTGGGACCGGATGCTGGCGGTGAACCTGTCCGGGACCTTTTTCTGCAGCCAAGTGTTCGGTCGGCCCATGATCGCCGCGGGCTCGGGCGCTGTCGTCAACATAGCCTCCATGTCGGGCCTGATCGTCAACCGCCCGCAACCGCAGGCCGCGTACAACGTGTCCAAGGCAGGCGTGATCATGCTGACGAAGTCGCTCGCCGCCGAATGGGCTCCCTACGGGGTGCGGGTGAATGCCGTCGCACCCGGCTACACCCGCACCGAGATGGTCGAGCGCCTCGTGCAAACGGATATGGCCAGCAATTACTGGATCGGCGGCACGCCGCTCGCAAGGATGGGCACTCCAGACGAGATCGCCAACGCCGTGCTCTTCCTCGCCTCTGACGCGGCGAGCTTTGTCACCGGGGAAACCCTCCTCGCCGACGGCGGATACACGCTCTGGTAGAGAGCGCGCCGGCAACGTAGCTCTAAGTCGATCAGAAGACGACCTGGAAACGTGTCTGCATGGCCATCACATTGGCTCAGGCCACGGCGATGATCGGCGCCCTCGACGCGAGCGGTGGGACGGTGCCTGAGGACGTCATCGTGGCCGAGGCAGCCGCCGCAGCTCTGAAAATCACGTGAGCCGCGCGAAAAGCGGTACCATACCTTCATGGAACTGAAATATTCCGCTCTTGACACACGGGAGGAATCGTGAGGCGGCCACACTCTTTTCTAGTTGCAGTCGGGACAGCTGCACTCCTGGCGGGATTCGCGTTCTCCGCTCCGGCAGCGCTGGCGGGCACGGCCAGCGCGCCCTCGGCCCCGCTTGGCCTCGCGGCTGCACCGGGCAACACGACGGTCATGCTCAGTTGGGCGGCGGCCGCCGACAACGGCTCGCCCATCCTCGGCTACAACCTCTACCAGGGCACGACCTCGGGAGGAGAGTCGTCCACCCCCCTCAACGGGAGCACGCTCATCTCGGCCACCACGGCGACGGTGACTGGGCTCACCAATGCCAAAACCTATTACTTCGTCGCAAAGGCCGTGAACGCGATCGGCGCCTCGCCCGCCTCGAACGAGGTCTGGGCCGTTCCAGCCGCCACCGTGCCAGGGGCACCGTCTCTTGTCGTCGCCACCGCAGGAGATATCTCGGCGACAGTCACGTGGTCCGCGCCCTCGAGTCCGGGCGGATCGAACATCTCCAAGTACACGGTCGTCGCGAACAACTTGACGACGCCATCAGCCAGCGGACAAGACTGCACCTGGACGACCGGACCGCTCACATGTGAGGTGACGGGCCTCACCAACGGTGACTCCTACAACTTCACCGTCACTGCCACGAACTCACTCGGCACGGGCGCCGCCTCCAACGCCTCGGCCACGGTGGTCCCCACCGTCACTGCACCTTTGGCCCCGACAGGCCTCGTCGCAACCCCGGGCAACACCACGGTCTCACTGAGCTGGGTCGCACCCGCCTCCGGCGGGTCGGCGATCATGGGCTACAACGTCTACAAGGGAACCAACTCGGGCGGCGAGAACTATGCCGCGCCCACCAACGGCAGCACGCTCATCACGACGACGAACGCAACCGTGACCGGGCTCGTCAACGACACCGAGTACTACTTCACCGTGAAGGCCGTGAACTCCATCAGCGCCTCCGTAGCCTCCAGCGAGGTCTGGGCCATCCCGGCCGGCATCGTGCCGAGTGCCCCGAGAACCGTCGGTGCCGCCCGCGGCTACGAGTCGGCGACTGTCAGCTGGGTTGCACCTTCGAGCCTCGGCGGATCGGCGATCATGCGCTACAACGTCACCGCTGCCGACTCGACCGCGTCGAGCCGGGGCGGGCAGACCTGCGTCTGGACGACGGGACCTCTCAGCTGTGTCGTCACCGGGCTCACCGACGGTGACTCGTACACTTTCACCGTCGTCGCGACGAACTCGGTCGGCAGCAGCGTCACCTCTGGCCCTTCGAACGCCGTCATCCCCGCCGTGAGCGCGCCTGCGGCCCCGACGGGCCTCAACGCCGTCCCGGGGAATGCGACAGTCCAGCTCAGTTGGTCAGCGCCTGTCGACAACGGATCGGCCATCGTCGGATACAACGTCTACCAAGGCGCCAGCTCCGGCGGAGAGTCGGCGACACCTGTCAATGGCTCGGTCCTGATCGCGCTCCCCGAGGTCACCGTCAGCGGACTCACGAACGGGCACACCTACTACTACAAGGCCAAGGCGGTCAACGCCGCAGGAGTCTCGGTCGCCTCCAACGAGGTATGGGCGATTCCGTCCCCGACCGTGCCGGGCGCGCCGACGAGCGTCAGCGCCAGCCCGTTCGGCAACGAGAGCGCCGTCATCTCCTGGGCACCGCCTTCGAGCATGGGCGGATCGGCCATAACCGCATATGCGGTGACCCCGTACATCGGCACGAGCGCGCACTCCGCCACCATGTTCAGCCCCACCGTCACCACTGGGACCGTCACCGGCCTGATCCCGGGCTCCGCGTACACCTTCACGGTTGAGGCCCTGAACGCATCGGGCAGCTCCGCGCCGTCAGCACCGTCCGCGGTCACCCTGTTGCCGAGGGCTTCGACCACTGTCGCGCTTACCCTGTCGGTGGGCAAGGTCACCTACGGACACGAGCAGAACGAGCGCTTTTGGGTAACCGTGGCGGCCAGGTTCTCCCCCGTCGCGCCAAGCGGGAGTGTGATGATAAGGAAGTCCACGACCACACTGTGCACGATCAAAGTGACCAACGGGCTGGGTTCGTGTGCCCTTCCGAGCGCGGAGCTACATGCCGGCAGCTACGGCGTATACGCTAGCTATGAGCGCAACACCAACTTCGTGGGCTCGACTTCTGCGAAAAAGGCCCTCGCCGTCGACAGGGCGACAACCAAAACGGCCCTCAAGCTGTCGGCGACGACGGTCACTTACGGGCACGAGCAAAACGAGCGCTTCTCGGTCACGGTCACGCCGCAGTACGCCGGCACGACACCGACCGGGACGGTAACTGTCAACGGGACGCCTTGTCGGATAAGCCTGTCATCGGGCAAAGGCTCCTGCACGGCGTCGGCCAGGACCTTCAGGGTCGGCAAGCACGGCCTCGTCGCGACCTACTGGGGCAGCTCGAGCTTCCTCGGCTCGAAGTCTTCGAACAAGACGCTCACCACCGTCAAATAGCGCCCTGCCGGATGGCTCAGGGCTTCATCCAAAGGGCGAGGCGCGCCAGGTCCGTGTCCGGCGGACCTGGCTCTGTGCCGAGTGGTGTCTCCTAGAGCCGAATTGAAAAAACTCGATCTAGGACGCGACGAGGGCTGCGAACCGCCTCTCGCATCACAGTGCCTGGTCTCGATGGCAAGCCGTCGCTCTCCTCGCGCGGCGCCCGACAACGACGGATCATCACTCGCGTTCGGCTCCGGCGAGATCGCTGCCGCTGTCAAGGTAGGTGCCATGGCCCTCCTTCACGAGGTCTCCCTCGAAGATGAGAACTCGTTCGCGCGGCCACCCTTCTGGTTCCGGTAGTTGATGACCGGCGCGCCGACGCCGACATAGACGCCCAACACATCAGAACGAAGATCAGGGATGCGCCTGAGGCCTTCCTCCCAGTACTGCCGGAGGGCATGTTTTCCTCTGATGATCCCGTCGCTACCGGAAACTAGTGTAGTGTCCGCGTATTGAGCGCGCGGTAGTTGTTATGCTCGGTCATGGCACATCCTCCCGCTGAACCACTCGAGCTGTCGCCAGAAGACCGGGTGTTGCTCGAAGAGATCGCGTCTT